>JALYRV010000036.1 GCA_030855205.1 Acidobacteriota bacterium | reverse complement strand
CAGTCCGGCCGCGTCAGCCGCGAGAATGCGCTCGTTCGATTCGAAGCCGGCCGCGCGCAGCGCCTCGACCGCCTCGTCGGCGACGCCGGGGAGGTTGAGCCACCGCGATCCGCCGAAATCGAGCTCGGCGAAGTGCGCTTCGACTTCCTTGCGCTTTTCCTCTTCGCTCTTGATGTCGATCTTCCAGCCCGTCAGCTTCGCGGCGAGCCGTACGTTCTGGCCCTTCTTGCCGATCGCGAGCGACAGCTGCTTGTCTTCGACCACGACTTCCATCACGCGCTCGCCGTCGTCGACGATCGTCACGCGCTGCACGCGGGCGGGGCTGATCGCGTTCATGACGAACTGCACGGGATCGTCGGAGTACTCGACGATGTCGATCTTTTCGCCGCGCAGCTCGCGGATGATGGCCTGCACGCGCGTGCCCTTCATGCCGACGCACGCGCCGACCGGGTCCACGTCGCGGTCGCGCGAGTAGACGGCGACCTTGGCGCGGTCGCCCGCTTCACGCACGGCGCCGCGGATCATCACGGTGCCGTCGTAAATTTCCGGCACTTCCTGCTCGAACAGCTTGATGAGCAGCGACGGGTCGGTGCGCGAGAGCACGACCTGCGGGCCCTTCGCGTTCTTGTTGACCATCTTAATGACCGCGCGCACGCGGTCGGCGATGGAGTAGTTCTCAGCGCGCGACTGTTCCTTGCGGGGGAGGACCGCCTCGGTGCGGCCGATCTCCATCACGATGTCCCCCTGCTCGAAGCGCTTGACGGTGCCGTTGACGACTTCGCCCACGCGCTGGCTGAACTCGTTGTGCACGTTCTCGCGCTCGGCTTCGCGGACCTTCTGGAAGATCACCTGCTTGGCGGTCTGCGCGGCGATGCGGCCGAGGGCGTCGGTCGGCTTGGGGAACTCGATCTCCATGTCGACTTCCGCTTCCTCGCCGTACAGCTCCTGCGCCTCGGCGAGGCCGATTTCGACGGCGGCGTTGGTGACCTCGGCGACGATCGTCTTGACCGCGTAGAGCTCGACCTGGCCCGTTTCCGGGTTGAACTTCGTGCGCAGGTTCTCTTCCGTCTTGAAGACGCGGCGCGACGCGGCCAGCACGGCGTCTTCGATCGCCGTGATGATCACTTCCGGCTCGATGCCCTTGTCGCGCGCGACGGCTTCGATGATCGTCTGTAGCTGATTAGTCTGCTGCTGCGTCGACAACCTTCCACCCCTCCAACCTTGCGGCCCCGCTGATCCCTAAAACTCGACTTCGAGATTCGCCCGCTTGACCAGGGACAGCGGCACGCGATGCGTGCGCCGCCCTTCCTCGAGCAGGACCTCGCCGTTCTCGATGCCCCTGATCCGGCCGGCAAACGCCGACTGCTTCTCGATCGGCTCGCGCGTCACGATCTTCGCCAGACGCCCCGCGAACCGGTGATAATCCGCCTCGCCCCGCAGCGGCCGATCCAACCCCGGCGACGACACCTCCAGCGTGTATTCGTCGTCGGGCACGCCCATGCCGTCGCCGTCGACATCCAGCACGGCGCTGAGGTCGTGACTGACGTGCTGACAGTCCTCCACAGTGACGCCGTCGGGAGCATGGCCCTCGGGCGGCGTCTCGGTGCCGGCATGGCCTGTGCGGTCGATCATGACCCGCAGCACCATCCCGTTCGATTCACGCCGGAATTGCACGTCGAAAATTTCGAGGCCGTGGCTCGCTGCCACTCGTTCGGCCGCCTGTCGAAGGCGTTCGTACTGATCAGGTGCGAGCGGGCCGCGCTGGCTTCGCGGTTCCATTGCCGGAAAAAACGCCCCTAAAGCAAAAAAGTGGGCACCGGCCCACTCAGCAATGATCCTGCTAAGTTCCTCTGAACAGTATATCAGCGCCTTTGGACACCGGCAAAGCTGAGCCGGCGAGCGTTGCCCGGGCGGCCGCCTGGCTAGCCGATCGGGGCCGCCACGATGTCGTAGCCCCGCGCGCCGTCGACCCGCGCGGTGATGATCGTGCCCGGTACCAGCGTGTCGGGGTCGCACTGGTCCAGATAGACGACCGCGTCGATCTCGGGGGCCTGCCCTTCGAGGCGTCCCTGCCACACCAGCGGCGAGTCGGCCGACGGGCCGTCGACCATGACCCGCACGACCTCCCCTTTTCGCGCCTTCTGCCGCGCGGCCACGATCTGCTTCTGCAGGCGCATCAGCGCGTCGCGCCGTTTCCTCTTCACGCCCGCCGGCACGTCGTCCTCGACGGCATACGCGCGCGTGCCCTCTTCATGCGAGTACGTGAAGACACCGACGTGATCGAAATGCGTCTCGCGGATGAAGGCCTCGAGCTCCGCGAACTCGGCGTCCGTCTCGCCGGGGAAGCCGACGATGAAGGTCGTGCGCAGCGTGGCGCCCGGCACGCGCGTGCGAATGCGCGCGAGCAGCTTGTCGTACGCCTGGCGGTTGCCCGGACGCCGCATGCGGCGCAGCACGTCAGCGGACGCATGCTGCAGCGGCAGGTCGACATACTTGCAGACCTTGTCGCACTCGGCCATCGCGTCGAGCGTGTCGTCGGTGATGGTCGTCGGATAGAGATACAGCAGCCGGATCCACTCGAGCCCCTGGACGCCGTTGAGACGGCGGAGCAGGCGCCCGAGCGCGCCGCGCTGCGGCGTTCCCGTCTGCGAATCGCGGACGAGGTCGTTGCCGTAGAACGTCGTGTCCTGCGAGATGAGCAGCAGCTCCTTCACGCCGCGCGCCGCGAGCGCTTCGGCTTCCTGCACGACCGAGTCTTCGGTGCGGCTGCGATAGCCGCCGCGCAGCGTCGGGATGATGCAGAAGGCGCACGTATAGTCGCAGCCCTCGGCAATCTTGATGTACGCGTAGTGGCCCGGCGTCGAGGTGTAGCGCGGCGTCGCGGCGTCGTACAGATACGTCGGCTCGGGTTTCGCGCCGGCCTCTTTCGCCGGGCGGTAGAACGTGAGCGGGGAGGCGCCGGACGTCCTGATGCCGCCGATGGCGGCGACGATCCCGGGCACGTCTCCCGTGCCCAGCACGGCGTCGATTTCGGGAATTTCCTTCTGCAGCTCGTCGCGGTAGCGCTCGCCGAGGCATCCCGTGACGACGAGCCGCCTGGCGGCGCCGCCGGCCGCCGTCTTCTTGCCGGCCATCTCGAGGATCGCGTCGATCGATTCCTGCTTCGCTTCGTCGATGAACGCGCAGGTGTTGACAACGAGGATCTCGGCGGCGTCCGCGTCAGCCGTGATCTCGTGCCCCGCCTGGCGTACGAGCCCCATCATCACCTCGCCGTCGACGAGGTTCTTGGGGCAGCCGAGGGAGACGAAGCCTACCTTCATTGTGAAATTAAAGATTGAAGATCTGTGATTGACGATTCATTGCGGATTGGAGATTGGAGATTGCAGATTGGCGGGCGTTACTCGCGGCGCCCGTTCGCAAATCGTCAGTCACCCGATCTGCAATGCATCTGCAATCACAGATCGTCAATCTGCAATTCTCAAGGATACAGCCTGTGCAGCATCCTCGGGTAGGGAATCGCCTCACGCAGGTGGTCGAGCTTGCAGATCCACGAGACGACGCGCTCGATGCCCATGCCGAAGCCGGCGTGGGGCACCGATCCGTAACGGCGGAGGTCCAGATACCACTCGAAGACCTCCTGCGGGAGCTTGTGCTCGTGAATGCGCTGGACGAGCAGGTCGAGATCGTCCAGGCGCTCGCCGCCGCCGATGATCTCGCCGTAGCCTTCGGGGGCGAGGAAGTCGACGCCGAGCGCGACCTCGGGCCGCGCGGGATCGGGCTTCATGTAGAACGCCTTGACGGCGCTCGGATAGCGATGCACGGCGACCGGCCGATCGAAGTGCTCGGAGATTGCCGTTTCGTCCGGCGCGCCGAAATCGCCGCCCCATTCGAACGGCAGCCCCTTCGCGCGCACGATCTCCACCGCCTCGTCGTACGAGATGCGCGGGAACGGCGCCTTGACCTTCTCGAGCATCGCCGTGTCGCGCTCAAGCACCGTGAGCTCGCGCTGCCGCCGCTCGAGCACGCGCTGCACGACGTGCTCGACGAGCGCCTCGCCGAGGCTGATGGTGTCGTCGAGCGTCGCGTAAGCGACCTCGGGCTCGACCATCCAGAACTCCGTCAGATGCCGGCGTGTCTTCGACTTCTCGGCGCGGAACGTGGGACCGAACGCGTACACCTTGCCGAGCGCCATCGCGTTCGCTTCGTTGTACAACTGCCCGCTCTGGGTGAGGTACGCCGTCTGATCGTCGAAATACTGCACCGGGAACAGCGTCGTCGTACCTTCGCACGCCGAGGGCGTGAAGATCGGCGGGTCGGCGAGGATGAAACCGCGCTCGTTGAAGAAGTCGCGCACGGCGTTGATCACTTCGTGGCGGATGCGCAGCACGGCCTGCTGGCGCGGCGCGCGAATCCAGAGGTGGCGCCGATCCATGAGGAACTCGACGCCATGCTCCTTCGGCGTGATGGGATAGTCCTGCGCCTCGTGCACGACCTCGAGGGACGTGACGTCGAGCTCCACCCCTCCCGGCGCGCGCGCGTCGGCCCGCGCCTGGCCCTGGACGATGATCGACGACTCCTGCCCGAGATGGTCGGCCCTCTTGAAGAGCTCGTCGCCGACCGTCTGCTTCGACATCACCGCCTGAATGAAGCCGGAGCCGTCGCGGACGGTGAGAAAGTGAATCTTGCCGCTCGAGCGCCGGTTGTGCAGCCAGCCCTTGATCGTGACCGGCTGCCCCTCGTGCTTCGCGACGTCGCGGGCGATATCTTCGATGTAGACCTGAGTCATCACAGTGTGAATTCGATCGGTTCGTTGAGCCGCGCGAGGCGATCGCGCGCGGCGGCGGCCTTTGCGAGCGTCTGCTCGACCCCCGCGCCACCCTCCGGCGCGGCGACCTCGAACATCCAGACGCCGTCGTAGCCGACTTTCTCCATGGCCATGACCAGCGCGCTCCAGTTTATCGTTCCCTGAAATGGCACGCGGTGGTCGTCCTGCTTCGCGTCGTTGTCGTGGAGGTGCGTGGTGACGATGTGGCCGCCGAGCGACTCGATGGCATCGACCGCGCCGCCCATCATGTGGGCATGGCCGGAGTCGAGGCACACGCCAAGCGCCGCGATGTCGCCCGGGTCCTCCGCCGCGTCCGCCGCGTCCTCCAGCCGCGCTGCCAGGGCGTCGGGTGTCGAGAGGCGGTTCGGAATCACCTCCAGGGCCAGCGTGATGCGCCTGGCGCGGGCCTCGGCTGCGAGCGTCTCGAGACTGCGGGCCAGCGCGCCGCCGTCGTTGTCGGGCGCGGGTGGCTTCATGCTGTCGGGCACACCGAGATGCACGACCACGAATCGCGCGCCGAGCGCCGACGCGAACGCGATGGCCTGCCGGCCCTCGCTGACCGCGGTCTGCCGCACGGCCGCGTTGCTCGAGGCAATCGACCAGACGTCTCCCCACGCGCCGCGCGTCAGGGCGTTGGTGATCGGCGCGTGCACGCTGTGCAGCGTCAGGCCGTTGTTCGCGAGCCACGTGGCGATCTGGCCGGCCGCCGCGTCGCTCGTGTAATCCACATGCGATCGCGTGGCGAAGATCTCGACGCGATCGAATCCGTGCTGCTTGACGAGCGCCAGGTGCGCCTCGCTCAGCCGCTCATCGTGGAACAGGTGCGTCGAGATGCCGAAGGTCATCGCAACTCATCGATGTTGCGCGCGAGAATCTCGTGCAGCCTCGCGAAGCGCGGGTGGCGCGTCAGATTGATCTGCGCGTAGGCGAGCGTGCGCGGGATGTACTGGATGTAGACCGTATTCCCCCGCGCGAGGGTT
The DNA here is from genome assembly GCA_030855205.1 of Acidobacteriota bacterium. GTDB lineage: Bacteria > Acidobacteriota > Vicinamibacteria > Vicinamibacterales > SCN-69-37 > JALYRV01. Next base: position 16,604 of record JALYRV010000036.1, on the reverse strand, counting down.
TGATAGCCGAACGTGCCGAGCGCCTTGAGGTTGCGCTGCAGCGCCATGAGATCGAACCGCGCCTTGAACGCCGTCGCATCGTCGCGCCCGCCGCGCAGTGCGAGGAAATCGGCGATGAGCTCCTCGACGGTGCGCTCGGGCAGGTCGACGTACGAATCCCGGAGCAGCGACACGAGGTCGTAGGTGTCGGGCCCCATGCGCGCATCCTGGAAGTCGATCACGAAAATGTTGCCATCGCGGACCATCAGGTTGCGGCTGTGATAATCGCGGTGGCACAACACGGTGGGCTCCGCCGCGAGCTCCTCGACGATCGCCGTGAACTCCTCGGTGAGCGCCGTGCGCTCGGCCGGTGACAGCGTCGCGCCGCGGTAGCCCTCGAGAAAATGGCGGAAGAAGAACTCGAGCTCCCACATCAGCTTCGTGCTGTCGAACTGAATCTGATACGGCAGGTACTTGATCGACTTCAGCTCGGCGCCGCGCCGCTGGATGCGCTCGATGATGCCGACCGCTTCGCGGTACTGCGCGGCATACTGTTCGTGGGTCGCCGTGCCGAGATTGGCCTGGAGCGTCACGTCGCCGAGATCCTCCAGGGCCAGCACGCCGAGATCGGCCGCGTGGCCCAGGATGGCCGGCACCGGCACCTCCATCGTCGTGAACAGATCGGCGACGTTGATGAAGGGGAGCGCCTTTGGATCGAACGGCTGCGCGTGCACGGCCATCACGTAGGCCGCCCCCTCGCGCGGCAGCACGCGGAAGTACCGCCGGTCCGACGCGTCGCCCGTCAGCGGCACCACGCGGGCGTCCGATTGCCGCATGCGGGCCAGGTAGCCCTGCACGCAAAGCCGTACGCGCGCGCCTTCATCGGTTCGTCTATCCATAAATCACGACTGCAGAATACAGAATACAGAATAAGGAAGAGAGAAGGGACGGCTTCAGCGGGCTCAGGCGAACGGCGTGATCTGGAGCCCGTCTCCGCCTGGCAGGATGCACGCGTTCTCCGCGGTCGTCCCCGCGGGCACGTGGCCGCCGGCCACGATGCAGTTGCGGAGCGAGGCGCCGGCCGCCACGCGGCTGCCAGACCAGAGAATTACGCGGTCGACCACGGCGCCCGGCTCGTACTCGGCTCCCGCTTCCTCGATGACCGGCGACAGCGAGCCCTCCGCGTGCGCAACGGCGAACGCCGTATCGAGATAGTCGTCCGGGCGGCCGATGTCGCGGAACAGCGCCTCGGAGCGGTGCGCGCACACGCGTCCCTGTTTGACGAGGTCTCGATAGACACCGCCGACCGATTCGGCCGGGACGTTGCCGGGAAGGTCTGCAAACACGCTGGCTTCGACGACCTGCACGCCGATGTAGTGCCAGAGCGCGCCTTCCGCGGCATTGGACCGTGCCGTGAACGCTTCGATCCGGCCATCGTCGCTCACCTGCACGCCGCCGTAACGGCCCGGTGCCGGATGCGGCACGACCGCCATCGTGACCGACGCGCCGGAGGCCGCATGCGCGGCGATGACGTCGTTGATGACGACGTCGGTCAGCGTGTCGCCGTTGACGATGACGAAGCGGGTCGCGTCGAGCAGGGGAAGCGCATGGCGCGGGCCGCCGGCCGATCCGAGCACGGGCTGCTCCCACGAGTAACGCACGCGGATTCCGAATTGCGAGCCGTCGCCGACCACACCGGAGACGGTGTGTGGCAGGTGCGAGAGATTCAGGACGGCGTCATCGATACCCTGCGTGGCGAGCCACGTCAGGATGCGGGAGACGAGCGGCTGGCCGGCGACCGGAAGCGCGGGCTTCGCGACGAGGTCCGTGAGCGGCCGCAGCCTCGTGCCGAGCCCCGCCGTGAGAACAAGACAGGGCAGCATCAGAACACCATGTCGCCGGCTTCGGCGCCCTTTGTCTTGAGCCAGACGCCGCGATAGGAATCGAGCATGAAATCGGATGGGCCGCGTCCGAGCCGCGCGGCGAGCGCGATGACGGCTGCCTCGTCTCCTTCGATCTCCACGAACACGCCGGCGGGAGTCTCATCGATCGCCGCGATCACGCCGGGCGCGCGAAGCTCTTCGCGATACTTCTGGTAGCGGAACCACGGGCGAAAGCCGAGGCGCGCGAGCATCAGCGCGATGGCCTCGTGGCTCTCGACGCCCGATTCAATCTCTTCGCGCGACTTCAACAGGCCGGGCTCGACCGGCCCCTTGAACGTGAGGACCGCCCTGTCGCCGTCCTTGCGCAACCGCAGCGCGGATCGCTGTCCCCACAGCAGGTTCTCGCCGTTGTCGTACAGCACATCATCCTGCAGCCGTCGCGCTGCGTGCGGCGAGGCGCCCGCGGACTCGAGCGCCGCGCGCGCGTGAGCGGCCGACGCGAAGGGGAGCTTGATCTCACGTTCGGTCACGGTCTGATTATGCCTACCTCTTCCTCAGCCCGATCGCCGATTCCTGTCCGCCGCGGATGAAGCGGACCAGCGTCGATCCGCCCTGTGGGACGGCATCGAGGGCGCGAGAGGCTTCTTCGGTGTTGCGCACGGCGCGTCCACCGATGTTCGTAATCACGTCTCCCTCTCCGAGACCCGCGCGTTCCGCGATGCTCGCGGGCGCCACTTCAGCGATGAGCGCACCCTGGGTGCCCGCCGGGAGCTGCAGCTGCCGCGCAATCTGCGGCGTCAGCGGCTGCAGCGTGAGGCCAAAGGCGCCGTCGGTGCTCTGGCGCGCCGCGGTGGTCTCCCCCTCTGCGGTGAGCAGGTCCAGCTCGTCGATCGTGACGTTGACGGTGCGCTGCTGGCGATCGCGCACGATCTTCATCGGTACCGTCGTGCCGGGGCGCGTGTTGACGACGAGGCCGACCAGCTCGCTGCTGTTCTTGATCGGCTTGCCGTTGAATTCGACGACGAAGTCTCCGGCGCGCAGGCCGGCGTTCGCTGCCGCGCCGTCTTCGTCGACCGTGCTGATGAGCGCTCCGCCTGCGCCGGGCAGGCCGTAGTCGCGCGCCTCATCCGCGGTGATCGGGTTGTTGTTGACCGAGACGCCGATCTTGCCGCGGATGATCCTGCCGGTCTGCAGCTGCGGCAGCAGCGTGCGCACGAAATTGATCGGGACCGCGAACCCGATTCCGAGATTCGAGGAGGTCTGGTTCGTGAAGATCGCCGTGTTGACGCCGACGACTTCGCCGCGCACGTTGAGCAGCGGGCCGCCCGAGTTGCCGGGATTGATGGCGGCGTCAGTTTGAATCATGACCTGCGAGCGGCCGTTGACCGTCTGGAAGTTGTCGCGGCCGACGGCGCTGACCACGCCCACCGTGACGGTGTGGCGCAGGCCGAACGGGTTGCCGATGGCGACGACCCAGTCGCCCGGCGCCATCTGATCCGAGTCGCCGAAGCTGATCTGCGACAGCTCGTGATTCGGCCGCTCGGTGAGCTGAATCAGCGCGCTGTCGGTCAGCGGATCGCGTCCGACAATCTTCGCCGAGAAGGTATCGGCGCGATCGTCGTCACCGTAGAAGCCGACCTTGATCTCGTCGGCGCCTTCGATCACGTGATTGTTGGTGATGATGTAGCCGTTGGCCTTGTCGATGATGAAGCCCGTGCCGGAGCCCTGGAGCGGACGCTCGGGCTGCCCGCCTCGCGGCTGGCGCGGCTGGCCGAAGAAGGGGTTGTTGCCGGAATCCTGCGTGTCGCGCCGCGGCCGGCGCGACTGCGTCTGGATGCTGACGACCGCCGGGCTCACGTTCTGCGCGATGCGGCGGAAGGTCGTGGCGTCGAGCGGCCCGGTAATCGGATCCGCGTTGGCGGCCGGCACGGACATGGGCTGCGCGCCGGACGAGGGGGTGAGATCGAGCCGCGAGGCCAGCACCATGCCGACCGCGAGCGACATGATCGCGATGAGGATTGCGCTGAAGACCGACGTTTTCTTGTTCATATGATGTTAGCTACCCCAGTGTGACGATCTGCTGCTGGCGTGGGCCGGTCACGCTCGCGTCTCGCGCCCCGACGACCATGTTCACTTCCGTGCGCACTCCGAACGTGTCGGTGTAGACGCCCGGCTCGATGGTGAAGCCCGTGCCGGGAATGAGACGGCGGTCGTCATGCGTTTCGTAATCGTCCATGTGCACGCCGTTGCCGTGCACGTGCTCGCCCAGACTGTGCCCGGTGCGATGGACGAACTTGTCGCCGTACCCGGCGCGGTCGATGACGTCGCGGCACGCACGGTCGACCTCGAAGCCGCGCAGCTCTCGCCCCTCGCGCGCGGCCTGCTCGACCAGCGCCACAGCTGCATCGCGGCCGTCGGCAATCGCCTTGAAGGCTTTGACGTATTCGCCGGGCACTGTGGTCCCCGTGTACGCGACCCATGTGATGTCGGCATACACGGCTCCCGGCTTGTCGAGCTTGCCCCAGAGGTCGATCAGCAGCATCTCGTCCTTGCGGATCTCCCGGTGCTTCGTCGCGTTCGGCTGATAGTGCGGATCGCCGGCGTTCTCCTGCGCCGACACGTTCGGCTCGTCGGCGGCGATGAGCCCTTCTTCGGCGAACCACGTCAGCATCGCGGACTGCACGTCGTATTCCGTCGTGCGCTCGCCGCGGCCGAGCCGTGCGGCTACGAGCGCAAACGCCTTGTCCTTGATCCGATACAGCGCGTCCGACGCGGCCTTGTGCGTTTCGATGGCCGCCGCGTCCCACGCCGCCTCGAATTCCTGCACCAGGTCACCCGACGATACGATCTCGACACCGGAGCGGCGGATGAGCTCGATCGTGCCGGCGTCGACCCGTGCGAGATACGGAATCGCGCACTCGGCCGAGTACTCCATGGCGATGCGTCTGGCGCCTCCCAGAATCCCGGCGAGGCCCGACTCGAGCGCCTTGCGCCCGGCATAAAGCTGCTTGGACCCCGGGAGTGAATCGAGGTTGTAACGCTCGATGGCGTGCACGAGGGCGCGCGGTTCGCCGGATGCCGGAATCATGTAGTACCAGCGCCGCGTCGTCATCTTGCCAGCGCGATCGAGGCCGGTGATGCGCGTGGCGATCTGGTTCGACCCGTGAAAGTCGTACAGCAGCCAGCCGTCGAGTCCTTCGCGCGCGAGCGCTGCCTGAATGCCTTTGATGTCGATGGCCATCGGTCGAGTATAGCGTCAGCCCTGCGGGTATGACGAAGGCCCGACGCCCGAAGTTGTGGCAGGGCAGCGCGGCGCTGTTAAGGCGGTGTTAAAGTGAGCGCATGCGCAAGAAAAGTCTGCTGGCCGCGGCAGCCCTCGCCGTTTGCGGAGGCTGGACGGCAGCTGCCGTGCAGGAGCGCCCGCAAGTCACTTTCCGGTCCGACGTCAACTACGTCGAAGTGGACGTCGTCGTCACCGACGCGCAGGGCAATCTGGTGCGCGGGCTGACGGCGGCCGACTTCGAGCTGCACGACGCCGGCAAGGCGCAGACGATCGAAACGTTCAACGAGGTCAACGTGCCGATCGAGCGCGCCGACCGGATGTTGTATTCCGAAACCTCGGTGCACCCTGACGTGGCCTCGAACGAGCGCGCGTCCGAGGGGCGCGTCTATCTGATTGTTCTCGACGACCTGCACACCTCACCGGAGAACACGGTTCACGTGCGCCGCCGGGCGCGTGAGTTCGTCGAGCGATACGTGGGCTCGAACGATCTCGCCGCCGTGCTGCACACGAGCGGGCGCCATGACGTCAGCCAGGAGTTCACGCAGAACCGGACGCTGATGCTGAAGGCCATCGCGGGGTTCATGGGGGGCGGGCTGACCTCGGCCACGCTCAACAGGATGGACGGCGCTGTGCGCCAGGCCGCAGGAGAGATGAGTTCCGGCGCGCCCCGCGATCGCGACGAGCGCGAGCGGGCGTCACGGACCGGGGGGGTGCTGGGAACGTTGCGCAACCTCGCGAACTACATGGGGTCGCTCACCGGCCGCCGCAAGGCGATGGTGCTGTTCAGCGAAGGGCTGAGTCTCCCCAACGAGCTGGCAGCGTCGGACGCGACGCCCGTCGAGGATGGGCGCGCCGCGATGTCGGGTGTCATTGCCGCCGCCACGCGCGCCAACGTGCACGTCTACACCGTCGACGCGTCGGGTTTGCAGGGGGCCGGCTTCGGCGCGGAGGTGCAGGGGATGGGAGGGTCCTCGACGTTGCAATCAGGCATCAACTCGCAGTCGCTGTCTCGCGAGCGCCGCGACCTCCAGGGCAGCCTTCGCACGCTTGCCGACGAAACCGGCGGCTACGCCATCGTCAATACGAACAACGTCATCGACGGTTTCGACCGCATCCTTCAGGACAACAGCACCTACTATCTGTTGGGCTTCTACTCGACCGCCCCGCGCGACGGGAAGTTCCACAAGCTGGACGTGCGCACCAGGCGCGCGGGCCTGCAGGTGCGGGCGCGCGCCGGTTATCACGCCGAGAAGGCGGGCGCGGCGGAGACGCCGTCCGGCGCGAGCGACACGAGCCGCATGTTGAAGGCGGCCGTCGCCGCGGGCGGTCTCCCGATGCGCGTCGCCCTGCCGGCGTTCAAGGACTCGTCCGAAGGCGCGACCGTGCTCGTGGCCGTGGACGTGCCGGCCGGCGTCTTCCGGTTCACGGAGGCTGGTGACATCTCGTCCGACGATCTCCAACTGGTCTATCAGGTCATCGACCCGGGCTCGAAGGTGGTGGTCAACGACTCGCAGCGGGTCGAGATGCGACTACGCGCAGACGTACGCGAGCGCGTCGAGCAGCGCGGCTTTCGCGTCGTCATCCCCGTGAAGGTGAAGCCGGGGCGCTACCAGTTCCGCGTCGTTGCAAAGACGAAGAACTCCGCGCAGAGCGGCAGCGTGTTCGCCGATCTGCTCGTGCCGGATTTCTTCAAGGAACGGATTGTGTGGAGTGGCGCGTCGCTGACATCGGCGGCGGCCGCGGGTGTCCCTACGCGGCCCACCGATGCGGCCACGGCGAAGTTCATCCCGATCATGCCTTCGGCGACGCGATCGTTTGCGCCCGGCGACACGCTCGGACTCTACGCTGAGGCCTACGACAACGACACGCGCGGGCTGCACGGCGTCGATCTCACGGCCGCCATTCGCGATGAGACGGGAAGGGTTGTCTTCACCACAAGTGAAGAGCGGTCCAGCGCCGAGCTTGGCGGTGGACGCGGCGGGTATGGATTCCGCGTCGATCTTCCGCTGAAGGGTCTGGCGCCGGGATCGTATGTGCTGACGCTCACGGCGCGCTCGCGCGCGTCGGGTCATGCGACGGCGACGCGCGACATCCCGTTCGCGATATCGTAGGGCGTCATGACGAGCGAGCAATCGAGCAGCACCGGGCTGCCGCCCAATGCGGCGGCCGCCCTGTCGTATCTCGCCTGGTGGGTCAGCGGCCTGTTGTTCTATCTCGTGGAGCGCGAGAGCCGCTTCGTGAAATTCCACGCCGCGCAGGCGCTCGTCGGACTCGGCGGGATCTGGGCGCTGGGCCTCACGCTGTGGGTGTGCGCGTTTGCCGCGCTGTTCGTCTCGGCGGCCGTCTTCAAGGTGCTGCTGTTTGCCGCCTACGGCGTCTGGCTGCTCGGTCTGGGCGCGTGGGGCATCTGTCTGGTCAAGGCATGGAACGGCGAGGAGTTCGAACTGCCGTGGGCGGGCGCGACCGCCCGCCGCATGTCTTCCAGGTAGTTACATTTCCCCGTTCCAGTCCTCGGCTTCATCCGCCGCCGAGCGGAAGACTTCGAGGTGCCACTTGCCGCCGCCCCATGGCTCGATGACATCGGCCGCCACGACATCCACCAGAATTTCCGCGAACGTCCGGTGCTCGGGATCGCCTTCGAGGTGATACGCCGACTCGTCCCAGCTGAATGCCGGATACAGCACCATCGTGAGAAACAGGTCGTAGCCATCGTCGACGACGATGAGCTGCCCGCATGGACGCTTCTGCGTGGAGTGGTAGATGAGATATTTCTCGGCGCTGTGCGCGCGGATATAGCGCTTGAGCGTGAACTCGCGCGCCACGACTTCCTCGACCGCTATCTTTTTTTCCCAGCAGTCGCGGCAGTACCGCTCGTCACCCCGCGGCTCCGAGACATCCTTGGCCGTGCACAACGCGCAGCGGACTTCCGTAGCGGTCTTCCGGGACATGGCGACAGTATATCTGTAGGTAAGTGCGGGTAAGTGCGAGTGAGTGCGGGTGAGTCTTACCCGCCCTGCCCGCCTTTACCCGTACTGACCTGGTAAGCCGGCGCGTATGCCTTCTCGACATAGTCGATGAGCATGCGGCGGGCGCTGAATTGCGGGGTGACGGTGCGAATCGACTGGCGCACGATGTCGAGCCAGCGGTTCGGGATGCCGTGGCGATCGCGCTGGTAGAACGCGGGCACGACGTGATTCTCGAGGAGCGCGTACATCGCCTGCGCATCGGCGGCGTCCACCGCTTCCGGCGAGTCGTTCTCCGGCGTGCCTGCGATCAGCCAGCCGTTGTGGCCGTCGTAGCCCTCCGCCCACCAGCCGTCGCCGATGCTCAGGTGCGGCACGCCGTTGATGGCGGCCTTCATGCCCGAGGTGCCGCTGGCTTCGAGCGGCTTGCGCGGATTGTTGAGCCACACGTCGACACCCGCCACGAGATAGTGCGCGACGTGCAGGTCGTAGTCGTCGACGAACGCCACGCGCCCGCCGAACACGGGATCGATCGCGCGCTTGAAGATGTGGTGCAGATGGTGCTTGCCCATGTCGTCGGCGGGGTGCGCCTTGCCGGCAAAGACAATCTGCACCGGCCTGCGCGACTGGTTGAGAATCGCCGCGAGCCGCTCGGCGTCGTGGAAGATCAGCTCGGGCCGCTTGTACGCGGTGAAGCGTCGCGCGAAGCCGAGCGTGAGCGCGTTCGGATCGAAGAGCGTGCCCGCGGCGAGCACGCGCTGCGGACTGGCCTGCTCGCCGGCCCAGCGCTGGCGCGCGCGCTCGCGGATGAACGAGAAGAGCTCGTTGCGCAGCGCCTGCCGCGCGCCCCACAGCTCTTCATCGGGAATAGACGTCACGGCGTCCCAGAATGCGGCGTCATTGGTGCGCTCGCACCAGTCGGCGCCGAGGTAGCGTGCGAAGAGCGCCGCCATCTGCGGCGACACCCACGTCGGCACGTGCACGCCGTTGGTGATCGGCGCGACCGGCCGCGTCTCCATGGTCGACTCCGGCCAGATGGGCGCCCACATCTCCGCCGTCACGTCGCGGTGCAGCTTGCTGACGGCGTTGGTGAATCCCGCCGAGCGCAGCGCGAGCGCCGTCATGTTGAAGAGCGGGCCGCTGCCGTTGTCGTAGAGACCGAGCGCCAGGAACGCGTCGCGGTGATCGCCGAGATCGCCCCAGCAGCCGGCCAGGTGCTGCTCGACGAGCTGGAACGGAAACGCATCGTGACCGGCCGGCACCGGCGTGTGCGTCGTGAAGACCGTCGTCCTTCGCACGGCCTCGCGCGCGTCGTCGAAGGAAAGGCCCGCCTCCATGTGCTCGCGGATGCGCTGCAGCACGACGAACGCCGCGTGCCCTTCGTTGAGGTGCCACACCGCGGGGTCGTAGCCCATCGCACGGATCACGCGCACGCCGCCGATGCCGAGAATCACTTCCTGCTGGATGCGTGTTTCGCGATCGCCGCCGTACAGGCGCGCCGAGAGCTCGCGATCCCACGGCGCGTTCTCTTCGAGGTCGGTATCGAGCAGGAGCAGGGTGACGCGCCCCATGCGGATGCGCCACACCTGCGCGAGCACGCTGCGGTTGCCGAGCGGCACGGCCACGATGCACGGGTGGCCCGCCGGCGTGAGCGCCGGCTCGACCGGGGCATTCGTCCAGTCGAGTCGCACGTAGTCTTCCTGCTGCCAGCCCTCAGACGAGATGCGCTGCCGGAAGTAGCCCTGCGGATACATGAAGCCGATGCTCAGGAGCGGGATGCCCAGATCGCTCGCTTCCTTGCAGTGATCGCCCGCGAGCACGCCGAGACCGCCGGCGTAGATCGGCAGCGACTGATGCAGCGCGAACTCCGCGGAGAAGTAGGCGATGGGCCGCGTCGCGCCGGCCCCCATGCGCGTGGCCCAGAAGGTACCCGTGTCGTGGCGCGCCGCGTCGAGCGCCGCAAGGGCGCGATCGAACAGCTCGAGCCACGCCTCGTCCTGCGCCGCGCGCGTCAGCGACTCGGGTGGCATCAGGGACAGCATCAGGACGGGGTTGTGCGCCGTCTGCAGCCACAACGAGTGGTCGAGACGTTTGAAGACGTCCCGCGCGAGCGGATTCCACGTCCACCAGAGGTCGTATGCGAGATCGTTGAGCCTGGTGAGACGTTCGGGGAGTGCAGACTGAATCAGTGGTTCCATCAGGACGCGACCAGTTCGGCGAATCGGGAAAGATCGATGTTGCCGCCGGACACGACGGCCACGACGCGGCGATGGCCGGCGTCGCGCATGCGATCGGAAAGCGCGGCGGCGATGGCACAGGCGCCGGCGCCTTCCGCGATGACATGGCAGCGCTCGGCCGTGAGTTTCATCGCGGCTTTCGTGGCGGCGAGACCCACGACGATCGTCTCGTCGACATAGGCCTGCAGCAGCGGCCACATCGACGGCAGCACGGAGCGTCCGCCCGCGCCGTCGACGAACGAGGCCTTCCAGTCGGTGAAGGTGACGGGACGGCCCGCCTTGAACGAGGCGTCGAGCGGCGCGGCCGTCTCCGGCTCGGCCGAGTAGATCGTCACGCGCGGCTCGAGCGCCTTGACCGCGCACCCGATGCCGGCGAGGAGGCCGCCACCCCCGACCGAGGCCACGATGGCGTCGACATCGGGCAGCTCTTCGAGGATCTCGAGCCCCGCCGTGCCATTGCCGCTGATGAACGCATCGTCGTCGAACGGGTGGATGAAACAGCCGGTCATCCGATCGCTGGCGTGCGTCTCGACGGTGCGCCAGCATTCTTCATAGGGCGCCTGGACGATCGTCGCGCCAAGACGGCGGATCGCGTCAAGCTTGGCGGCAGGCGCCGTATCCATGACGAGCACCGAGCAGCGATAGCCCGCTTCGCGCGCGGCGAGCGCGACACCCTGCGCGGCGTTGCCGGCGCTGACCGTCCACACGCCGTCCTTCGCGGCCCCTTCCGGCAGGAGCGCGACGGCGTTGGCGGCGCCGCGGATCTTGAAGGCACCAATCGGCTGCAGGGTTTCGAGCTTGAGCCAGATCTCGGGCGATGAAGGGGAACCGGGTGATCCATCCGCGCGGCTGGTCATCCCTGCGGGGAAGAGCCGGACGAGCGGCGTGCGGCGGGCGACGGCGTACACACGAGGTGCGGCGGCGCGGATGGTGTCGAGGCTGATGGCGCGAGACAACCGGCCGATCATAACGCTAGACTGCGCGCGGGAGTGCCACTCATGCGCCGAATCCTTTCCGTCATGCTCGTCTCTGTCTCGACCGTCGCGTTGTCCGCGCAGTCGCGGTCCATCACCGAACAGGATCTGTTCAAGTTCGTCTGGGTTGCCGATCCGCAGATGTCGCCCGACGGCAGCCGCGTGGCCTTCCTGCGCGTGAGTGTCGACGAGAAGGCGGACGCCTACGACACCACCATCTGGCTCGCGCGCGCCGACGGCGCCGAGGCCCCGCGGCGTCTGACCAGCGGCGTGCGCGACAGCGGGCCGCGCTGGTCTCCCGACGGGCGCACGCTGGCGTTCCTGCGCAACGGCCAGGTCCACGTGCTTCCGCTCGATGGCGGAGAAGCGCGCGCCATCACCGACATGCCGAGAGGCGCGGCCGGTCCGATCTGGTCGCCGGACGGCCGTTCGATCGCGTTCATGTCGACGGCGCGGACGGCTGACTTTCCTCCGGCCGACGGCACGCCCGCGCCGGCCGCCGTGCGCCAGTCGGACGTGCGCGTGATCCGCGAGCCGGTCTACCGTTCGAACGGGGTCGCCGACTTCGGCTTCGTCGATCAGGATCGGCCCGCGCACATCTGGGTGACGGACGTGCCCGCCGCAGGCGCGGCGCTTGCGAGACCGAGCGCGCTGACCAGCGGTGAGTTCGGCGCCGGCAATGCGCAGTGGTCGCACGACGGCACGCGCATCTTCTTCGCGAGCGATCGGCGCCCTGCCGATCCGCACGCCGGTACGGACAGCGATCTGTATGCCGTGCCCAAAAGCGGCGGCGAGCCCGTGCGCGTGGCGAGCATCAACGGCTCGATCGGACCCTACGCGCAGTCCCCCGACGGGCGTCGCCTGTCATTCGCCGGCAGCCATGAAATGGCCGCGCCCCGCTCGTACGACCAGCCCGATCTGTGGATCGTCGACCTCGCGGGCGGCGAGCCGCCGCGCAACCTGACGGCGGCGTACGACTTCGACATCACCGGCGGGCTTGGCGGTGATCAGCGCGCGCCGCGCGGCGGCTCGCCCGCGTCCCCGATCTGGACGCGCGACGGCCGTGCGATCCTCGTTCGCGCCGGCGAGCAGGGTGACGCAAACCTCAAGCGCATCGACGCCGCGTCGGGCAAGGTCGCCACGCTCACGTCGGGCCATCAGGACGTGATGTCCTACACCGCCGATGCGACGGCGTCGACAATCGCCGCGGTGATCTCGACGCAGACGAAGGTCGGCGATCTCTACGCGATCGACGCCGCGACGGGGACCGCCCGCCAGCTCACGGCGTTCAACGACGCGTTGTTCAGCACGCTGACACTGGCCGCGCCGGAAGAGATCTGGTACGACAGCTTCGACGGCAGGAAGATGCACGGCTGGATTCTCAAGCCCCCGTCATTCGACGCGTCGAAGAAGTACCCGCTCATCGTCGAAATCCACGGCGGCCCGCACAGCGCGTACGGCAACACGTTCACGCACGAATTCCAGTGGATGGCGGCCAAGGGCTACGTCGTGCTCTTCACCAACCCGCGCGGCAGCTCGAACTACGGTCAGGACTTCGGCAACGTCATTCAGTACCGCTATCCGGGCGACGATGCCAGGGACATTCTGGCGGGCGTCGACTGGCTGCTGAAGAAGGGTTATGTCGATGAGTCGCGGATGGGCGTGACGGGCGGCAGCGGCGGAGGGCTGCTCACGAACTGGATCGTCACGCAGACGTCGCGTTTCAAGGCGGCCGTGTCGCAGCGCGACATCTCGGACTGGGCCAGCTTCTGGTACACCGCCGATTTTTCGCAGTTCACGCCGTTCTGGTTCCGCAAGGCGCCGTTCGAGGACCCGAAGGAGTTCGCGGATCGCTCGCCGCTCACGTATGTCACGAAGATTCAGACGCCCATGCTCTTCATCCTCGGCGATGAAGACTGGCGCACGCCGCCGTCGGCCGGCGGCGAGCCGCTCTTCCGCGCGTTGAAGTTCCTGAAGAAGGAAGCCGTGATGGTGCGCTTCCCGGACGAGAACCACGATCTGTCGCGCACGGGCAAGCCGTGGCATCGGATCGAGCGCCTGCAGCACATCGTCGGCTGGTTCGACAAATACCTGCGCGGAGCTTAGACTGCGCCCGGAGTTGTGAGCATGCGAAGCCTGTTGATCCTGGCGGCGGTGTTGTGGGTGGCGGCGCCGGAGGCGGCGATCGCGCAGGGAAGCCCGCGCACGCGGGATCTGTCGCGCATCAACTGGATGGAGTTCAAGGAGTGGGTGCCGTCGCGCGTGCAGACGGTGCTGCTGCCGCTCGGCACGCTCGAGCCGCACGGCGTGACGGCCAACGGCGCGGACATCCTCGCGCCCGTCGCGATCGCCAGTGCCATCGCGCCGCGGCTCAACGCGTTCGTCGCGCCGGTCGTGCCGTACGGGATGACCGGCAGCATGGACGCGTATGCGGGCGCGTTCACGATTCCCGAAGAGGCCTATCGTCCCTACGTGCGCGCCGTCGTGGCCGGCCTCGCGCGCCAGGGCTTCCGGAACATCATTCTGCTCAACGGCCACGGCGGCGGGCAGACGGCCGTGCTCAACGACATCGCGCAGGCGGCCGGACGCGAGCTGCGCGTGCGCACGCTGGTGATCAACTGGTGGAGCCTCGCGACCGACGTCACGATCGCGACGTTCGGGTACGACGGCGGCCATGCGGCCGAGAACGAGACGGCGTTCATGCAGGCCATCGACCCCTCACTCGTGCTGAAGGATCGATACACCGGCCCCGGCATGGTCACGCCGAACGCGGCGGCCGGCACGTACTCGGCGTACCCGGCCCCCTCGTCCATTACGCTCTACAAAGCGGGGGAGGGCTACCCGACGTTCGACGAGGCGAAAGCAAAGCTCTATTTCGAGCGCGTCAACGAGAAGGTCGCGCTTCTCATCGAAGACATCATCCGGAAATGGAATCTTGCAGGCGTCACGCCGTGAGCCGTGAGCCGGGAGCCGACTATGTCCAACATTGATCGCCGCACCTTCATCGCGTCGACGGCCGCCGCCGGCGTGGCCGCTGCCGCCCGGCCGCTGTCAGCCCGGGGTCCCGAGATGCTCATCCAGCGCAGCGTGAAGCCCATCGTCGTCGCCTCCTCGAACGGGCACCGGTTCAAGAACGGCGGGGCGAAGACCGGCGTCGAGGTCGCGTTCGAGAAGATCGTCAAAGGGGAGGACGTGCTCGATGCGCTCATCGCAGGCGTCAACCTCTGCGAGCTCGATCCCGGCGACACAAGCGTGGGCTACGGCGGACTGCCCAATCACGAGGGGGTCGTGCAACTCGACTCGTCGTGCATGCACGGACCGAAGAAGCGCGCGGGCGGCGTTGGCGCGCTCGAGGGCGTCCGCACGCCTTCGCTCGTCGCCAAGGCGGTGATGGAGCAGACGGACCATCATCTGATTGTCGGCAAGGACGCGCAGACGTTTGCCCGCAACATGGGCTTCAAGATCGAGGACGACCTCAACACGGAGCAGTCGCGCAAGACGTGGCTGGAGTGGAAGCGGCGCACCGATCCCTCGCGCTACCTCGACCCGATCAAGCGCGACGCGATGCTCAACGACGTCGTGCGGCAGATGGTCGCCGAAGGGCTGATCGACGAGCAGCACATCTACGGCACGATCAACTGCGACGGCATCAACGCCAAGGGGGAGATCTGCGGCGTGACGACGACCAGCGGACTTGCGTGGAAGATTCCGGGGCGTCTCGGCGATTCCCCGATCCTCGGGGCGGGGCTCTACGTCGACGGCGACATCGGCGCGGCGGGCTCGACAGGCCGCGGCGAAGCGAATCTGTACAGCTGCGCGTCGTTTCTGATTGTCGAGCAGATGCGCCAGGGAAAGCATCCGAAGGACGCGGGCCTCGAGGCGCTGCGGCGCATCAAGGCGAACACGGTCGAGAAGCGCCTGCTCAACGCGCGCGGCGAGCCGAATTTCAACGTCAACTTCTACGTCATCGACAAACAGGGACGCCACGCCGGCGTCTCGATGTATGCGCCCAACGATCGGAGCCAGTTCGCGGTGTGCGACGAGAACGGCGCGCGCCTCGAGCGCATGGACGCTCTTCTTCCCGGGACAACTGAATAATGAAGCGCCAGATTCTGACGATCGCTCTCGCAGCCGCATCCACCGCGGCGCTTGCCGCGCAGGCCCCGCGCACGTACCGCGTCGAAGGGGGCGCGCGTGACGGCGTGTCCGTGTTCCAGCGCGTAACCTATCCGCAGGTCACGCCGCTGAAGGAAGGGGAGGTCGATTTCCAGCACTTCCACACGTACGAGGAAGCGACGATGCTGCTGCGCAAGTGGGCGGCCGCGCATCCGGATCTCGTGGAGCTCTACTCGGTTGGCAAGTCGCTCGAGGGGCGTGAGATCTGGCAGATCACCATCACGAACAGGAAGACGGGGAAGGACACCGACAAGCCGGCGTTCTTCATCGAGGGCGGGCGTCACGCCGGCGAGATCTCGGGCATCGAGGCGACGCTGTACTTCATCAATCACGTGATCTCGAACTACGGCAAGGACGCGGCGATCACGAAGCTGGTCGACACCAAGGCCATCTACGCCAGGCCGCACAACAATCCCGATGGCGCGTCGCTCTATCACTACACCGCGCAGACGCTGCGCTCGACCGTGCGCCCCGACGACAACGACGGCGACGGGCTCTTCGATGAAGACAGCGGCGAGGATCTGGACGGCGACGGCTTCATCCGCCAGATGCGCAAGTTCGTCGGCGCGGGGAAAGGCAGCGCGCAGATCGACACGCGCGACCCGAAGGGGCGCATGATGCGCCGCGTCGCGCCGGGGCAGGGGGACTACGAGCTCTACGCGGAAGGCTGGGACAATGACGGCGACGGCCGCGTCAACGAAGACGGCATCGGCGGGCTCGACCTGCACCGCAACTATCCCGAGAACTGGCGCCCGATGACCGAGGCAACCGGCCGAGGCTACACACAGGGAGGCGCCGGCGCCCACCCGCTGTCGGAGCCGGAGACCATGGCGGTGTTCCTGTTCCTGATGACGCACCCCAACGTCGCGGTGGTGCAGTCGCTCGACACCGCGGTGCCGATGATTCTGCGCGGACCGTCGACCAGCAAGTCGGAGGAATCGATGTTTCCCGAGGACCTCGAGCTGATTCGCAAATACGACAAGAAGGGGATGGAGATCACCGGGTATCCGTGGGCCGGCGACACGTTCTTCGTCTACTCGACGCGCGGACGCACCGCACCGGCCGGCCAGGAACTGCAGGGCACGCCGCTCTTCGGACACGGTCCCGAC
>JALYRV010000184.1 GCA_030855205.1 Acidobacteriota bacterium | reverse complement strand
ACCGGTGTCGGCGCCTGGCTGAGGCAAAGACCCATTCCCAGCGCCACCAACGCAATTGTCTTCATCTGGAAACTCTAAATCACTTCGTCCGTATCCGTACGCTACGATCAACAGTTCGGTTTGGCCACGTACACCTCCAGCAGCTTGACGCTGCGCGCACTGCTCAAGGGCGCGGTCACGCGCGCAGGGATACGTCCGTCCGCGCGCCGCCTGACGGGCCTGACCCCCTCCGCCCGCGCGATGGCGATTGCCTCGTTTGCCGCCGAGCGCTCCCCCATCCTCGTCGTCGTTCCCGTCGATGCCGATCTCGAAACGGCCATTGCCGACACGCGCTTCTTCATGGGCGCGCTCACCGGATTGTCGGACGACGAGCTCGAGCGCACCGTGCTGCCGTATCCGTCGCTCGAGGTCGATCCCTACCGCGGCATGTCGCCGCATCTCGACGTCATTTCGGCGCGCGCGCGCGTGCTCTATGCGCTCGCCTCGAGTAACGCCCGCATCGTCGTCGCGTCGGCGCGGGCGCTGCTGCCGCGTGTGAGCCCGCAGCCGCAGATCCTGGCGGCCGGTTTCGATCTGCACGCCGGAAGCGAGATCGATCCGGCGCTGCTCTCGGAGCGTCTGGCGGAGGCTGGCTTCACGGCGGAGGATCCGGTCGATCAGCACGGCGAGTTTTACCGTCGCGGCGGCGTGCTCGATGTCTTTCCCGCGACCGACAGCGAGCCCGCGCGCATTGAGTTCGTCGGCGACACGATCGAATCGATCCGGCGCTACGACCCCGGCACGCAGCGGTCTACGGGAGAGATCGAGCGGCTCGTCATCGTGCCGATGCGCGATGTGCTGCCGCGGCCCGGCAGCGACGGCACGCTGCTGGACGCCGATCGATCGGCCACCGTGTTCGACTATCTGATCAACGCGCGGCTGATCACGATCGAGCCTGACGAGATCGGCAAGCAGGGTCGCGCGCACGCCGAGCAGATCGCGGCGAGCTATGGAGAGGCGCAGCACCGCGGCAAGCAGGTGCCCCCTCCGAGTGAGCTTGTGCTCGACTGGGAGGAGGCCGCATGGCGACTGCGCAATGCGACGACAATCGAGGAGCTGGCGATCGAGGAGGACGGCGCGGCGGCGGCGGAGCACGTCTCGTCGCTGCCCGTGCAGGAGTTCAAAGGGCGCATACCCGACTGGGTCGAGGAGCTGAAACGCAGCCGAGAGCGCGGTGAGACCACCGTGTTCGTGGCCGTCACACCCGGGCGCGCGGAGCGCACGCTGGAGCTGCTGGCCGATTACGAGATCCGCGCCGAGGCGATCGAAGGGGCCGAGCAGACGCGCCATGCGACCGTGCTGGTGGGCGTGGGCTCGCTGTCGAAGGGCTTTCGTCTTCCTGGCGCGAGCCTGCAGTTCTACGCCGAAACGGACGTCTTCGATGAAGAGCGTCACGTGCGCGAGCGCCGCAAGTCGGCGGCCCGTACGTTCCTGTCCGACTTCCGCGATCTCAAGGTCGGCGATCTCGTCGTGCACATCGACCACGGGATTGGCCAGTTCGTCGGCCTCAAGAAGATGCAGGTCGGGCACGAGCCGGTCGAGTTCATGGAGCTGCGCTACTCGGGCGACGACAAGCTGTTCGTGCCGGTCGAGCGGCTCGATCTCGTCCAGAAGTACACCGGCGGCGCGCACCCTTCGCTTGATCGGCTCGGCGGCACGACGTGGGAGAAGGCCAAGACGCGCGTCAAGAAGGCGATGCGCGACATGGCGGAAGAGCTCCTGAAGCTCTACGCCCAGCGCAAGGCCGTGCCCGGCCACGCGTTCGCACCGGACTCGCACTGGCAGGAAGAGTTCAACGACGCGTTCGAGTACGACCTGACCGTCGATCAGTCGTCGGCGATCGCCGACATCACGGGCGACATGGAGTCCCCCTCGCCCATGGACCGGCTGCTTTGCGGCGACGTGGGTTACGGCAAGACCGAGGTGGCGATGCGCGCGGCGTTCAAGGCGGTGATGGACGGCAAGCAGGTGGCATTCCTGGCGCCGACCACCGTGCTCGCCTCGCAGCATCTCAAGACGCTGCGCGAGCGGTTCAGCGGCTTTCCTGTTTCCATCGACATGGTGAGCCGGTTCCGCACGAAGCAGGAGCAGAAAGTCACGCTTACCGCACTTGGCGAAGGTAAGGTCGACATCATCGTCGGCACCCACAGACTGCTGTCGAAAGACGTGATCTTCCGCGATCTCGGTCTGCTCGTCGTCGACGAGGAGCAGCGCTTCGGCGTGTCGCACAAGGAGAAGATCAAGCAGATGCGGCGGAAGGTCGACGTGCTGACGCTCACGGCGACGCCGATCCCGCGCACGCTCAACATGTCGCTCGTGGGCATCCGCGACATGTCGGTGATCGAGACGCCGCCGCGCGACCGCATGTCGATTCAGACACAGGTGGTCAAGTTCGATCAAGCCGTCATTCAGCGCGCGATCCGCAATGAGCTGGAGCGCAACGGCCAGGTGTATTTCGTGCACAACCGCGTCGAATCGATCTTCTCGATTGCGAGCCTGATCACGCGGCTCGTGCCCGAAGCGCGCGTCGGCGTGGGGCACGGCCAGATGGGCGAAGACGCGCTCGAACAGGTCATGGTTGATTTCGTCGCGAAGAGGTTCGACATCCTGATCGCGACGACGATCATCGAGAACGGGCTCGACATCCCGAACGCCAACACCATGATCATCAACCGCGCGGATCGGTATGGCCTCGCGCAGCTCTATCAGCTGCGCGGCCGCGTCGGGCGATCCGATCGGCGGGCGTATGCGTACCTGCTGATACCGCCGGAGGAGTCGTTGTCGAGCGTCGCGCGCAAACGGCTGGCGGCGATCAAGGAGTTCAGCGATCTGGGCAGCGGCTTCCGCATCGCGGCGCTCGACCTCGAGATTCGCGGCGCCGGCAACCTGCTCGGCGGGGAACAGAGCGGCCATATCGAAGCGGTCGGCTTCGACATGTACATGAAACTGCTCGAAGAGGCGGTACGCGAGCTGAAGGGTGAGGAGATCGAAGACGATCGCCGCGCGTCGATCAATCTCAGCATCGACCTCAAGATCGACGAGGCGTACATCCCCGACATGAACCAGCGGCTGGCGATTTACCGCCGCATGGCATCGGCGCGCGACCTCGGCACGCTGGACCGGCTGCTCGACGAGGTGCGCGATCGCTACGGCGCGCCGCCGGCGTCCCTGCTGAATCTCGCCGAGTACGGCCGCATGCGCGTGATGGCTGATCGGATCGGGATCGAGTCGGTCGAGCGCGAGGGGGCCACCCTCGTGTTGAAGTTCCGCAACGACGCTCGGATAGAGCCCATGCAGTTGCTCAAGCTCGTCCACGGGCGCCCGGAGCTCCGGCTGGTGCCGCCGGGCATTCTCAAGCTCGATCCCGTGGCCTCGACCCCCGTGGCGCCTCCCGCTTCAAGGCCGGGGGCCGCTCCGCAGCGTCCTTCTCAAGTACCCGCCCCGCCGGTGGTGCCAGGGCGCACACCGCGGATGCCCAAGCCGGTCGACGACACCTCGGCATCGTGGTGGACCAGCCGCGCGACGGCAGGTACGGTGGCGCCGGGTTTCAGCAAGGACGAGATCCTGAAGCCGGCTCCGCTCGATCCGCGGTCGCCGGGCGGGATTTTCGATCGCCTGTCGAGCTTGTTGACGGATTTGAGCCGGAGCGCCGGGCTGTGAGCCTGGCTTCCGTATAAAATATTGACTCCCGGAAAGTTACAGCCATGAAACGAATTGTTGCCGCCGGCCTTGCCTTCGCGGCCCTGCTCATCGCGCCGCTCTCCAGCCAGGAAATCATCGAACAGGTCCTGGTGAAGGTGAATGGCGAGATCCTCACCAAGACCGACCTCGAAGCGCGCCAGATCGCGGCGCTGCGCGACCAGGAGCGGGTGATCGATCCCGAGCGGCTCAAGAGCGACACCGAGCTGCAGAAGATGCTGCGCGAGGTAACGCCGGGGATTCTGAGCGACGCGATCGACGAGATGCTGCTCGTGCAGCGCGGCCGGGAAACTGGCAAGGGCATCACCGACGCGCAGTTCAAGCAGTGGGTAGACGAGCTCAAGAAGACCAACAAGCTCGAAACCGACGCGCAGTTCATGGCCGCGCTCAAGGGCGAGGGCATGACGCTGGAGCAGTTTCGACGCATGTTCGAGCGCCGCGTGATCGTCAGTCAGGTCGTGCGCGCCGAGGTGTCGAGCAAGGTTGCCCTGACCGAGCAGGAGGCCAAGGAGTACTACGCCCGCCATCCCGCCGAGTTCACGCCGCCACCTACCGTCACGCTCCGTGAGGTGTTCCTCAACGTCATCGCGCAAGCGCGCGACGGCGGCGTGTCATTCAGCGCCGCCGACGATGAAACGGCTGCGGCGAAGGCCAAGACGATCCGTGATCGCGCCGCCAAGGGCGAGCCGTTCGAGAAGCTCGTCGCGGAATTCTCCGACGGCGCATCGAAGGCCAACGGAGGGCTGATTGGCCCGATCGTGCGCAACGAGCTCGCACCCGCACTCCAGAAGCTGCTCGAAGGCATGAAGGCCGGCGACATCTCCGAGCCGATCCGCACAGCCCGCGGCTATCAGATCATCAAGCTCGAGCTCGCGTCGGCCGCGACGCCCTCTCCTTACGAGGAAGTGCGCGACCTGATTGCCGACAAGGTCGCCGAACAGAAGGGGGCCGGCGAGCAGCGCAAGCTGGTCGAGCGCCTGCGCGCGACCGCGATCATCGAGTGGAAGAACGAGGAGCTCAAGAAGCTCTACGAGCAGCATCTCGCCCGCTCGGGAACGGTGAACGGCCTGCGCTGATGGAGTCGTGGTTCGCGGTGTGGACCCGCTCGCGTCATGAGCAGGTCGTGCGGGAGCAGCTCGAGCGCAAAGGCATCGACACCTTCCTGCCCACCATCATGCGGTGGAGCCGCTGGAAGGACCGCAAGAAGCAGATCGCGTGGCCCTTGTTTCCCGGCTACTGTTTCGCGCGCTTCGACGCGGTCGATCGGCTCCCGATTCTCAAGTGCACCGGCGTCGTCAACATCGTGTCGTTCGATGGCGAGCCGGCCGCGATTCCGGAATCCGAGCTGACGAGCATCCGGATGCTCGTCGAAAGTGAGCTGCAGTACGACCCCTGCCCGCTCATCACCGAGGGCATGATGGTGGAAGTCACGCACGGCCCTCTCAAGGGCGTCGTCGGGCGCCTCGTGCGCAAGGGCGCGCACGCGCGGCTGGTGCTGTCGGTGGAGTTGATCGGCCAGGGCGTGTCGGTGGAAGTGGACGCCGCCGACGTGCGGGCGTACTGATGGCGGCCCTTCCCCTTTCATCCCCGTTTGCGATGGCGCCCATGGCCGGCATGACCGACACGGCGTTCCGGCGCCTCGTGAAGCGTCAGGGCGGTTGCGGGCTGGTGGTCACCGAGATGGTGAGCTCCGAGGGACTGGTGCGCGGCATCGATCGCACGCTGGAGTTCGCGGAGTACACCGAGGAAGAGCGTCCCGTCTCGATCCAGATCTTCGGCGGCGATCCGGCGAAGATGGCCGACGCCGCGCAGATCGTCGAGCGCATGGGCGCCGACGCCGTCGACATCAACATGGGCTGTCCCGTGCCCAAGATCGCGAAGCACAACGCCGGCTGCAGTCTGATGCGCGAGCCGCGTCACGCCGCGGCCGTCATCAAGGCGATGGTCGACGCGGTGAAGATCCCCGTGACGGTGAAAATGCGCGCGGGCTGGAACGAGTACGAGATCACCGCGCCCGAGCTCGCCCTTTTGGCGCAGGACGCCGGCGCCGCCGCCGTGGCGGTGCATGGCCGCACCGCCGCGCAGTCGTACTCAGGCTTTTCCGACTGGGACCTGATCGATCAGGTGGCCGGTTCGCTCACGATTCCGGTCTTCGGCAGCGGCGACTGCGTCGAGGCGGAGCAGATGGTGGCACGGCTGCGGAGCACGCGCGTCGCGGGCGTGCTCGCGGGGCGTGGCGCGCTGCGAAATCCGTGGATTTTCGAACAGGCGCATGCGATCGCCGCAGGGCGCGCGCCGCGCGACATCACGATGGAAGAGCGCGGGCGCTTCCTGCTCGACTACATCGATCTGCTGATGGCCGAGCGCGTGAGCGAAGGCGCAGGATTCCGCCACACGGCTCCGGGACAGATGGCGTCGGCGCCCGATGACGGCACGCCGCGCGGCCGGCGCAAGTGGGTGATCAACAAGCTGCGAGCGCTGAACGCCTGGTATACCAAGGGACTCGAAGGAGGATCGCAGCTGCGCGTCGCGATCAACTCAGCCGAGTCGATCGATCACCTGCGTGACATCATCATCAAGTTTTTCGGCACGCCCGTGCACGCCTGATCGTCAGCGCAGCGCGTCGAGGGCGCCGGGCACGTCGCCGCTCTCGAAGTCGTAGGCCTCCGCCGACTCGCTCGTCTGATAGAACAGCCGCCCCAGCCGCTCGTGCGCCGGATGCGCAAGATACGCGGCAAGATCTGCGCTCGAGTCGAATTCCAGCATCGCGAAGTACGGGAAGTCGCGCGCCGAGGCGTCGTACGCGCGTCCGCTGATGAGCCGCGATCCGGCGATGAACCGGCGAATCTGCGGAATGGCGCGATGCGCCGCGCGCATCGCGTCGACGAGCGCGGCGCGATCCGCGGCGGGCAGATCCTCTTTCGGCCGGAACAAGATCACGTGCGCGATCATCCGCGGCGTCCCCCGCCGCCGGGTCCCTTGCCGCCGGGGCCGCGGCCTCCCGATCCGCCAGGTCCGCGTCCCGGGGGCCGTCCCGGTCCCCGTCCGCTCGAAGGTCCGCGTCCGCCGGCCGGGCCCGGCCCGCGTC
>JALYRV010000183.1 GCA_030855205.1 Acidobacteriota bacterium | reverse complement strand
GCGTCGGTGCCCAGCCTTGATGCGCTGCTGGATCCGCGGCGCGGCAAGAACGCGCCGCACCCCTTTTATATTGACGGCGTTGAGGATCGAAAGGCCATGATCGAGTTCCTCCGGGGGCTGGAGACCGGCAGCACACAGGCGCGAAAGTAAACGGCGAAAAAAGCCTCGGAGGTCTCGATGCGCTTCGTACCAACCCGCATTCACGGAATCGTTGATTGGCTGTTGGGCGCGCTGTTGATTGCGCTGCCGTGGCTGTTGGGCTTTGCACGCGGCGGCCCCGAAACCTATGTGCCAGTCGCGCTGGGTTCAATCGGTTTACTGGTAACCTTTTTTACCGATCATGAGTACGGAATTGTCCGGCGCATTCCCATGAGCGGACATTTGGCGGTTGATGCCCTGGCGGGCGCCGCCCTGGCGGTTTCTCCGTGGGTTCTCGGTTTTGCGGAAACGGTCTGGCTGCCGCATCTCGTTCTCGGAGTGACGGAACTCGCCGCTGGCTTTGTCACCAAGACGGTACCGGGGGATCGCCCATCTGCGCGTTGACGCATCAAGGAGCGCTCGCCCTCATCGGTGACCGTGACCCGTACGAGCGGAATCACGCCCGACGCTGCCAGAACCAATGGGACGATCTCCCTGGCGTTCGCAGATCGTCAATCTTCAATAGGATTAATGGCGCTGGGCTAGGATAGCGCGATGAGCAGCCGAGTCTTTTCGTTGTTCCTGTTGGCGATGGCGTTCGCCTCGGCCGCGCATGCACAGGCCGTGAACCTCACGATCATCACGGCGGTGCGGGTTGGACAGATCGAGGGCGCCACGAATACCACGATTGCCGACTACGTCTATACCGTCGATCCGTTGTCGCGCGGCGTGACGATGGCCGGCGCGGCCATCACCGTTCCGTCGACCAACGATCGGCTCTCCGTCATTCTCGGCGGCGTCATCACGCCGGCCGGAGGTTTCGGTGTGGCCACCTCAGGGCATCTCGGCCGCGGCTTCGGTCTGACCGCGGGCTACGCCTGGCTTTTCGTGAACGCGCCGAAAGAGGGAAAGGGCATCGGCAACGTGCCCGACAATCTGACCGATCCCGATCCGTTCAGGATGGGCGTCGCCCGTACGTGGTTCGTGGGAGCGAGCTATACGTTTCGACGGAATCGTTGAACGTTATCGGCATCGGCGCAGCCGTCACCGCAAATCTTCAATCGCAGATCGTCAATCTTCAATAGGATTGATGGCGTCCCCACCGCCGTCGCACGGCGAAAGGACGTTTGCGGTCTCCGGAAATACGAGGGGGATGGCGGCGTGACACCGCTGTAGCGCGACGGTCCAGGCTCGATTGAGATCGACTACTCGCTGCCGCAGTTCTGCTCGTCCTGCGGCGCAAAGCTCGCTTGAGAGGGCTAGCGGTTGAGCGCGCGCCGTTCCTCCTACTACTTGACGAGACCGGCCGCCACGAACTCAGGCCGGCGTGCGCCGATGGCCACCGACGATCCATAGACCGTCTGCAACGCCTCGATGTCGAACGGACTCAATCGCTCCGACTGACTTGTTGCGGCGGTGGGCGCCGGAGTGTCCCCGACGCTCATCAGTGAATGCTGGCGGCCTCCAATGGCGTCCGCATTGATGTGACACATCCCCAGCACTCCGTGACCTGGCTCGTGCGCATACGGGCGCGTGGTCGGAGTGTTGGGGACCACGTAATA
Source organism: Acidobacteriota bacterium (assembly GCA_030855205.1). Classification (GTDB taxonomy): domain Bacteria; phylum Acidobacteriota; class Vicinamibacteria; order Vicinamibacterales; family SCN-69-37; genus JALYRV01. The sequence goes on along the minus strand of JALYRV010000183.1, from coordinate 5,139 downwards.
GCCCACCGCCCATCGAATGAGCCCGCCGGAGAACGGCGCCCCGCGCTCGACTGGAGAGTTATGGGTGACGCACGCAACCCCTGAAATCGACCCGCACGCAAACTGGATTTCGCCGGCCGTCTGGAGCGCCACGTGAACCATCTCGTTCACACCGACGGTGTGGGGAGCGTCGGCCACGACTTCGAAGGTCGCGGCCAGGCGGCCGTCCGTTGCCTGAGCGACCTGGTCGAGGACTACACGGATAGCCTCACGGTATTGCGACGGAATTTGTGGGGAGACGAGATTCCGAACGGTGGTGCCCCTGGGAAAGGCGCTCCACCTCCCGTGATTCCCGCAGCCCGGACTCGGGCTGTACACCAGCGGACCGGATGCCAGAAAGATCGCTTCGATGTAATCGGCGAGATCCGGAAGCACGAAGGTCGCTTCAGACGACGCTCCACTGGTTCCCGAGGCATTGCGCGCCTTGATGCGGACATGCGACCGGCCTGCCCGGAGATCGCGCAGCGTGAAAGATGTCGCAGTACCGGCTGAATGGACACCGCCATCGATGCCCCCCGTTGTCGACCCTACCTCAACAACGTATTCGGTCGCGCCGGAGGACGCGCCCCAGGAGATGGCGGCGGTACGGTCTTTCATGACCAGAGTGCCGACCGTGAGGCTGCCGGGGGCGGCTGGCGTAGTTGCGGATGGCGGCGGCGCGGTCGGGGGAGTGGCTCCGCCTCCGCAAGCCGTCCCGGCGAGTGCTACTGCAAGCGCGAGCCAAAAACGCATCGGCCTAATCCTTTTTGGATGGCGTCCCCACCGGGAATCGAACCCGGGTCTCGGCCTTGAAAGGGCCGCGTCCTGACCGCTGGACGATGGGGACGAGAGGCGAACCCAACAATGTTAGCAGAACCGCCGCGGAGCCGACAGGCCAAAGCCCGGCTTACTTGCGCGTGCCGCGCCGCCATGTGAAAAGCTGATGCACGCCGAGCGCGAGCACCGCACCCACGGCGAACACCAGCGCGTCGAGATCGACGGTGATCTGTTGGGGATCGAGAATCGCAACGAAGGCGATGGCCGCGAGGCCGCCGACCAGTGCCGTGAGCGTCAGCTCGATCGCGACCGAGCCGCGTGTGCGGGGACAGGTGTGGCCATCGGTGAGATGGCCGTGGCAGCGGGGACAAGTGGCCATCAGGCTGGGGGGGGGCGCGGTCAGCGTATCACGCGGGCGGGAAGAAGAAGAGCGGATCGCTCGATCGTGATTGACGATCGGGCGATCCACGCGAGAGTGATCTGGTGGGCCGCGAAGGGATCGAACCTTCGACAATCTGGTTAAAAGCCAGGTGCTCTACCACTGAGCTAGCGGCCCACGCACGTCAGTGTACGATGAACGGCACTTCCGCGCGAATCCGCGCCCATTCCATTACGAGCGTCGCGCCCGCGGGCGTATCGACGATGTTGATCGTCAGCGTTTCGACCGGCGTCGCGGCCAGCGTGACATTGGCATTGACGCGCCCAAGATCCTGCTTCGCGTCATACACCGTGCCCCACTGGCCCGTCTGCTTGTTGATGATCAGCATGCCGGCCGGCTTGTCCGGCGCGCTGCCTTCCATCGGCAGGGAATAGAGCGTGTACGTGCCGGCGGGCATGTGCACCATGCCGAACATCAGATCGCGCGACGTCTTCAACGTCGTCGCTTCATCGGCGCCCATGCGCCAGACCTTGCCTGAGGGATGCAGCGCCTGGCCTTCCGGCCCGAAGATCGTGCGCCCCTTCATCGAGGGGCGGCCGTACTCGATCGAAATCGTGGCGCCGTCGACGGTCCACTCGCTGCGCACGTGCGGACTGCCTCCCTTGCCAGGATGCACCTGCGTGGTCTTCTGCGCGGCGAGCGGCGCCACCAGCATGGCGACGGCGAACGAGGCGGCGGCGAAACGTACTACTCGATGCATGTGTGTCTCCCTGAGTTAGAGAATTTTCTGTCCGAGCGCCGAGAGCGCAAGCTCCGCGGCGAGAGTTGCAGTCATGTTCTGGTTGTCGAGCACCGGATTGACTTCGACGAGGTCGAGCGACGTCATCAATCCGGAATCGGCGACCATCTCCATCACCATGTGCGCTTCGCGATAGTCGAGCCCGCCCTTCACGGGCGTGCCGACGCCGGGCGCAATCGCGGGATCGCACACGTCGAGATCGAACGACACGTGAATGCCGGTCGTACCGGCGCTCGCGTACGCGATCGCCTGCTCCATGACGGTGGCGATGCCGAGCCTGTCGATGTCCTTCATCGTGAAGACACGCACGCCTGAACTGCGCACCTGCTGCTTCTCACGCTCGTCGAGATTGCGCACGCCGATCAGCACCGTGTTGGCCGCGTCGTACTTGGGCGACCGTCCGCCGATCGCCGCGAGCTCCGCCGGTTCGGTGCCGAGGAGCGCCGCCAGCGGCATGCCGTGCACGTTGCCGCTGTCGGTGCTCGCCGGTGTGTTCATGTCGCCATGCGCGTCGATCCAGAGCAGGCCCTGCCGGCCTTTGTTGGCGAACGCGAAGTCCGCCGCAGCCCCGGCCGAACCCGCCGCGATGCTGTGGTCGCCGCCAATGACGATGGGGACGCCGCCTTTGGTGAGGGCCTGGGTGGTCAGTTGATAGACCTTCTGACAGACCTTGGCGATCTCGCGGATGTACCGCTTGCTCTCGTCGCGCGAGACGCGCGTTTCGGGAGTGGGCGTGTCGACATCGCCGTGATCGAAGACCGTGAGGCCGATGCCGGCCAGGCGCTCACCGATGCCGGCAATGCGCAGGGCCGACGGACCCATGTCGACGCCGCGCCGGCCGCCGCCGAGGTCCATCCGGACGCCAATGATGTGGACGGTGCGTGGGTGGGCTGTCATGGTTTGGTTTGAGGGCCGGGGCGGGGAGGTGGAGCAGTAGCGCGACAAAGTCGCGCTGGCTCAGGCACTTCCGGCCGGCCCTTTTGTTGTACCACAGCCGTTGCGGTTGACGCCGAGCCCCTTCGACGGCTACGCTTCAGCCGATTCGGTACGGTTTTTGGCCGCGCGGGGCGCGGCATCGTGAAGAGGGCCTCATGAAGAGATTTGATGTCGGCGATCGCGTTGTAGAACCCACCTATGGACACGGCAATGTCGTGTCGGTGGAAGACGAATACATGCGCATCGAATTCGACGAGCATGGAATGAAGAAGTTTCTGATCAGCCTCGCCAAGCTCGAGCGATCCACCGAGCCGGGCGCGCGCAAGAAGAAGAAGGCTTCGAAGAAAAAGGCCGCGGCCGTCGTCGCGCCAGCCGAAACCGAGACGCCCGCGTAGCGCCGTCGCGCGCACGCACCCCGAGAGGGGACCGCAGGGACAGGCTTCAGCCTGTCCTTTTTTTTGCCTACCGCTTGTACGTGAGCGACATGCCCTCACCCGACGGCTTGACGATCGTCGTCCACGCCTGCGGATGCCGCTCGATGGCGTCGAGGAAGTCTCCCATTTCGCTGCGTTTGTTCACGACGTTGTGCGCGACGAAGAGGCCTCCCTTGTCGAGACGCGGAAACATCATCTCGAAAAATCGCTTGTAGTCCTTCTTCCACGCGTCGAGGAAGACGAGGTCGAACGTGCCGGCCACCTTCGGCGCTTCGGCGAACGCGTCACCCGCGACGACCTGCACGATGTCGGAGAGGCCGGCGCGGCGCACGTTGGCGGCGAGCTCGCGCGCGCGCGTGGGGTCGTATTCGATCGTCACGAGCTTGCCGCCGGTCGCGCGCAACCCGAGACCGATCCAGATGGCGCTGTAGCCGCTCGCCCCGCCAATTTCAAGCACCTTCTTCGCACCCGTGGTCGCCGTGATCAGGCGGAGGAACCGTCCGTCTTCCTCTGAGATCGCGAGCTGACCGGTGTCTTTCGCGCGGATGTCGGCAAGCACCTTCATCGGATCGGCGGCCGGGGTCTGCGCCAGGACGGTCGAGGACGCGAGCGCGAAGGCAAGGCAGAGTGTTCGCATGAGTCTGGATCGCATGAGTCTTGGAGTGGGGCGCGCGCCGCTACGTGCTGGTGACGAGCCCGCGCGCAAGCGCGACGAGATCCTCGAGCCAGAGAGGCTTGAAGCGCACGGCTGCGCCCAACGTACGCAGCTCGTTCATCACCGTCTCGCCCATGAAGTAGTCGCCGGTCACGATGGCGACCGGGACATCGGTGAGGGCCGGCGTGTTGCGCACGGTACGCAGAAACTGCAGGCCGTTGATGATCGGCATGCGCATGTCGAGAATGATGGCGTCCGGGTGCAGGGTGGTGGCGAGCTCGAGCCCGCGCTCGGCGTTGAGCGCCGTGGCGACTTCGTAGCCTTCCAGCCGCAGCATCCGGGAAAACGTGTCTGCGACCGCGCTGTCGTCATCGACGATCAGAATGGTGCGGGTCGCCGTTTCCGGCGGGGGCGTCACGGACATGTCTTGTGAATTCTGCCATATCCGGCGTCTGCAAACTCATGCTAGCATTGCCGTTTAAACGTCCCTGGCAAGCCAATGTGCGGTCACAGAAGACCGTTTTTTGCGCCGCAGGGCTGCCCGGAGGGCGCGTTTGTCCATTTATGTTCGTCCGGTCCGCGAGCAGATCGAACACGACCGAGTCATCCGCCATCTCCAGAGCAAGCTGAAGCGGAAGTTCGACGTCGCCATGAACGTCGGACCGGAGCAGTTTTCAGCCGCAGTGAGGGCGGGCACGCAGGTGCTGTATCCCGACCTGGTGCTGGCCACCGGGGGGAAGCGGCTCGAAGCCGTCATCGAGGTCGAGACGGGCGAGTCGGTCCATCACCTCGAGGCGATGGCCCAGTGGGCGCCGTTTGGCCGCCTCAAAGTCCCTTTCCATCTCTATGTGCCGGCGGCGTCGGCCGACATGGCCCGCCGCCTCGCGGCGGATCTCGGGGCGCACATCACCGAGCTCTGGAGTTATCACGCGATCGGCGACCAGGTTCGCACGACGCTCGTGGAAAAGACGACGCTGCCGGCGGGTCGCGGTATCCGCGCCACGATCGAACCGCCGAGGGTGGTCGCCAAGCCGGTGCCGCCCCCTCCGCCTCCCGCGCCGCCCGTGCCTGCCGCCCCCGCGAAGCCAGTCGGGGCGGAGAAGCCGGCCGACAAAACCGAAGCGAAGCCGGCGCCTGGGGC
>JALYRV010000035.1 GCA_030855205.1 Acidobacteriota bacterium | reverse complement strand
GCCCCGGCGTGCGCGCCGCACACGGCCGCACGGCGCGTTCCCGGCGGCCGCCGGCTCCCGCCCTCACTGGATGGCGTCGCGCAGCGCGATGCTGGCCGCGTCGAACTCGCCTCGCAGCGCTGCGGCGCGTGTCTCCGCCTGTTGGAGAGAGCCGGCGTGCGCGGCCTCTTCAATGGCGGCGCAAAGAGGCGCCATGCGGAGCGCGCCCATCTCGAGCGCCCCGCCGCGCAGACGATGCGCCAGTTGCTCGACCGAGTCGGCACGGCCGGCCGCGATGGCGTCGTCCATCGCGTCGAGGTGCCGCGGCACATCATCGAGAAAGATGCGCGCGACTTCAGCGAATACGTCCGGCTCACCCGGCTCGCCAAGCGTTCGGATCGCGGCCATGACGGAGGCGTCGAGCACGGCGACGTCACGGGCGAGAGATTCGAGCATGGTTGCCCCTTCAGCAACAAAGCGGCCATCGACGGGGTGAGGGAAAACGCACGCACGCGTGTGCGAGCGCACACACGAGGCGTGCGGCACGCACACGGGCGCACGCGTCGCTACGCGCGGCTCGCGTCAGGAATGAGGGGGCAGAGGCGAAGCGGTGTGGAGGCCGTGCCGTTCGAGCCTGCGATACAACGCGCGACGGCTGATCCCGAGTGACTGCGCCGCCGCCTGCTTGTTGCCGCCGGCCGACTGCATGGCGTCGACGAGCGCCGCACGGTCGGCGGCGTCGCGCGCCTCGCCGGTCAGTTCCGCGCGCGTCTGGCGATGCGCTCGCGCCTCGCCCTGGTTCACTACGTCACGATCGGTGAGATGCGATCCCTCGGCGAGCATGCACGCCCGTTCGATCGTGTTGCGAAGCTCACGCACATTGCCGTCCCACGATCGCCCGCTGAGCATCCGCTCGGCCGCCGGCGTGACCCCGAGCAGCGTCTTCCCGAACCGCCGGACGCAGTCGGTGACGAAGGCCGATGTCAGATACGGGATGTCCTCGGGACGTTCGCGCAGCGGTGGCAACGCGAGCTCGACGGCGTTGAGCCTGTACAGCAGATCCGATCGGAAGCGTCCTTCAGCAACCTCACGCTCCAGATCGCGGTTGGTGGCGGCAAACACGCACGCGTTCACGCGGTGCACGTCGCTGCTGCCGACGCGATGGATCGCGCCGTCCTCGAGCACGCGAAGCAGCTTGGCCTGCAGCACGAGGGGTAGTTCCCCGATCTCGTCGAGAAAGAGCGTACCGCCGTCAGCGGCCTCGAACAGCCCTCGCTTCTGCTCGGTCGCCCCCGTGAAGGCCCCGCGGACATGACCAAACAGCTCGCTCTCGAAGAGCGTCTCGACGACGGCGGAACAGTTGACCGTGATGAAGGGCCGGGCGCGGCGCGGCCCCTGCTTGTGGAGGGCCTGCGCGACGAGCTCCTTGCCCGTGCCGGTTTCTCCGGTAATGAGGACCGTGCGCACGTGCGGCGCGAGCCGCCGGATGAGGGAAAACAACTCCTGCATCGCCGCGCCGCGTCCGAGCATGCCGTGAAACTCGAGGTCGTGCGCCACCCGGCTCTCGATCTCCAGCAGCCGCTGCCGCCTCGCGGTCTCATCGCGCACGTCGCGCAGCAGCCCGTTCACTCGGGGAAAGTCGAGCGGTTTCGACAAACAATCCCGCGCGCCTAGCTTCACCGCTTCGACCGCGATGTCCATCGTGCCGTAGCCGCTCATCAGCACGACCTCGCAGGCCGGATGCGACAGCCGAATCTGACGCAGCAACTGGAGCCCATCGGTGTCCGGCATCCTGAGATCCACGAACGCGATATCCGCGTGGCGCCGGTCCAGCTCCTGCATCGCCTCAGCCGCCGAGGAACACCGCGTCACGTCGAAGCCGGCCGGTTCCGCGAGCCGCGCCAGCACCGCTCCCACAATGGGCTCATCGTCGACGACCAGGAGAACCGGGGTGCGTGCCATGGCTGCACATCGAGCGTACGTCGCGAGGCGTTACGCTGCCTGTGCAGAATCGCACACGGCGCATGTGCCGGATCGCACATCGGCTGCGTGACGCAATCCGGCATAGTTGCGCTGTGAAGGCATTGATCATCGACGATGACCCTGGAATCCGGCTGATCGCCAGGCTGAGCTTGAGCCGAGTCGGCAGCATGGAGGTGACGGAAGCGGCCGATGGCGGTGCGGGGGTGGAGATGGCACGGGCAGAGCCACCCGACGTCATCCTGCTCGACTTGATGATGCCCGGTATGGACGGCCGGCAGACCCTCGCCGCGCTTCGAGCCGATCCCGCCACCGCCGCCATTCCCGTGATCTTCCTGACGGCGAACGCCCACGACCTGGAAGCGCTCGCGGCACTGGATGTGGCCGGTGTACTGCTGAAGCCTTTCGACCCCAGGGGTCTGTCCGGTGAAGTGCGCCGGATCCTCGGGCGGCCTCCGGAAGCCTGACGGCCGTCAGCACTCAGCTGGTGGTGAAACCCTTCCGCTTCATGGCTCCCCAGCCCTGTTTGCCTCTCACGAAGTCGACGATACCCGCGATACGCCACAAGGTCGACAGCTGCCGATAGCCGAAGTTTTCCAGCACGCCGTACGCCGTCAGCCACAGAAGATCGGTCGCCTTCGGGTAACGGCGAAACGACAACTCTTCCAGCGCGACCGACGCCACCGAGAGCAGCGTCCCGTACAACACCGCCGCCAGGAACAACAGCTGCGCAAAGCGCCAATCCAGCAGTCCCAACGGCACGGCGATCGCCGTCAGCAGATAGCCGCTCACTTCGATCACCGGGCCGATCGCCTCGAAGATCAGGTAGTACGGCATCGCGAGCATGCCGATGACGCCGTACTTCGGATTGAACAGCATCTTCTTGTGATACCCGAGCACCTGCAGGGTTCCACGCTGCCATCGGTTGCGCTGGCGCCCGAGAATCCGTAGCGATTCGGGTGCTTCCGTCCAGCACGTCGGTTCCGGCTGGAACACGATCCTGAAGGGGCGCCGCTGTTCCCGGTAGAGCCTGTGCAGGCGCGTGACGAGCTCCATGTCCTCGCCTATTGTGTCGGCGCGGAACCCTCCGACGGCGACCACCGCTTCACGTTTGAACAGTCCGAACGCTCCGGAAATGATCAGGAGCCCGTTGATCGCCGACTGCGCGACGCGGCCCGCCAGGAACGCGCGGAGATATTCGACGACCTGGAACATCGCCACGTGGCTCGTGGGCAGCCGCACGTCGGTGACGCGACCGCGCTCGACGCGGCAGCCGTTCGCGATCCGCACGATGCCGCCTGCCGCGATGGTGTCGGCATGCTCGATAAACGGCAACACCGCGCGGCTCAGTGCGTGCTCCTCGAGCAAAGAATCTGCATCGATCACGCACACGATGGGGTGGCGTGCGGCGTTGATGCCGGCGTTGATCGCGTCCGCCTTCCCGCCGTTCTCCTTGTCGATCATCACGAGATCGGGGTTCACCAGCGATCGATAGATCGCGCGGACGGGCTGCGTGGCGATCGGCTGGTCGTAGCTGAGCGGAGCACGGAGCAGCTCGAACTCGCGCGCGCCGACGGCTACCGTCGCATCCTTCGATCCATCGCTCACCACGATCACTTCGAACTGCGGATAGTTGAGGAGCAGGAGCGATCGCACGCTGTTGCCGAGCGTCGCTTCCTCGTTGTATGCGGGAGCGATGATCGAGATGGCGGGGGTCGCCGACGACCGCATCACGGCCTCGAGGTCGCGCGCGGTCCATCGGCGCCGGTGCTGGCGGAGCTGCACGAACGCGACGATGCAGAACGCCAGATAGATGGTGTTGAGCACCAGGAAATACGCGATGATGGCGAGCTCGACGAAGGACAGGATCGCGACGATCGTCTCGCGCATCTCAGGCGTCCGCCGGCGCCAACGGCGTCCACAGGACCTGACGCGCCAGGTCGCCTGCCTGCCCTGCGTCGCTGACGCGGCGCATCAGAGCGGCGTGGCCGGGAGCTCCGAGCCGCTGCAGTGCGGCGGCCGCCTGGGCCGCAGGGAGCCATTCGTCATCGAGCCGCTGCGCGAGGTACGACACGGCCTCTTCCCTGCGCGCCCTCCCGAGCGCGCGCGCCGCCATCGCCCGCGTCGCAGGATCATCATCCTGCAGCCCGCGCAAGGCGAAATAGTAACTGCGATCGTCGAGGCCGATCGATCCCAGCGCCTCGAGCGCGGCGGCGCGCACGTCTGCCGCATCGGCGCCGCACCAGGCAATGAGCGGCTCGACGGCGGCGGGCGTGCCGATCATGCCGAGCACCTCGGCCGCTATCCGCGCATGCTGGGGATGATCGTGCACGTAGCCGACCAGCGCGGGGGTCACGGGCGCCCCCAGACTGTGCAGCGCATGGACGACGCGCGCGCGCTGGTGCCGCGCGGCGCCGGTAACCTGCTCGAGCAGGACCGGGATGGCCCTGGCATCGCCCATCCGCCCGGCGGCGTCGATCGCCGCGGCGCGGACTTCCAGGTGGGGATCATCGAAGGCGTCGAGAATCGCGGTGAGAGCCAGGGCCTCTTCCACGAATCCGAGTGCGCGCACGCCGTCGGCGCGCACCCACCAGCGACGGCTGCGCAAGTCGCGGCGCCACAGATCGATCAGGCCGAGCGCCCTGGCTGCGTCCCGCGCGTGCGAAACCAGATCACCTCGAGCGGCGTGCAGCGGCGCGAGCAACAGGCTCGCGAGGAGCCGGCGGTGCGAAGGCGGGGTCTGCCGCAGGCGCGACACCGAATCGGGCGTGGCGCCTCCCTGCATGACGGCGTCGATCTCAGGGCGATAGCGGAGGATCAGGGCCTGCCGGCGCGTCGACGCCATCTCGCGAAAGAACCGGTTGATGAAGAGATAGATGATGAGGCCAGCGAGCAGGGCGCCTGCGACGGCCAGAAACGGCACCAGGCTCTGGCGCACGAGCTCGGCCGCATGGATCATCACGCCTTCGATGCTAGTCCGCAACCGGCCCACATGGGTGTGCTCATTGGCACATCGCGCGGGCCCGCGGCAAGGCATAGTAGAGGGCGTGATACTCCTTCCGTTGAAGCTCGCGGCGGCCGTCGCCTGTACTCTGGCCCTGGCTGCGCAGGCCGGTGCGGAGCAGAATCTCGTCACGAAGGCCCGCGCCCTGGCGCTGGCCGGGCAGCGTGTCGAAGCGATCGCGGCGCTGCAGCAATCGCTCGCGACGGCGCCGGGCGACTCGGATGCGCGCGCACTGCTCGGCACGATTCTGTCCTGGGAAGGGCGCCATGACGAGGCGCGCCGTGAGCTGGAGGCGGTGCTCAGCGGCAGCCCGGTGCATGGTGACGCGCTCCCCGCGCTGATCAACGTGGAGATGTGGTCGGGACACCCCGGCCGCGCCGAGGCGCTCGCGCGGCGCGGACTGCAGCAGCGTCCAGCGGACACGAGCCTGATGGCCGCGCTTGCGCGCGCACTCGTCGATCTGGAACGAACATCCGACGCGGCCGCCATCCTCGAGCGTCTGCTCGAGATCGACCCTCGGCACCAACAAGGTCGCACGCTTCGCGCGACGTTGCAGCAGGCCCGCCAGGTCTGGCAATTCCGGGCGGCCGGTTCGTACGACGGCTTCAGCGATCGGGACGGATGGCGGGAGGCGCAGATGAGCCTCGGACGCGTAACACCGGCCGGATCGATCCTGCTGAGAGGGGTGCGCGCGGAGCGCTTCGGACTCGCCGACCATCAGATCGAACTCGAGATGTACCCACGCATTCGACCTGGCACTTACGCCTACGTCGCCGGCGCGTACTCCCCTGCCGCCGACCTCTTCCCTCGCCGGCGATACGTCGTGGATCTCCATCAGAGTCTGGGTGCGGGCTTCGAAGCCTCTGCCGGGGTCAGGCGCTTGAGCTTTGGTGATGGCGTCACCATCTACGCGGGCTCGCTCAGCAAGTACTACGGCCACTGGCTGTTCAGCGGGCGCATGTTCCTCACGCCGGGCGACACCGGCACCTCGCGAACGGCGCACGCCTCCGTACGCCGCTACTTCGGTGACCGTGGCACCTATGCGGGCGTGCGCTACGGTCGCGGCGCATGGCGAGAAGAGATTCTCAACGTCAACGATCTCGAGGCGCTCGCGTCGGACGTGGGAGCAGCCGAGGCTGTTTTCCTCATCGGCCGCCGCCTCGAGCTCAATGCCACCGGGTCATACGGGCGAGAGGATCGCCTCGGTCGCGGCGGCCTGCGCCGCTACTCGCTATCGAGCGGCATCGGCTTCAGGTTCTGATGAACGGCCGCTGAGGCCTATTTCAACAACCTGGCGATGCGGGCCATGAGCTCCTGCGGGTTGAACGGTTTCGTCATGTAGTCGTCTGCGCCAAGCTCGAAGGCACGCATCACGTCCTGCTCGCGGCCGCGGCCAGTCAGCACGATGATCCGGGGGCGCGTCACGGCGCTGTCGCGGAGGCGCATCAGCACGTCGAAGCCGTTCAGCTTCGGCATCATCAGATCCAGCACGAGCACGTCGGGCACGTGTGACAGTACGGCCGCGACGGCCTGCTCGCCGTCGAAGGCCATGACGGCGATGAAGCCCGCGGCGCGGATCTGCGCATCGATGATGCGGATGACGTCCGGGTCATCTTCGGCGACCACGACCGTACGGACCGCCGCCACGGCGGCGGGTCTCTCGCGCCGCTCCACCCACACCGCGGCGCGTATGCCCAGATAGCGCGCCTCAGCCAGCGCTTCATCGGCTTCCGCGATCAGCGCCTCGACGGTGCGGCCGTCCGACGAGGCCGCCACGCCCGCACAGATACCCGTGAGTCCGCGCGCCGTGAGGAGATCGACCATCAGTTCCAGGCGGCCCACGGCGACGTCAGGACGCATCTCCGGCATCAGCACGAGGAGCCGGGCCGGGCCGTGCGATCCCATGACATCCCGCCGCCGGACTTCATCGGCCAGTACCGCTGCGGCGGCCTCGCGCTGGCCCGGATCGACGCGAATGACAGCCAGCGCCACGGGTGGCGCGGCGAGGCAGTCACGGGCGGCGGCCACGAACGCGTCGTACGCAAGAAGGCGCGAGCCGAGCGTCTCGTCGCGCGGGTCTCGCGTCTGCGAGCGGCGACGGTTGAGCAGGAGGCGTATGCGCAGGATTAGCTCGCGCATATCGACCGGCTTGGCCAGGAACTCGTCAGCGCCGAGTGTCAGGCCCGTGAGCCTGTCGTCCACATTGGCGCCGGTGGTCATGAAGATCACCGGAATGTCGGCGACGTCGGCGTCTGCTTTGAGCAGCCGGCAGGCTGAGTACCCGTCGAGCCTGGGCATCGCGACGTCGAGCAGGATCAGATCGGGTTGGTGCGCGCGCGCGGCCGGGATCACGAGGTCGCCGGAGTTGACGGAGATGGCGGTATAGCCGGCGCTCTCGAGGCACGCCGTTACGATCGCCCGCTGATCGTCTTCGTCTTCGGCAAGGAGGATGGTTGCTCCCTGAGGCGGCGCCGCGGCGGGAAGCGCCCAGGCAGGAGGCTGCGCGACGTCTTCGGCAAATGCCACCTGAATGGAGGCGACCACGGCGCGGGCATTCGAGGTCTCGAAGAGCCCGGACGACGCAGCCGACGCGATGAGATCCTCCAGGCTTCGTGCCTGCACGCTCACCGAGGGGAATCCGATGGTGCCAGCGAGCCCGGTCATCCGGTGCGCCGCATGCGTCAGGTCAGCAACAGGCCCCGCGGCCAGGCCCTGCGCGTGCACCTCATCTACGAGCGACGACAGGCGAGCCCACTGCGCGGGGAAGGATTCGAGGAAGGACTGGCGCGTTTCGTCGAGGACCTGTTGCAGGAGATCGCGCTCTGCACCGCCTCCCACTGGGCCAGTCGTGGTCACCCTACGAGGATCGCACCTCCCCGCGCGGCGCACTGTGCACAAGTGAACAGTCGCGGACGGCGATGGCGCCCAGCTCGAGAAGCCGTAGCGGCCGAACTCAGAGATCGTCGAAGCGCTTGCGCGTCATCGTGCCCCAGCCTCGCTTCTGCCGCAGGAAGTCGACTGAGCCCCGAAGGCGCCACCACATGCTCAGCTGCCGGTACCCGAAGTTCTCCAGAACTCCGAACAGCGACAACCAGAGGAGATCACGAACGCTGGGGTATCGGCGAAACGACGCCTCTTCGAGGATGACGGCCGCCACCGAGATCATGGCGCCGTACGCGACCGCGGCCAGAAAAAGCATTTCTGCAAAGCGCCAGTCGAGCAATCCGAAGGCAACGGCGGCGATCGTAATCGCATAGCCGGCGACTTCGACGATCGGCCCGAGGGCCTCGAAGATCAGGTGATACGGCATCGCAAAACAGCCGGTCGCGCCATACCGCGGCCGGCCGATCATGTCGTGGTGCGCCGCCAACACTTCCAGCGTGCCGCGATGCCAGCGACGGCGTTGACCAGCGAGCGACGCGAACGTCTCCGGCGCCTGCGTCCAGCAGACCGGCTCCGGCTGGAACACAATGCGGTAAGAGCGTCCGCTTTCGCGATAAAGGCGATGGAGCCGCGTCACTATCTCCATGTCCTCCCCCACCGTGTCCGTGCGGAATCCGCCCGCTTCCAGGAGTGCGTCACGGCGAAAGACGCCAAAGGCCCCGGAAATGATCAGGAGCGCATTCATCCATGAGTGCGCGACGCGTGCCGCGAGAAACGCCCGGAGGTACTCGACGACCTGAAATGTCGCCAGGGACCGTCGCGGCAGACCGACCCTGGTGACGCGGCCATCCGAGATCGTGCAGCCGTTGGCAATCCGCACGATGCCGCCGGCGGCGATGGTGTCGGGACTCTCGAGAAACGGCAGGACGGCGCGCGTGAGTGCGCCATCCTCGAGCAGCGAGTCCGCATCGATGATGCAGATGAGCGGGTGACGGGCCGCGTTGATGCCGGCGTTGATAGCGTCGGACTTCCCCCCATTCGCTTTGTGGATGACAAGGAGGTCACGGCTCTCGAGCGATCGATAGCAGGCGATCACGGACTGAGTGGGAATGGGCTGTGGATAACTCACCGGCGCGCGCGCGAGTGAGAACGTAGCGGCGAGCACAGCCATCGTGTCATCGGTCGCGCCATCGTTGACGACGATCACTTCGAAGGTCGGATAACTCAGCAGCTGAAGCGCGCGCACGCTTTCGGCGAGTGTTTCCGCCTCGTTGAAGGCCGGCACGATGAGCGAGATGCCGGGTGTGGCCGATGACCTGACGACCGCCTGCACGTGACGGGACGTCCATCGCCGGCGATAGATACGCAGGCGCACGAACGCCATGATTGAAAACACCAGATAGAGGGAGTTCAACGCAACGAAGTAGACCAGCGTCAGCAGCGCGAACCCCTCCAGGAGGAAGATGAGAAGCGGGGGGGCGGTCATCGGGTGCCTCTCGCGTGTTCCCACAACATCTGACTGGCAACACCGGCCTCGTCACCTTCCACCCGCGAGCGCGCCACGAGCACGGCGAGTCCCGCATCGCCGAGCAGGGCGAGCGCCCGGGCCGCCTGCGCGGCAACCACCCACTCGTCATCGAGGCATTCGGCGAGATAAGGCGCGCCGTCCTCCCGTCCGTTGCGCCCCAGGGCGCGCGCCGCCATGGCGCGCACCTCTTCATCGGGGTCACGCAGTGCGCGAAGGGCGTAATAAAAGGATCGATCATCGAGGCCAACGGTCCCGAGGGCATCGAACGCGGCGGCGCGAGTGGCCGCGAGCGGGAATGAAACCCACTGAAGCAGATCCGGCACGACCGACGCTCCGCCTATCGACGCCAGGAGGCCGGTGAGCATCGGCAGTTGCTCGGGATGCCGTCGTGCGTGATCCAGAAGTGCGGGCGCTCCTGACGGACCGAGCATCGACACCGCATCGATGATCCGGGCGGGTTGATGAAGCGTCTGCTGAGAGAGGCGATCGAGCAACGCCGGCACGGCACGCAGATCGCCGAGCCGCCCCAGCGACTCCACGCTGGCGGAACGGACCTCATCGTGCGGATCGTCGAGCAGGCCGATGAGATCGTTGTAAACGGCCGGATCGCGCATCAGTCCGAGCGCCAGGGCCGCTTCTGCGCGGCGCCACCAGCGCCGTTCGGTCAGGTCGTGGTTCCACACCGAGGTGAGACCGACCAGGGCCGCTGCGTCACGAGCTCTCGTGACCGACTCTCCGCTCAGCACACGAAGGGGCCGGCTGAGCAGCTTCGCGATAATCCGCCGGTGCCGCGCGGGTGCTCGGATCAGCAAGGCGGCGCCCGACCACGGACCTGTCTCACGAAACAACGCATCGATGGCGACGCCGTAACGGCGCTCGAGCCGCGCGGTACGTCTGAATCGGAATGTCCGCACGCCCCTCTGCAGGACGAGCAGGAACAGGAGTAGCGCCAGGAGGCCGGCGACCGTGATTAGAAACACGAAGAGTCCGTCGCGAAGGACGTCAGCAAGTTTGTCGAACACGCCTCGCGCCTCGCCTCACCGAAGGAGCCGCGCGACGCGCGCCATCAGCTCCTGCGGGCTGAATGGCTTCGTCATGTAATCGTCCGCGCCTAGCTCAAAGGCGCGCGTGACGTCATCCTCCTGCGACAACGCCGACAGGACGATGACGCGGGGCCGGGTCGTGACGGCCTGAAGCTGCGCGAGAATCTCGAACCCGGTCAGCCTTGGCAGCAAGAGACCCAGGACGACCACGTCTGGATCGTGCGCGGCAATGAGAGTCATGGCCTGTTCGCCATCGAATGCCAGGAAGGTCTCGTAGCCGGCAGCGCGCATCTGGGCATCGACGAGGCCGGTCACGTCAGGGTCATCGTCAGCGATCAGAATTTTGGCTGCGCCTGCCGAGCGGGACACCGCCCCGGGCGACGGCGCATCGGCTGGGGCACACCGTTTCAGCAGATGGGCAATCCGCAGAATGAGCTCGCGCATGTCAACGGGCTTGGCGAGGAACTCGTCCGCCCCCAGCATCAGGCCCGCGAGACGGTCATCGACGTTGGCTCCCGCTGCAAGGAAGATCACCGGGATCCCCGACAACTCGGGATCGGCTTTGAGCAGGCGGCACACCGCGAAACCATCGACGCCGGGAAGGTCGCTCTCGAGGATGATGATCGCCGGGCGCGCCTCGCGTGCGACGGCGAGCACCACATCGCCGGAGTCGACGACGGTCGGAACATAGCCAGCGCGCCTGAGGCAGGTGGCGACCAGTAACTGCTGATCCGGGTCGTCTTCTGCAAGCAGCACCCGCGTCCCTTCGGGGCCCGCCGCAACGTCGGGCGCGGACCAGGACGCCTGGTTGGTCAGCTCGGCGCCGAAGGCCTCGCGCATCCCGCGCAACTCCGCGCGCGCCGATGCGCTGTCGAAGCCCGGGGTTCGTTTGGCGCACGCGAGTTCGAGCCGGCCGGCGTGAAGGCTCAGGACCGGGAAGCCGAGCGTCCCGGCGAGCCCCGCAAGGCGGTGTGCCACTTGACGGAGCTCCGCAATCGCGCCCGCCGACGCCCCCGCGGAGGCGTCGTCGATCAGCACTTCGATTGCGTCGCATTGCCCGGGAAATCGGGCGATGAACCGCTGGCGGGTTTCCTGGAGGACGGACTCGAGATCGTCAGTCATGCGTCATTGTCTGGGGCCAACAACATCCTTCCACGCGCGCGACGGCTCTAGTATCCTCCGCTTCATGACGATCGCCGACTCATTCCTCCCGGAATTCGAGCAGGAAATGACCACCACGCGCACGATGCTCGCGCGCGTGCCAGACGGCAAGGGCGACTGGCGCCCGCACCCCAAGTCCTTCCCACTCGCCCATCTGGCCCAGCTCGTCGCGCGCATGCCCGGATGGATTACGAACGTCGTGCAGGAAACATCGCTCGATCTGGCGCAAGGAGCGGCCTACTCCACCGAGACCACGCCCACGCTGCTCGCGCTCTTCGACAAGAACGTGCAGGACGCGCGGCAGGCTCTCGCGGCGACGGCCGATGACGCCTTCGCGATCGAATGGTCGCTCCAAATGGGGGCGAAGACGCTGTTCACCGACTCGCGGCGCAACGTCGTGCGGCAGACCATCAATCACCTCGTGCACCACCGCGGCCAATTGAGCGTCTACCTGCGCCTGCTCGACGTGCCCGTGCCTTCGATCTACGGACCTACGGCCGACGAAGGATGGCAATAACACAATGAGTGCTGAGTGCTACCGGGCGCGCCGGTCGTACGCCGCGTAGCCTTCCCATGCCCAGGCCGGCGGCGAGCTCGATCGTCGCTCCCTACGGATTCCTTCTCTATCTGATTAGCCGTTACCGATACGACTCGCGCGCACGTTTGGATGTCGCGGCGCTCTGCTGTCGCGCCTCTGGTATGCCCCTTGCGTGAGGATCCTCGTGCCGCTCAGCGGCAACGCGTTCGGGCGCGCGTACCTCACGCAGATGGCAGCCGGCCACCGCGAGGCGCTGCAAATGCTGGATCGGTGGATCGCCATGGCGCCGAACGGCGCGCTCAAGCAGCATCTCACCACGACCCGGCAGCACCTCGCGACGCACCTGCGGGAAACGGAACGTCTCAATCGTTCGACTCGCTGACCGTTGGCGCGTCGGAGAACTCTGCTGAAGGGGTGAAGGATGAATGCAATGCATGAAGAGCCGTCCGCGGGCATAGCGCGCGTGCCCGTGCTGTTCGTCAATGCCTACCTCGTCGATGTGACGCCCGGCGTGCGCGCGGACGGATGGGTGCTTGTCGACTCGGGATTGCGCGGGTTGGGCGCAGCCGTGATCCAGAAGGCGGCATCGGATCGCTATGGGGCCGGCACGCCGCCGCGGGCGATCGTGCTGACCCATGGGCATTTCGACCACGCAGGCTCGGCTGCTACGCTGGCGCAGCGATGGGATTGCCCGGTGTTCGCGCATCGGCTCGAACTCCCCTACCTCACCGCGCAGTCCGACTACCCGCCGCAGGACCCAACGGTCGGCGGCGCGTTGGCCGCGATGTCGCGCGTCTTTCCTCACAGCGCATGCGATCTCAGGCCGTACGTGCAGCCGTTGCCCGGCGACGGCACCGTGCCGTTCCTTCCTGGCTGGCGCGCGATTCACACCGAGGGACACACGCCCGGTCACGTCTCACTGTGGCGGCAGGCGGGCGGCGTACTGCTGGCTGGCGATGCGGTCGCCACGATGAATCAGGAATCCTGGACGCGCACGGTGACGATGCCTTGCGAGCTGCGATGGCCTCCGATCCCCATGACCACCGATTGGAAGGCCGCGCATGCGAGCGTGCGCGCGCTCGCCGAACTGCGACCACAGATCATCGCCGCGGGTCATGGGCTCCCGATGTCGGGCGAGGGCCTGCCCGAGGCGTTCGACGCTTTTGCCAGGACCTTCCGGCCGCCTTCGCACGGCCGATACGTCCGTCAGCCCGCTCGCGCGGATGCCGACGGCGTCATCGCGATTCCGCCTCCGGTGCCCGATCCGGTCGGCATGACGCTGTGGGCAATCGCCGGGTCGGCCGCGCTCTTCACGATCCTGATGGCTGTTCGCGCCAGACACCGGGACTGAGGGCGCGTCAACTACTCTGCCTTCATCGCCAGCAGAGGCTGCACGGCCGCCGCGCGACGCGCCGAAGGAATGCCTGCGAGCACCGCGACGTCAAAGGCCACCGCCGCCGCGGCCGAGTAGACCACCGGCTCCACACCGCCGAGCGGATACCACGCCGGATCGGCCAGGCGTACCCACAGCACGGCAGCCAGCAGTCCGGCGCCGATTCCCGGCACAACGAGGACGAGCGCACTACCGAGCACCTCACGAACGACGCGGACGCGCGACGCGCCAAGCGCGACGCGGACGCCGATCTCACGCGTGCGCGTCGCGACCATGAACGCAATGACGCCGTAGACGCCCAGCGCCGCGAGCACCAGCGCGACACTCGCCGCCGCACCGGCCATGCCGGAGCCCGTCAGGAGATCCGACTGGCTGTTTTCGATCAGCGACTCGCCCGTAATGAGCTCGCGGAACATGACGTCGGCATCGGACCGCCCCGAGTCCCGGGCCGTCTGCCGTGCGCTGGTCCGAAGCCCCTCGGCAATCGAGCTCCCGAACGTGGCGCGCATGGACTGATCCGACGGAGCCCCGCGCGCAATGACCACGACGGTGGACGCGGGCTCCTGCGCGAGCGAGAGAAAGAGCTGCGAACGCGGGTTGCCCATCTGCGTCGACACGACGTCCGCCGTCACGCCCACGACGGTGTATGGCAGCGGCTCCTTGCCACCAATCGCGAATGCGACGCGCGCGCCAATCGGATTGCCGCCGGGGAAGAGCTGCGCGGCCAGCGGCTGCGACAGTGCCACGACTCGCTCGGTACCTTCTCGATCGCTCGCGTCGATCATGCGTCCGGCGAGCAGACGCGTGCCGATCGTCTGCAGGTACCCGGCGCCGACACGCGTGGTGTGCGCGGTGACGAACACCGACTCCCCTTCGCGCGTCACGCGCGTGTCGCGATAGATGAAGTCCAGCGGCATGCCGTCACCCACGCTCACCGAGGTGACGCCCGGAGCGAGCGCGAGCGTTTCCTGCACCGTGCGCAGGAATAGCCGCCGTTCGTCGCCCGTCATCGCGACCGAGGCGAGGTTCAGGCGCGCCGCATAGAGGCCCTGCGCCTGGAACCCGAGTTCGGTGAACGCCGCGACGCGCGCCCGATCGAACTGCACGCCCGCTATCACCAGCAACGGCACGGCGAGGCCGGCCTGTGCGGCCGCGGTCCATCGCTGCAGACGGCCCACCCGGCGGCCGCTGCCCGTCGAGTCGTTCTTCAGGGCGCTGATGATCGACGGCCGGCTGAAGCGGAGCGCCGGCACCAGTCCCAGCACGACGCTCGTGACGAAACAGAGCGCCAGGCACTGCAGCGCCAACCAGACATCGGGCCTGAAGAGATCGAGCGTCGGCCCCTGCGCATCGAGCGCCCACGCCACGGCCACAGGCGCGACGAACAGCAGTAGCGACGCAAGGCTGCCGCCCCACACGGCCATCACCAGCGCTTCACTGAGGTGATAGCGCATCAGGCGCCAGCGGGTCGCGCCCATCGCGTGCTGTATCGCGTGCTCACGCTCGCGCATCGCGCTGCGCGCGAGCATCATCCCCGAGATGTTCAGCCCGACGACGAGCAACACCATGCCCGACAGGCCAAACATCATCATCTTTGCGAACCCAATCTGGGACCGCATGCCCGCTCCGCCGGCGAAGTACGGCTCGACTCCTCCCGCCTTCTCGCGGTTGCTGGCCGGGTACTGCGCGGCTAGCGCCGCCATCGCCGAGTGGACCGCCGCATCCGCATGCGCGACGGTCGTGCCCGGCGTCAGACGCGCGACGACGCGAATCCAGTTGGCGCGGCGATCCAGGCGAACGTCCTCGGCGCCGGTCAGGCGCGGGTGGCGCGACAGCGGCAGCCACAGCTGAACGTGCGGCTCGTCGAGACCGTTGACGTGGCCGCGAAAGCCCTCGGACGCCACGCCCACGACGACATGCTCAACCTGGTTGACGATGATCGAGCGTCCGATGATGCCGGGGTCGCTCCCGAGGTGCACCTGCCACATTCGATGACTGATGACGGCTTCGCGCTCCGCGCGCGATGCGTCGTCCACCGGCGTGAAGCCAGGGCCGCGTTGCAGCGTGGCGCCTATGGTGGAGAAGTAGTTGCTCGACGCGTACATCGCCGGCAGCGCGATCGGCGGCACATGTTCGGAAGGCCGGAACAAGCCGTCGCCGCGGCTCCAGGCGGTCAGCGTCGCGCCGGTCGCCGCGGCGCGAACGTCGAGGTAGTCCTGATAGGACCAGGTCTCGATGATGTCTGTGCCGGCCTCCGCGAGCAACTGCCCGCGCGGCCGCACCACGAGCTCAGCGAGGTCATCGGCTTCGATCCCAGGCGGCGTGCCTGTGACGTTGCGAGTGAACAGCAGGATGGCGATGACGACGCTCATGCCGAGGCCCAGCGAAATCACGCACACGGCCGTGAACGCGCGCGCCTTGATGAGCGTGCGCGCGGCACGCACGAGGTCGATGAGACAACTGGACATCCCGTGTAGTTACGGAACGACGGGTTGGATCGTTCGTGAGGGCGGAAGGGTTCAGCTCTGGGACATCACCGCGATGTCGATGATGAGCACTCGGTGCGAGTTCAGGGCAGTTTTGATTGGCTTTAGTAAGTTGCGGGGGCAGGATTTGAACCTGCGACCTTTGGGTTATGAGCCCAACGAGCTACCGGACTGCTCCACCCCGCGTCAGAAGAACGCTAATCATAGCAGAGATCACTCTGCCGGGGGAAACGCCGTGAGATCCACGAACACTTCTATCGCCCCCTGCGCCGTGCGATCCGTGCCCGCGCGGCGCGCGGGGCAGGTCACCGGTCCTGCGGCCACCGCCATCGCCACACGCTCATACCGGCTGCGCGACGCCTCGGGGGCGACGTAGCCGATCTTCCCAGAGGGGGCGTGCACCGCGATCGCGTGCAGGAAGTAACGATTGCCCGGCTCAGGCACGAGCGTCGCCTGGAACGACTCGGGCAGTGACGCCATCCGCTCTCGATACGCGAGCGATCCCACGACGGCGATGTGCGCGACGGCTGACATGCGCTAATTTTACCTCGTGGACCGGCTCATCGAACGCCTCAGACGCGCCAGGCGCGTGACCGTGCTGACCGGCGCCGGAGTCTCGGCCGCCTCCGGGATTCCTACATTCCGCGGCGCGGCTGGTTTCTGGAAGCAGTTTCGCCCAGAGCAGCTTGCCACGCGCGCCGCATTCGATCGGGACCCCGCACTCGTATGGGAGTGGTACGACTGGCGCCGCCGGTTGATCGCGCAGGCACAGCCCAACGCCGCACATCACGTGCTGACGGCATGGGCATCCCGGTTTGCGATGTTCACGTTGATCACGCAAAACGTCGACGGACTGCACGAGCGCGCGGGCAACCTCGGCGTCGTGTCGTACCACGGGTCGATTTGGCGCCTCCGTTGTTCGACGCCTTGCGCGGCGGGCGCCCGCGACTGGGACGATCTGCGCGCTCCCCTGCCGGAACTGCCGCCACGCTGCCCGCACTGCGGGGCTCCCGCGCGACCCGGTGTGGTGTGGTTCGGTGAAGCGATCCCGCATCAGGCGCAGGCGGCCGCATCAGACGCGACATCCTGCGACGTCTTCCTCACCGCCGGCACATCATCGGTCGTCTACCCCGCGGCCAGTCTCGTACACGAGGCCGCGAGACGCGGTGCGTTCACGGCAGAGATCAACGTGGAGGCCACGGGAGCCTCCACGTCGGTTGATGTGGCGCTGGAGGCACGCGCAGAAGAGGCGCTGCCCGCCATTGACAGGGCTCTCAGTGCCCCGTCTTGAGCACGATCTTCATGCACTCATCTTCTTTGCCGTTGAACAGCGCAAACCCTTCCGGGGCATCTTCCAGCGACATGAAGTGCGAGATCACGAAGCTCGGGTCGATCTCCCCCCGCTCGATACGACCGAGCAGCGGGCGCATGTATCTGTGCACGTGACACTGCCCTGACTTGATGGTCAGCGAGCGGTTGACGATCGGGCCCATCGGAAACTTGTCGATGAACCCGCTGTAGACACCCGCCACAGACACCGTGCCGCCGCTGCGGCACGCCAGGATCGCCTGACGCAGCGCATACGCGCGATCCGTCTCGAGCATCATGATGGTCTTGACCTTGTCGTAGGCGCCGGCGAGTCCGGGGCCGTGCCCCTCCATGCCGACGGCGTCGATGCAGTGATCGGGGCCTCGGCCGCCGGTCATCTCCTTGAGCGCGTCCGCGACGTCGACGTCCATGTAGTTCAGCGTCTCGGCCCCCGACTTCTCCGCCGCCATGCGGAGGCGATAGTCGAAACGATCGATCGCAATCACGCGCTCGGCGCCGAGCAGGAACGCGCTCTTGATCGCGAACTGCCCGACCGGGCCGCATCCCCACACGGCGATCGTGTCGCCACCCTTGATGCCGCACATGTCGGCCGCCATGTACCCGGTCGGAAAGATGTCTGAGAGAAACAGTACCTGCTCGTCCGAGAGACCTTCGGGTACTTTCAACGGACCGACGTCGGCAAACGGCACGCGCGCGTACTCGGCCTGCCCCCCCGCATAGCCGCCGAGCATGTGGGAGTAGCCGAAGATGCCGCACGGGGAATGGCCCCACATCTTCTCGGCCATCCACGCGTTCGGGTTCGAGTTCTCACAGAGCGAGAACATCTCGCGCTCGCACTGCGCGCAGTGGCCGCACGCGATCGGGAACGGCACGACGACGCGGTCGCCGACCGAGAGATTGCCGACGCCCTTGCCCACGTCGACCACTTCACCCATGAACTCGTGACCGAGCACGTCGCCGCGCTTCATGGTCGGCACGAACCCGTTGTAGAGGTGCAGGTCGGAGCCGCAGATCGCAGTACTGGTGATCTTGACGATGGCATCGCGAGGATTCAGGAGCTGGGGATCGGGAACGGTTTCGACCCGCAGCGACTTCGTGCCGTGCCAGCAGTTGGCGCGCATTACTTCACCTCCGCGTGCGTGCGAACGATCGCCGCCTGCTCCGCGGGGCGCGCCGCGCGCCACAACGAAGGTCCGTCAGACAGGGTGACTTCGCCTGTCTCGACGAGCTGCTTGAACCGGCGCAAGTTTTCCTGCAGCACCGACTGGGGATCCGTGCCGAAGACCCGCTGGAATGCGCGGATGATCGATCCGCTGGAGGACGTGTGCTGCAGGTGCACGCGGACCTCGGTGCCGCGGCCGCCGGGGGCGCGCGTCAAGTCGACATGCCCGAGCGTCTCGACGGTGGAATTGCGCTTCGATCGCCACATCATCCCCTCGCCTTCACGGCGCTCCAGGATGTCGGCGATGGCGAACGGCTCGAACCGGCTCCAGGCGTCGAGCACCTCGGCTGCAGGACGATTGACGGTGATGACCGCGCTGACGTCGGCGACGGTGGCATGGGATTCAGCCGCGCCGTCATTGCGGCTTCGACGCCGGGAGGACATCGCGAGACCGAGACCAAGGCCGAGACCGAGAAGACCCAGCCCTACCGTGAGCGGCCGGTTGGTGATGTAGCTGGTCGGGGATCGAGTCATGTCTGCTCCACTGTGGTGATTCACAGCGGAGCAGATTGCAAAGGCCACGCCCGCTCAGGGCACCCAGGCGTCAGATTTTCGGCAGCGTGACGCCGGTCTGATTCTGGTACTTGCCGGCCTTGTCCTTGTAGGACACCTCGCACGGCTCGTCGCTCTGGAAGAACAGCACCTGCGCGATGCCTTCGTTGGCGTAGATCTTCGCCGGCAGCGGCGTCGTGTTCGAGATTTCGATCGTCACGTGCCCTTCCCACTCCGGCTCGAACGGGGTGACGTTGACGATGATCCCGCAGCGCGCGTAGGTGGACTTGCCGAGACAGACCGTCAGCACGTCGCGGGGAATGCGGAAGTACTCGATGGTGCGCGCCAGCGCGAACGAGTTCGGCGGCACGATGCAGGCGTCCGACTTGATGTCGACGAACGACTTCGGGTCGAAATTCTTCGGATCGACGACGGTGTTGTAGACGTTGGTGAACACCTTGAACTCGTCGGCCACGCGGCAGTCGTAGCCATACGACGAGAGGCCGTAGGAGACGACGCCCTGCCGCACCTGGCGATCCTCGAACGGCTCGATCATCCCGTGGTCGAGCGACATCTTGCGGATCCAGCGGTCAGACTTGATGGCCATAACGACGATGCTCCTCGGTCAGGGCTCACGGCTCACGGCCGTGGCTACCGCCGCAAGAGTGCCAGCACGACGGTGAGAACGATGCTGATGATAATCGAGGTCACGATCGGAAAGTAGATGGTGACGTTGCCGCGGCGGAAGCTGAAATCGCCGGGCAGACGGCCGATCGGGACGCCGGCCATCACCAGCAGGCCGATGCCCGCGATCAGCAGGCCGATGATGATGAGGGCCTTCCCCATTTCCGCCTTCTTCTAGACCTGCTCCATGCCCCGGAAGAAGTAGCCGAGCTCGAACGCCGCGGTTTCGGGCGCGTCGGATCCGTGCGTCGCATTGTTGCCGATCGACGTGCCGAACTCCTTGCGCATCGTACCCGCGTCGGCCTTGGCCGGATCGGTCGCGCCCATCAGGTCGCGCCACTTCTTGATCGCGTCCGGCGCCTGGAGCGCCATGACGACGGCGGGGCCCGACGACATGAACGCCGTCAACTCGCCGAAGAACGGCCGCGCGCTGTGCACGGCGTAGAAGCCCTCGGCTTCCTTCTGCGAGAGATGCTGAAGCCGCAGCCCGGCGATGCGGAACCCGGCCTGTTCGATGCGCGCGATGATCGCGCCGGTATGCCCCGCCTTGACGGCGTCGGGCTTGATGATGGCAAAAGTCGTCTGCATAACCTGCAGATCATATCAGGTGAGTGCGGGTAAGGGCCGCGGGTAAACGGCGGCGACCCCTTAGCGCGGTACCCGCACCGGCTTTCGGCCCGTGGCCAATGAGACAACCGCGCCGGTCGCGAAGATGAGCGGCACACCGTAGATCGCCCACGTCCAGGTGTAGCCCCCCTCGTCGCCCAGCGCGACGAACGCGCCGGCGCCCCAGGCCACTCCGACAATCGTGCTCGCCCACGCGCCGGCCGTGGTGGCGCGCGGCCAGTGAAACCCGGCGAGCAGAGCGAACGCGAGGCCGGCCACCGGCACGTTGGCCAGGATCAGGCGATTGAGAATGTCATCGACCAGCAGCACCGCGCCCAGCCAGCTCACGAACGCCACCGTGATGATGAGCGCGCGCTGCGCGCGGACGGACTTCGCTCCCTCCCAGCCGAAGTCGGCAGCCACCATGGCCGTCATCGCGCTCCAGACGCCGCCCAGCGTGGTCAACGCCGCCGCAAACAACACGGCCAGGCCGACGCCGCGAGCGGCCGGCGGCAGCCACGACACCACCATCGTCGGCACCGCAAGCTGCGGATCCGGGAGGCCGGGCTCGACGACGCGCAGGTGCGCCGCGCCGAGCACCATCGTGCCGTACAGCAGGAACACCAGCAGCGCGGAAATCGCGACCGCCATCACCGCCGTGCGCGTGTCCTTCGCGGCGAACATCTTCTGTCCGTACCACGGCGCGGCAATGTACGTGAAACAGGTCAGCACGATCAGCGACGTCACAAACCAGAAGGGCAACGCGGGGTGCGCCCACTGCTCCATCGGCGCGACGCGAAGTTGATCGGCAGGAAAGACGGATGCGAGACCTCCGGCGGCCGCACTCCGCGAAACGCCGATCGCCAGCAGCAGCGGAAACATCACAACCGTCACGAGAAACGTGACGACGTCGCTGCGGACGACCGACACCAAACCGCCGGGCAGCACGATGACGAGCACGATGGCGGTGAGCAGCGCGGCCAGAAGCGCAAACGGGACGCCGGTGACGATCGGCTGGAAGATGAGGCCGAGCGACTTGACGTAAGTTGCCGAGAAGCCGCTCATCGCCGCCAGCAGCATGATCGACGCGAAGCGCCCGAGCGCGCGCGAGTAGCGCTCGGCAAACAGTTCGGCCACCGACAGCCGGTCGAAGCGCTTCCAGGCCTTCGCGACGGTCACGGTATAGAATCCGAGGCCGATGAGGAACACGAGCGGCAGCGCCAACGCCATGGGCCCCGCGGCATATCCGGCGGCGCTGAAGGCCAGGAGCGTGCTCGTGTTGAATTCGGTCATCACGAGGGTCGCGACGAGCGGGAACAGACCAACGGAGCGATCGGCGACGATGTACGCATCTGGCCGGGCCTTCACGCGGCTCGCGTACCATCCGATGAACAACAGCAGTCCGGCGAAGCCTGCGGCGTCCCATCCGTTCAGCGGCTGATTCATTTCGCGCTCATCACTGCTGGCATGTTCGACAACTCTTTCAGACACCGGTTTGGCGCCGCGGTCCAGCCCGTGCTGCCGGCCCTCGCCCGCACGGGCGTCACCCCGAACCAGATCACCGTGGTGACATTCGCGCTCGCACTGGCCGCGGCGGCATCGATCGGCATGGGCTACCCATTCACCGGCCTCGCCATCTGGCTCGTCAGCCGGGCGGGCGACGGACTCGATGGCGCGCTCGCCCGCCAGACCGGGCGCGCCAGTCCGTTCGGCGGCTATCTTGACATCACGCTCGACATGGCCGGGTACTCGGCCATGGTGCTCGGGTTCGCCGCGGCGCACCCGGCCCTCTGGCCGGCGTGGATCTGCGTACTGGCGGGGTATGTCCTCGCGATCACGACCACACTCGCGCTGTCAGATGCCGGGCGGGCAGCAGGACGCCCGATCGGCCGCGGCGATCGTACCTTCCAATTCACGCCCGCGATCACCGAAGCGGGCGAGACCACGATCATCTACTCGCTCTGGGTGCTGTTTCCGGCGTATCTGCCGTGGCTGGCCTGGCTCTGGGTAGGGGCGCTCGCGGCAACCGCGGTACAGCGGACGCTCGTCGCGGCGCGCATCCTGCGCGGAAACGGCCGGCGCCTCTAGGACTGTGA
>JALYRV010000034.1:9688-22438 GCA_030855205.1 Acidobacteriota bacterium | reverse complement strand
CGCACACGCAGTCGCCTGCGCTACACGTTGCCGACAGCCACGACCTGATCCGCGTGCAGGGCGCGCGCGTGAACAACCTCAAGGACGTCAGCATCGAGATCCCGAAGCGCCGGCTGACGGTGTTCACCGGCGTCTCCGGCTCGGGCAAGAGTTCGCTGGTGTTCGGCACGATCGCCGCCGAGTCGCAGCGGCTGATCAACGAGACCTACAGCGCCTTCGTGCAGGGCTTCATGCCGTCGCTGGCGAGGCCCGAGGTCGACATGCTCGACGGCCTGACGACCGCGATCATCGTCGACCAGGAGCGCATGGGCGCCAACGCGCGATCGACGGTCGGCACGGCGACCGACGCCAACGCGATGCTGCGCATCCTGTACAGCCGGCTCGGCAAGCCGCACATCGGCCCGCCCAACGCGTACTCGTTCAACGTCCCCTCGGTCAGCGCGAGCGGCGCCATTACCGTCGAGCGCGGTGAAGGCAAGACCGTCACCAAAAAGGCGACGTTCAATCGACTCGGGGGCATGTGTCCGCGCTGCGAGGGCCGGGGCGCGGTCACCGACGTCGACCTGACTGCGCTCTACGACGACAGCAAGTCGATCAATGAGGGGGCAATCACCATCCCCGGCTACAGCATGGACGGCTGGTATGGCCGCATCTTCCGCGGCTGCGGCTTCTTCGATCCGGACAGGCCGATACGGAAATACAACAAGAGGGAGCTGCACGACCTGCTCCACAAGGAGCCGACCAGGATCAAGATCGAGGGGATCAACCTCACGTACACGGGACTGATCCCGGCGATCCAGAAGTCGTTCCTCTCCAAGGACGTCGATGGGCTGCAGCCGCACATCCGCGCCTTCGTCGATCGCGCGGTCACGTTCACGACCTGCCCCGACTGCGACGGCACACGGCTCGGCAAGGAAGCCAGGTCGTCGAAGATCAAGGGAAGGAACATCGCCGACGTCTGCGCCATGCAGATCAGCGACCTTGCGGACTGGGTGCGGGGCCTCGACGCGCCGCCGGTCAGGCCGCTGCTCACCGGGCTGCAGCACCTCCTCGACTCGTTCGCGGAGATCGGGCTGGGCTACCTCTCGCTCGACCGGCCGTCGGGAACGCTGTCGGGCGGCGAGACGCAGCGCGTGAAGATGATCCGCCACCTCGGCTCGTCGCTCACCGACGTTACGTACATCTTCGACGAGCCCACGGCGGGCCTGCACCCCCACGACGTGCAGCGCATGAACGGCCTGCTCCTGCGGCTGCGCGACAAGGGCAACACGGTGCTCGTGGTGGAGCACGAGCCCGAGACCATCGCCATCGCCGATCACGTCGTGGACCTCGGTCCCGGCGCAGGCACGGCGGGCGGTACCATCAGCTTCGAGGGCACCGTCGAGGGGCTGCGGGCCAGCGGCACGATCACGGGCCGCCACCTCGACGACCGGGCGGCCCTCAAGCAAGCAGTACGGACGCCGACGGGCACGCTGGAGATCCGCGGCGCGTCGGCGCATAACCTTCGCAATATCAACGTCGACATCCCGCTCGGGGTGCTTGTCGTCGTCACCGGCGTCGCGGGCTCCGGCAAGAGCTCGCTGGTGCACGGATCCATCCCCGCCGGCGCGGGTGTCGTGTCGATGGATCAGGCGGCGATCCGGGGCTCGCGACGGAGCAATCCCGCGACGTACACCGGACTGCTGGACCCGATCCGCAACGCATTCGCGAAAGCCAACGGCGTGAAGCCGGCGTTGTTCAGCGCCAACTCCGAAGGTGCCTGCCCCGGCTGCAACGGCGCAGGGGTCATCTACACCGATCTGGCGATGATGGCCGGCGTCGCCACCACGTGCCAGGAGTGCGAGGGAAAGCGGTTCCAGGCCGAAGTGCTCACCTACCGTCTCGGCGGCAAGGACATCAGCGAGGTGCTCGCCATGTCAGTGGCCGAGGCCGGCAAGTTCTTCGGGGCCAGCAAGGCGCACACACCGGCCGCATACGCCATCCTCGCTCGTCTCGCCGACGTCGGGCTCGGGTACCTCACGCTCGGCCAGCCGCTCACGACGCTGTCCGGCGGCGAGCGTCAGCGGCTCAAGCTCGCTACGCACATGGCCGAGAAGGGGGGCATCTACGTGCTCGATGAGCCGACCACTGGCCTGCACCTCGCCGACGTCGCGCAGCTGCTCGGTTTGCTCGATCGGCTCGTCGACTCCGGTAAGTCGGTCATCGTGATCGAACATCATCAGGCGGTCATGGCACACGCCGACTGGATCATCGATCTCGGCCCCGGCGCCGGCCACGATGGCGGCCGGGTCGTCTTCGAGGGCACGCCCGCCGGCCTCGCCGCCGCGCGCGCGACTCTCACCGGCGAGCACCTCGCGGCCTACGTCGGGAGCCGTCCGAAAGCCCCCCGATCCCGCTGACTCGGGCGTCCATGACCGACACCGTCAAGCACTACATCACCCCGGGCGGCTTTCGCCGGATGCAGGCAGAACTCGCGCGCTTGTGGAAGGATGAACGGCCGCCCCTCGTCGCCACGGTGGCGTGGGCTGCGGGCAACGGCGATCGCTCCGAGAACGGCGACTACATCTACGGCAAGAAGAAGCTGCGCGAGATCGATCGGCGGATACGCTTCCTGTCGAAGCGCCTGGATTCGGCGGTGGTGATCGACAACTCAGGCCGCACGCATGCGCGCGTCCATTTCGGCGCGACCGTGACGTTCGAGTACGAGAGCGGCGACCAGCGCGAGGTCACGATCGTGGGCGTGGACGAACTGGACAGCGGCGATGCGCGCATCTCGTGGCGATCGCCGCTGGCGAAAGCGCTCCTGACCGCGGCTGCCGGCGACACCGTCACCGTCCACGCGCCGCGGGGACCCGAGCGCGTCGCAATCATCGCCATCCGGTACGACGAGTTGAGCTAGGCACCGGGCCAGGGAGGTACACATGTGCAAGACCATCAAGCAGCGCGTGAAGTTCAAGGCCGCGCCAGCGACCGTCTACGATCTGCTGGCGGACTCGCGGAAGCACACGGCGGTCACCGGCAGGAAGGCGACCATCAGCACGAAGATTGGCGGCACGTTTTCGACGAGCGGGAATGACGTGACCGGGGTCAACGTCGATCTCGTCCCCGCGCGACGCATCGTGCAGGCCTGGCGCCACCGCCGATTCCCCGAAGGCGTCTTCTCGATGGCCGCGCTCACGCTGACACCGACGCCCGATGGCGGAACGGAACTCGTGCTGACGCATCGCGGTGTCCCGAAAGACCTGATCCCGGAGACCGAACAGGCCTGGCGCGACCAGTATTGGTCCAGGATCAAGGCCTATCTCGATCGCGCAGACGGCCCTTGATTCAGGCCTTCGCCTTCTCCCTCACGCCCTTCATGGCCTCGGCCCACGGCACGAGCTGATCGAGCATCGCGCCGACCGTCTTTTCCTTGCCATCGGCCGGCTTGAAGACGCTGTAGTTTTCGAAGTCGGTCGACAGCGACAACATTACCTGCGCGCGCACGCCGGCGATCTGCAGTTCCGCCGTGATCAATCGCAGATGCTCGACGGCGCGCGTACCGCTCGCGCCGCCGTAGCTCACGAAGCCGGCGGCCTTGTTGTTCCATTCGGCGTAGAGGAAATCGATCGCGTTCTTGAGCGCGCCGGAGGTGCTGTGGTTGTACTCCGGGGTGACGAACACGAAGCCGTCGAACTCCGTGATCTTTGCCGACCACCGCTTTGTGTGGTCCTTGCTGTACCGCCCCATCGACGCCGGCACCGGCTCATCGAGCAGCGGCAGGTCGAAGTCCTTGATGTCGACGAGCTCGAACTCCGCATCGCTGCGCCTGCGCGCTATCTCATGCACCCACTTGGCGACGGCTTCTCCCTTGCGGCCTGGCCGCGTGCTGCCGACGATGATCGCAATCCTGGTCATGCATGGGCTCGCAGCAAAGTCCGCACCATCGAGAGGTGATAGACTGACTTCACTTTCCTGAGCCACCGGCACTGCGAGGCCGCCTCATACAAAGCGGAAGCCCGCATCGCCGTACTCGACATTCGAGCCCGGCAGGCGCTTCCCGAATACGCGGCCGCCAGCCGCGCTTCACACGAGGTGTCTCACATGGATATCAATCTCACGACCTTTGCCGTCGTCTCGATCCTCACGATCGCGGCGGGCGTCGTCGGGCTCGTCACGTGGCGCAACAGCCAGGACACGGACAGCGTGGGCCAGCCGATCTCCAAGACCGAACCGTCGCCAAACCGCGGCTCGATCGACCCGAGCCGCTTTCACTCGGATCGCTCGTAAGACCATGATCGTTCCGGTCACCCGCTACGCACCGGCGCGGTTTGGATGGATCGGTGACGGCTTTGCCGTCATCGGTGTCATCCTCGCCATCCCCGCCGGCATCCTTCTCGTCGGCGCGCCCATCGCGCTGATCGGGTGGGCACTCATCAAGGCGTTCGACCGGATCCTCTGAAGGATCTGGCGCCGCTCAGCGCGTCACGGTGATCCTGAATGGCATCGTGTAGAAGCCTTCGTGGGTCATGATCATCTTCCCCTTGCCCGTCGGCACGGCCACCAGTTCCGCCACATCATCTCCGCTCGCTTCGATCACCCAGGTGTTCTCCGCTGTGCGGCTGACCGTCACATCTGACGAACCGGGGTAGAACTCGGCGTTGAAGCGGACCGTCCACAGCAGCGGCCGCCCCATCGGATCCGGGAAGTTGAACATGAAGCGCGCGCGCGCCGACTGTCCCACGGCAATGTCCGCGAACCCATTGGGCAGCGGTTCCCCTGATGCGTCGAGCGGATTGGTGATTGACGCGGGGTCCGATGTGTTGGGTCGCACCACGACGAAGGTCTTCCGGCAGGTCCCCTGATTCAGGCACGGCGCCGTGTCGGCCTGGTCCTGGAAATCGAGTTCCACCGTGCGGCCGTAGGCCGGGCTCAGATGGAAGTAGAGCTTGGTGTTCTCGTTCAGATACGCGCCGTCGACCCGCTGGGCGTTCCCGAGGTACGGGCCCTGCATGTCGCCCGAGATACGGTCGATGCGGGTGCTCGACGGGCAATCATCCGCAAGCGGACACCGGAATGCGGCCGACACCGGTACGAGCGGCGGCGGCTGCGAGCCTCCCTTCACCGGCCTCTGGGCGGCAACCGAAACCATCGACAACGCCACGGCGGCTGGCGCGATGCACGCAACAACAAATCTGCGACAGGACATGTGAGCTCCTCTGGGGCGGTGAGCCATTTCACCGGGTTCATGAGGAGTAAACGCCGGACCCGCGACGATCGGACAGCGCCACTACGCGCGCTTCACGCTAGAATTCCGCCGGCGTGAACGAACACGGTTCGTCGAGCGAGACCATTCAGCTGCTCAGCCGAGCGAGGGCCGGCGACG
Organism: Acidobacteriota bacterium; assembly: GCA_030855205.1. Lineage (GTDB taxonomy): Bacteria > Acidobacteriota > Vicinamibacteria > Vicinamibacterales > SCN-69-37 > JALYRV01. Next base: position 17,073 of record JALYRV010000034.1, on the reverse strand, counting down.
AGGCGGCGCTCGATGCGCTCTTCGCGCGCTACGTCGGGCCGCTCAGACGCTGGGCACGCGGCCGCCTGCCCCGCTACGCGCGTGACATGGCCGACACGCAGGACCTTGTCCAGGAAACCCTCCTCCAGACGTTTAAGAACATCGAAGGCTTCGAAGCCGGGCGCCAGGGCGCGCTGCAGGGATATCTGCGGCAGGCGCTCATGAACCGCATACGCGACGAGTTGCGCCGCTTCAGCAGGCGGGGCCAGGGCGCGGCGCTCGACTCGCAGGCTCCGGATGCCGCGCCGTCACCGCTCGAACAGGCGATCGGCCGGCAAGCCCTGGAACGGTACGAGGCGGCGCTGGGTCGTCTCAAAGGCGAGGAGCGGGAGGCGATCATCGCGCGCGTAGAACTGGGCATGTCGTACGAGGAGATGGCCGAGGCACTGGGCAAACCCACGCCGGATGCGGCTCGCAAATCCGCGCAGCGGGCGCTGGTGCGCCTCGCGTCGGAAATGAAACATGAGCGTCCGTGACCATCTCGACGACCCGGACATCGACAAGCTGACGAGCGCCATCCTCGACGGCCTGCCCATCGACTGGACGGATCCCGCGCTGCCGGGCGACGAGCGGCTGCTGGGCGAGCTGCGCGTGGTTGCGTCGATCGCGGATCTGCATCGCGCGCCCGGTCCCGAGCCTGGAGGGAACGCCTTCGCGCGGTGGGGTCATCTCACGCTGATCGAGAAGCTCGGCGAAGGCAGCTCGGGGCGCGTCTTTCTGGCTGTCGACAACCGGCTGCGGCGTGATGTCGCGCTCAAGCTCCTGCCTTCCGGCAGCGGCGTTGCCGCCCCCGCCGACGCCGTCATCGAGGAAGCGTCGCTGCTCGCGAAGATACGCCATCCCAATGTGCTCACGGTCTTCGGCGCCGAGTCGCACGAAGGACGCGTGGGCATCATCACCGAGTACATCGACGGGACGACGCTCTCCGACTTCCATCGAGCGCAGGGCGCACTCAGCGCCGAGGACGCGGTGTCCATCGGCACGTCACTCTGCCGCGGGCTTGCAGCGGTTCATCGCGCGGGCCTTCTGCACCGTGACGTCACGGCCAACAACGTGATGCGGGAGAAAGGGGGACGCATCGTCCTCATGGATCTCGGCTCCGGCGTCGACGCGTCCGCAGCGGCGGCCGGTGCTGCGGGCACCCCCATTTATGCGGCGCCCGAACTGCTCGCCGGCAAGGCGGCGACGGCAGAGAGCGACATCTACAGCCTCGGCGTCGTGCTCTTCCACCTCGTCACGGGGCGGTATCCGGTTGAAGGCGCAACCATGGCTGTCATCCGCGACGCGCACGCCGAGGGGAAGCGTGTGTCGCTGCGCGATCTCCGTCCGGATCTGCCGCCGGCATTCACGTCGGTCGTGAGCCGCGCGGTGTCCCCCGATCCGGCAGCACGCTACAAGACTGCGGGCGAGATGGAACTGGACCTGATCGCGGCACTCGGCCGCGACGCACCGCCCGAGCCCATGCGGCCGGCTCGCCGTGCGCGACGATGGCTCGTCACCAGCGCCGTTGCCACAGTCACCGCGGCCTGCGTCTGGGTCGCTTGGCGGGCGCCCGCGCCGGCCGGAGTGCCCTTCGAGGCGCGCGAGGCGGTGCTGATCGTGCCATTCGAGAACAGGAGCGGCAGCGCGTCGCTGGACGGTGTGCTCGAACATGCCGTGGCGCACGCGCTGAGCAACTCCACATACGTCAACCTCGTTCCGCGCGAGCGCGTCGACGACGCGCTGATGCTGATGCGCCGGCCGATCACGACGCCGATTGATCAGAGCATCGGCCGCGAAATCGCCATCCGTGACGGCCGGATCCGTCTGCTCGTCACAGGCGGCATCACGAAGGTGGGTTCCGTCTACCCCGTCACCGTCAGCATCATCGACGTCGCGTCAGGCCAGCCGCTTGCCAGCCGGCGGGAGGAGTCCACCGGCGACGCAGGCATTCCCGCGACGTTGAACCAGCTCGCAGAGTGGATTCGCCTGACACTGGGCGAGCCTCGGCCCGATGTCGAGCGCGGCCACAGGCAGCTCGAAAGAGTCACGACGCCGTCGCTTGCCGCGCTGCGTGACTATTCCGATGCGTTCAGGGCATCGAAGCGGCGCGACTGGGGCGTCGCCGCCGCGCTCCTCGAGTCGGCGGTCGCGAAGGATCCCGGGTTCGCGTCCGCGCACATCTGGCTTGCGTGGGCGCGGCTCAATCTGCTGCAGCGCGAGCAGGCGCTGCACTCGGCGGAGCGCGCGGTTGCGCTGGTCACGCGCGCCAGTGATCGCGAACGCCATTTCATTCTCGGCAGCGATCTCATGCTGCGGGGGCAGCTCGAAGCGGCGGCCAGCCAGTTCGAAGCGCTGCTCGCGGTACATCCCGACGATCACTGGGGACAGGACAAGCTGCTTCAGGTCTATGAACGGCTCGGCCGGATCGCCGAGGCGCGGGCGCTCGCCCTCGAGTTCGCCGCCACGCGCCCTCACGACGCGGTCAGTCAGATCCACGCGGCCCGCGACCTCGTGCTCGCGGAGGGAATCGATGCGGCGCGTCCGTACGTCAGCCGATCCAGCGCGCTGCTGCATGCGGGCGCTGAAGTTCCCGCGGCACTCAGGGTCTTCATCATGATGTTCCCGGCGCACGAGCTCTGGCTTGCGCGGCGCATCGCGGAGACGAGCCGTGCGCTCGAGACGGCTGCCGGCGATCCGCCGATCACCGGCCTCACGGAACAGGGGATCCGGCATCTCGCGGCGTTCCGCCTGACCCTCGGACAACTGCAGGAGGCCGACCGCCTTCTCCGGCTCGCGCGTCCAGGACCCGTCACGGATATCGCATTCAGTCTGGCGGCGCTGGCTCGCAACGACCACGCGTACATACGCAAGCGCATGCGCGTGTACCGGGGGCAGGATCTCGCCAGCGTCTCCCTGCTCGTGCGCGCCGGTGATCTGGACGCTGCCGAACAGTTGCACCGGCGCTTCTCCCGTACCGAAGGACGGCACGACGAGTTTGCCGTCGCGGAAATCGCCGTCGGGCGTGGCGAGATGTCGGCCGTGCGCACGCTCGAGGCCGCGATCGAGTCGATGGAGTTCAGTGGCGCACGGCGCTTCCTGTATGCAGCGACCCTTGCGGATGCGCTGGTGCGGCAGGGTCAGACCGATCGCGCCATCGATGTCCTCGCGGCTCAGGGCCAGCGCCCTCACAGACTGCTCACGCAGGCCTCCCACATCGGGCACCTCTGGCTGCGGAACCAGCACACGCTCGCGCAACTGTACCGCGCGGCCGGCCGCGCAGCCGAAGCGCGGACAGTCGAGAGGGAACTCCTCGCCGCACTCGCCCTCGCGGATGCCGATCATCCCATCCTCGTTGCGCTTCAGAAGCGAGCCATCACTCCCTGACGCTCCTGCCGTAGACTACGGGGCGTGCTCCGCCCGGCCGCATGCGTCGCCATCGCTGCGGCCGCCATCGCCGTCTACGCCGCCAGCGCCGGCTACGGCCTCTTTGCCGATGACTTCCAGTGGCTGGTGGCCGCGCAGCAGTTTCAACCTTCCCGTCTTGTCGATCTCGGCGACCGCGCGCATTTCTACCGGCCCGTGATCGAGGTTTACTTCCCGTCGGCATTCGCGGTCTGCGGACGCGACGCCTCCTGCTATCACTGGCTCAACATCCTGCTGCACGCCGCGACGAGCCTGCTCGTCACAGGGATGGCAGCCGCGCTCGCGAGACATTTCTGGACCGGCGCGTTTGCCGGCCTCCTGTTCGCGATACAGCCCGGCCCGATGGAAGCGGTGATCTGGGTCTCGGCCGTGACTGAAGTCCTGTCGACGGCGTTCTTCGTGCTCGCCGTCTGGCTGTTCGTGCGCGCTCTCGAGACTGGCGCCCGCCTGTCGTACGCCGGTGCCTTCGTCTCGGCCGTCGCATGCCACCTGACCCACGAGTCGGGCCTGATGCTGCTGCCGGTACTCGCAGTGCTCGTCTGGCTCCACCGAGGGCCGGATTCGGCTGTCGTCCGGCGTCACCTGATGATGCTCGCGCCGTTTTCCGTGATCACCACCGCGGTCGCGGCGACGGCGGTCGTCGTGAACTCCCGCAACTACGTGGTCACCGACGGCGAGTACGGCATCGGCTGGCACATGCTGCGCAACGAGCTGGACGCGGTCGCGACCTTCACCATCGCCAGCCACGATGCCGTCGGGCTGATCTTTGCGGCCGTGCTCATCGCTTTCGCGCTGGTCGCGGGGCCGCCGCGCGTGCGTTTCTACGGCCTCTGGATCATCGCCACGCTCCTGCCCTTCAGCGGATTTCGCGAAGGCTTCAGCTCCCGCTATCTCTATTTGGCCGCCGCCGGCTTTGCGGCCCTGGGGGCCGAACTGTTCTGGTGGCTGCGACAGAGCCTTGCCCACAAGTCGCGCTACGGCCTGGCGTTGTGGTGGGTCGCGGTCGTCGTGCTGACGGCCCGCTTCGCGGTCTTCGCCAACAAGAACGTGCGCACGTGGGACGATGCGGGAGCCCCCTACTCACAGTACGGGGCGCGCGTGCGCGGCCTTTATCCCTCGGCTACGCCCGGCATGACGCTCGACGTTCCGCCGCCCCCGAAGGAGATCTCGCCGCACTACCTGCCCGCGTTCCTGCAGTGGGAGTACGGCGACATCTCCCTCAGAATCAGGGCCCGGGGCGAGGCTCCTGCCGTAGACTAGCCCGCAATGTCACTCGTCATCGGCCTCGCCGGCGGCTCCGGCTCCGGAAAGACCACCGTCGTTCGCCGCATCGTCGAGTCGCTCGGCGGCGAGCACGTCACCGTGCTCGATCACGACCGTTACTATCGCGACCATCCCGAGCTGCGGCTCGAAGAGCGCGCCGCGCTCAACTACGACCACCCCGACTCGCTCGACACCGGCCTGATGGTGGGCCACGTCGAAGCGCTCAAGTCCGGCGCCGGTATCGACGCACCGGTCTACGACTTCACGCGCCACGCGCGCGCGACGGCGACCGAGCGCATCGATCCACGCACCGCCATCATCGTCGAGGGCATCCTGGTCTTCGCCGACAAGCGGCTGCGCGAGCTGATGGACATCAAGATTTTCGTCGACGCTGACGATGACATCCGCTTCATTCGCCGGCTGCAGCGCGACACAACCGTGCGCGGCCGCACGATGCAGTCGGTGGTGGAGCAATACCTCGGCACAGTCAAGCCGATGCATCTCGAGTTCGTAGAGCCGACGAAACGCTACGCCGACGTGATCATCCCGCAAGGGGGGCACAACGCGGTCGCCATCGACATGGTGCTGACGCTGGTGAGGAGCCTGACGAAATGACGCGAACGTCCCTGATCCTGATCCTCGCGATAGCCGCCGCGCTTCCAATTGGCGCGCAGAACACACCCGTGCCGGCGGCCGACGTGGCGTCCGCCATGCGCTGGCGCATGATCGGGCCATTTCGCGCGAGCCGCACGAAAGCGGCTGCCGGCATCCCGTCGCAGCCCAACGTCTTCTACATCGCCCCGGTCAACGGCGGCGTCTGGAAGACCACGGACTACGGCCGCACATGGAGGCCGATTTTCGACGACCAGCCAACGGGCTCCATCGGCGCGCTCGCGATCGCGCCATCCAACCCGAACATCATCTACGCCGGCAGCGGCGAAGGCCTGCAGCGGCCCGACCTCTCGACGGGCAACGGCATGTACCGATCGAGTGACGCCGGCAGGACGTGGACGTACCTCGCCACGCTGCGCGACGCGCAGCAGATTCCTCAGATCGTCGTGCATCCAACCGACCCCAATCGTCTCTATGTGGCCGCGCTCGGGCACCCGTACGGTCCCAATGAAGAACGCGGAATCTTTCGATCGACGGACGGCGGGCGCTCGTTCGACAAGGTGCTCTACAAGGATCCCGACACGGGGGGTGTCGACATCGTCATGGATCCCGTCAACCCCGACGTGCTCTACGCGGCACTATGGGAAGCGCGGCAGGGTCCGTGGGAGAACGGCGCGTTCGCCGGCCCGGGCAGCAGCATTCACAAGACGATCGACGGCGGCAAGACGTGGCGGCAGATCGGCAAGGGACTCCCGACCTTCGAGGCCGACGGTCTCGGCCGCATCGGGCTGACCGTCGCACCGAGCATGCCGAGCCGCATGTTCGCCACGGTCGACGCCACGCGCCAGGGCGGGCTCTACCGGTCGGATGACGCCGGCGAGACCTGGTCGATCATCAACGACGATGCGCGCGTGACGAGCCGATCGTCGGATTTCGCCGAAGTGAAAGTGCATCCGAAGAACCCCGATGTGGTGTTCACGGGCAGCATCGCCGTCTGGAAGTCGATCGATGGCGGCAAGACCTTCACGAGCGTGCGCGGCGCGCCGGGCGGCGACGACTATCACCGCATCTGGATCAATCCGCTGCAGCCCGACATCATGCTCTTCGTCGCCGACCAGGGTGCCATCGTCACGGTCAATGGCGGAGAAACCTTCAGCTCCTGGTACAACCAGCCGACGGCGCAGCTGTATCACGTGATCACCGACAATGCCTTCCCCTACCGCGTGTGCAGCGGGCAGCAGGAGAGCGGGTCGGCCTGTGTCGCCAGCCGCGGCGACAAGGGGCAGATCACGCTGCAGGATTGGGAGACGGTTGGCGTGGATGAGTACGGGTATGCGGCGCCCGATCCGCTCAATCCCGACATCGTCTATGGCGGGCGCATCACGCGCTTCGACCGGCGCACCGGCCAGGTGCAGAACATCACGCCGCTGCCGATGCGCGATGGGAACAGCCGCGTGCTGCGCACGGCGCCGGTGCTTTTCTCCCCGGTCAACCCGAAGACGCTGTTCTTCGCGACCAACGTGTTGTGGAAGACGAACGACGAGGGACAGAGCTGGCAGGAGATCAGCCCCGACCTTTCGCGCGAGACGTGGGAGGCGCCCGAGAGCGTCGGCAAGTATCGCGGCACGCCCGCCGCGCGCGCGAGCCGCAGGGGCGTCATCTACACCGTCGCGCCGTCCTACATCGACGAGCAGATCATCTGGGCCGGCACCGACGACGGGCTGATCCATGTGACGCGCGACGGCGGGACCACGTGGACGAACGTCACACCGCCCGACCTGAAACCATGGGCGAAGGTGTCGATCATGGACGCGTCGCACTTCGATCGCGACACGGCTTACGCCGCGGTCAACACGCTGCGGCTCGACGACCTGCGTCCGCACATCTACCGCACGAGGGACGGCGGCAAGTCCTGGTCGCGTATCGTGTCGGGCATGCCGAACGGCGGCACCATCAACGTCGTGCGCGAGGATCCGAAAGCGCGCGGGCTGCTCTACGCGGGCTCGGAGCAGGCGGTCTACGTCTCCACCAACGACGGCGACAGCTGGCAGTCGCTGCGCCTCAAC
>JALYRV010000034.1:0-9678 GCA_030855205.1 Acidobacteriota bacterium | reverse complement strand
CAACATGCCCGCCACGTCCATTCGCGACCTGGTCATCAAGGACGATGACGTGGTGATCGGCACGCACGGCCGCTCGTTCTGGATTCTCGACAACGTCACGCCGCTACGCCAGGCCGCGACCGCGCGCGCGGCGCGCGACGCGTACCTGTTCGAGCCGCAGGCCGCGTGGCGCGTGCGCTGGAACATGAACACCGACACGCCGCTCCCGCCCGAGGAGCCCGCGGGCGAGAATCCTCCTGACGGCGCGATGATCGACTACTGGCTCAAGCGGCCGGGCAGCAACGTCACGCTCGAAATCGTCGATGCCGCCGGTGCGCTCGTGCGACGCTACAGCAGCATCGACCCTCCTTCCTACACGGTCGAGAGCGAAGCATCGCGAGTCAACTTTCCATCGTGGTGGGTGCAGCCGCCAACGATGCTGGCGTCGGCGCAGGGTCTGCAGCGGTTCGTGTGGGACCTGCACTACGCTCCTCCGAAGGCGTTCTCATCTTCGTATCCGATTGCCGCGATCCCGGGTCACACGCCGCGCCTGCCTCAGGGGCCGTGGGTGCCTCCGGGCGCCTACACAGTTCGGCTGACGGCCGCCGGCCGCACCCTCGAACGGGCGCTGACCGTACGGATGGATCCGCGCGTGAAGACAGCGCCGGCCGATCTGCAGCAGCAGTTCGACCTGTCGATGTCGCTGTACGACGCGATCAACCGCGCGCACGACAGCGTCGAGCGCCTGCGTGCGTCGCGCGGACCGGCCGCCGCCTCCCCCGCCGAAACGGAGCTCGCGCGGCTGCATGGGCAGATGCTGTCCATCTACGGCATTCTGCAGGGGGCCGACGTCAAGCCCACGTCGCAGGTCGTGGCCGCCGTGGCGCGTCTGCGGGCGGCGGTCGACCGCGCGCTCGAGCCGGCACGGTAGTGCTCTATTGAACAGACGGCGGGCGCGCCGTCCTTCATGCTCGCGAGGTGGCCACACCTCTGTCGGTCCTGATCATCGAAACGGCGCCCGGTGACGCGGTGCCGATGCTGCAGGCGCTCACGCGCGGGGGGTTCGCACCCGAGGCGTCCTGCATCTCGAGCGCCGGGGAGATGTCGTCAGCACTCGCCACGGGGCACTGGGACGTCGTGCTGTCGGGATCGAGCGGCGCGTTCGGCGCTTCGGCAGCTCTCGACATTCTCAAGCAGACCGGGCTCGACGTCCCGCTGATCGTCGTCTCGGGCGCGACCGGCGGGAATCTCGCGATCGACATGATGCGCGCCGGGGCAGCGGACTATGTGCCCAAGCGGAGCATGGCGAGCCTGGCCCCCGCCGTCGAGCGCGAGCTGCGCGAAGCGCACAGGCGGCTGTGCCGCCGGAAGGAAGACGAGCAGGCGCAGCGGCTGGCCTCCATCGTCCTGTCCTCCACCGGTCCGATCGTCTTGGAAACGCTCAACGGCATCGTCACGAGCTGGAACGCGGCCGCAGAGCGGCTGTTCGGATGGTCGTCAGCCGAGAGCATCGGGCAGAACATCTCGTTCATGGTGCCCGACGATATGCGGCCGCAGCTCGCCTCCGTGATGACGCGCCTCCTCGCCCGCGAGCGCGTCGCGCCCTTCGACACCGTGCGCCTGCACAAGGACGGCAGCCGTGTCGACGTGGAGGTGACGCTCTCGGCCATCGTCGATCCGGCCGGCACGCTCGTCGGCGTCTCGAATTGCGCGCGTGACATCGGCGAGAAGAAGCGCGCCGAAGCGGCGGCGCGCGCGTTCGCCGACGCGCTGCGGGTGAGCGAAGACCGCCACCGGCTTCTCGTCGAGAACATGCCCCACATGGTCTGGACCGCCGATGGAAAGGGGGCGACCGACTACCTCAATCAGCGGGGAGCCCAGCGGCTCGGGATTACCGCGGACGTCATCAACGGGTCGGGATGGCTCGATCTGCTGCACGCCGACGACAGGGCCGCGGCGGCACAGCGCTGGGAGGCCGTGCTGCAGTCGGGCGAGCCGTACGCCAGCGAGTATCGCGTGCGGTATCCCGACGGCACGTACCGGTGGATGCTCGCGCAGGCCGTCGCGTTGCGAGGCGAGGATGGCACTGTCGAGCGATGGGTCGGCACGTGGACCGACATCGATGACCGCAAGGAAGCCGAGGCCCTCACCGCGCGGCACGCGGAGCTGCTGCGTAGCGTGCGGGAAGCCGTCATCGTCACGGATCTCGACGGAATCGTGACGTACTGGAACGAGGGCGCGACGCGCCTCTATGGATGGACGGAAGCAGAAATGGTCGGGCGGCCTGTCGCCGGGCGCTTCCCCGAAGGCGCGCGCGCCGTCGCGCTCGACGCGTCGCGCGAGGCGCTCGACAACCACGAATGGAGCGGAGAGTTCGAGGACTACCGCCGGGACGGCTCGCGGGTCTGGATCAGCTCGCGCACCACGCGCATCGCCGACGCCAGCGGCGCGGCCGCGGGCATCATGAGCGTGGCGTACGACATCAGCGCGCGCGTGCATGCCGAGCAGGCGCTCCATGGAAGCGAAGAGCGCTTCCAGCAGATCGCCGGCAGCATCAGCGAGGCGTTCTGGCTCACCGATCAGGAGAAACAGGAGGTCGTCTACGTCAGCGCGGCCTACGAGACGATCTGGGGCCGCAGCCGCGCGAGCCTCTACGCAACGCCCACGCAGTGGGCCGACGCCATCCACGAGGAGGACCGCGCCCGCGTGCTCGAGGCCGTGCGCACGAAACAGGCGTCGGGCGAGTACGACGAGCAGTACCGCATCCTCCGGCCGGACGGGTCGATCCGATGGGTGCGCGATCGCGCGTTCCCGGTGCGAGGCGCGAGCGACCGGGTGGTGCGGATCGCGGGCGTCGCCGAAGACGTGACCGACCGGCTGCAACTCGAGGCGCAGCTGCGGCAATCACAGAAGATGGAGGCCGTGGGCCAGCTCGCCGGCGGCGTGGCGCACGACTTCAACAACCTCGTCACGATCATCATGGGCTACAGCGAGCTGCTGCTCGACGACATGGCGAAGAACGATCGCGCGCGCGAGTCGGTCGACGAAATCATCAAGGCGGCGTATCGCGCCACAGCGCTCACCAGTCAGTTGCTGGCGTTCAGCCGGAAGCAGGTGCTCGCGCCAAGGGTCGTGGATCTGAACGCCACGGTGCGGGACACCGAAAAGCTGCTGCGCCGAATCATCGGCGAAGACGTGGAGCTGACGACGCGGCTGCAACCGGAGCTGGGGTGCGTGAAAGTCGATGCGGGACAGTTCGCACAGACGCTCGTCAACCTGGCGGTCAACGCGCGCGACGCAATGCCCCAGGGCGGGGCGCTGACCATCGAAACATCCAATCTCGACCTCGAGACGGACCTCACGACGGGCGACGGTGTCCTCAGGGCCGGGCCGCACGTCGTGGTGACGCTGACGGACTCGGGCGAAGGCATGACCGACGAGGTCAAGCGGCATCTCTTCGAGCCTTTCTTCACGACCAAAGAGCCAGGCAAAGGCACGGGCCTCGGCCTGTCGGTCGTACACGGCTTCGTGCGCCAGAGCGGCGGCCACATCGACGTGCAGAGCGAGCTCGGAAGCGGTACCGTGGTGACGATCTACCTCCCGCTGGTCGCGGGCGCGCCCGATGAGAAAGATGCCCCGGCCGGCACCCTGCTTCCTCGGGGCACGGAGACCATCCTGCTCGTGGAAGACGAGCCGGGCGTGCGTGCCCTCAGCGCGCGCGTGCTCCGGCAGTGCGGCTACGCCGTGATCGAAGCCGGGCGCGGGGATGACGCCCTGCGCCTCGGCCAGCCGCCGCAGAGCATCGACCTGCTGGTGACGGATGTCGTGATGCCTGGCGGGGGTGGACGGATGGTGGCCGAGCAGCTGCTGGAAAGCTGCCCCGGTCTGCGCGTCCTCTTCGTATCGGGATATACAGATGACGCCGTCGTGCGCACAGGGGTCCTGCAGGCGCAGGTCAACTTCCTGCAGAAGCCTTTCTCGCCGCTGGCCCTGGCCTTGAAAGTGCGTCAGGTGCTCGACAGCGCGAGGCCCGCCTAACGTTTTTTCGCGCGGGCCCTGTTCTTGCGGGGAGGCGGTGGGGCTGGTCTCGCGGGCTGGAGACCGGGCCCGCGCAAGGCCTCCTCTATCTCCCGCGTCGCGCGGACGATCAGGTCATCAGAGGGCGTGCGCGCCGTTTTGAGTTCACGGAGCAACGAACGCAAACGGTCGACGGGTTCGCCTGATTTGGCGATTTTCTTAGACATTGGCCGGGGAGCCTGAGTTCGATAGCGTACGGAATCGACTCGCCGCCAGTATAGAGAGCGGCAGGCAGCACTGACAAGCAGAGCCGTAGCACGGCACACGGGAGAGAGCGGATGGACATAGGCATCATCGGACTGGGGCGGATGGGGGGCAACATGGCCGCGCGCCTCGTGGAGCGCGGACACCGGGTCGTCGGTCATGACCGCAGCGCGGACGCCATGACGCGCGCGGCGGGGGACGGCGTCGAGACGGCAGCCTCGACCGGCGCGCTCATAGCTGCGCTCACGTCACCGCGCGTGGTGTGGATGATGGTGCCCGCGGGCGCCCCCGTCGACGCGGCGATCGAGGACCTGCTCCCCTCCCTCTCGCGCGGCGACGTCATCGTCGACGGCGGCAACTCCTGGTATCGCGACAGCATCCGCCGCGCCGAGGCGCTGGCGGCGAAGGGCATCGGTTTCATCGATGCCGGCGTCAGCGGCGGTATCTGGGGCCGCGCCGAAGGGTACTCGCTGATGATCGGCGGCACCCCTGATGACGTCGCGAGACTGACACCGATTTGCGAGGCGCTCGCGCCCGCCGCCGATCGAGGCTGGGGCCACGTCGGACCACCCGGCGCCGGGCACTTCGTCAAGATGGTGCACAACGGCATCGAATACGGAATGATGCAGGCCTTCGCCGAAGGCTTCGCGATCATGAAGGCGAAGGAGCCGCTCGCGCTCGACCTCGCACAGGTGGCCGGCATCTGGCAGCACGGCAGCGTCGTGCGTTCGTGGCTGCTCGACCTTGCCGCGCGCGCCCTGTCGCGCGACGAGGCGCTCGCCGCAGTCGCGCCCTGGGTCGACGACTCGGGCGAAGGCCGCTGGACGGTGCAGGAGGCGATCGATCTGAACACGCCGGCGCCGATCATCACGCACTCACTCATCGCGCGCCTCGAGTCGCGCGACAAGGAGGGCTTCACGTACCGCATGCTCGCCGCGCTCCGCAACGAGTTCGGAGGGCATGCGATCAAGAAGGACGCATGAGCGCGGTCCCGCCCGTACTTCTCGTCATCTTCGGCGCCACGGGCGACCTCACGCGGCGCAAGCTGCTGCCGGCGCTCGGCGCGATGCAGTCGCGCGGCGAGCTGCCCGGCGCCTTCGCGCTGCTCGGTATCGCCCGCGACGCGCATCCGGATGATGCGGCATTCCGGGCGATCGCGGCCACCTCGCTCTCCGCGCTCGACGCCTCGCAGATTCATTACCAGACGATTGGCGACGGCAACGCGGAGGACTACCGCCGGATTGCCGATGACATCGCCGTGATCGAGCGCGAGCACGGCCTGCCGGGCAATCGCGTCTTCTATCTCGCGCTGCCGCCGCAGGCGTTCGTGTCGACGGTCGAAGGGCTGGCCGCCGCGGGCCTCAACGCGAGCGCGGGCTTCACACGCATCGTCGTCGAGAAGCCGTTCGGCCGGGATCTGGCGTCGGCACAGGCGCTCAACGCGCTGCTCCACCGCCACTTCGACGAGTCGCAGATCTACCGTATCGATCACTATCTCGGGAAAGAGACCGTGCGGAACCTGATGGTGTTCCGGTTCGCGAATCCTCTGTTCGAGACGCAGTGGAACCGGGATCGCATCGAGAGCGTGGATATCTCGGTGGCGGAGTCCGACGGCGTGGGCACGCGCGCGGCCTACTACGACGGATCGGGCGCGCTGCGCGACATGATCCAGAACCATCTCACGCAGCTGCTGTGTCACGTCGCGATGGAGCCGCCGGCGGCGTTCGATGCCGACGCCGTTCGCGACGAGAAGCTGAAGGTGCTCCGCTCGATGCGCCCCGTGCAGCCCGGGGATGCGCGGCTCGGTCAGTACGAGGGATACCTGCGCGAGGAAGGCGTGCCCGCGGCGTCGAGCACTGAGACATTCGCCTCGGTGACGGTGTACCTCGACAACTGGCGCTGGCACGGCGTGCCGTTCGTGCTGCGCACCGGCAAGCGGCTGCAGCGCCGGTCCACGCGCATCGTGGTGACGTTCCGGTCCGCGCCCGTGCGCCTCTTCGCCCGGATTCCCGGATGCGACGTCGGGCCCAACATCCTGACGATCGATCTCCAGCCCGACGAGGGGTTCACGCTGACGTTCGAGGTCAAGGAGCCAGGCGAGCACATCCGGGTCGGCCCCCGCGAGCTGACGTTCCGCTACAGCAGCGTGTTTCCTCCGCTGGCCGATGCGTACGAGACGTTGCTCGGCGATGTCATTCAGGGGGATCAGACGCTGTTCGTGAGGGCCGACTGGGTTGAACGATCCTGGTATCTCTACCGGCCGCTGCTCGACGCACTGCCCCGGCCAGTCCCCTATCCCGTTGCCGGATGGGGTCCATGAGGGATCCGGGCACGCGTTGTGCAGACCTCAGGGCGGCGCGACCCTCTCCTGGGCGCGTGACTTTTTGGGAGGCAAACTGATGCGCAATGTCCGTGGAATCGTCGCGACTCTTCTTTTGATGGTAACGCTCGTCCCGTCCGTGGCCGCTGCAGGCCAGGCACAGGCGCCGGCTTCGCAGAGCCTGGCCGGCGTCGCGGCCGATCACGCCGCGAAGAAGCAGGCGGATCGCCAGGCGATCCTCAACGTCCTCCAGCGTGAGGAAGTCCGCAAGGTCGCCAAGGATGCCGGCATCCCGATCGACAAGGCGACGGCGGCCGTGGCCGCGCTCGACGGCAAGGAGCTGGCGCAGGCGGCGCAGCAGGCTCAGCAGGTCAACGACGCGCTCGCGGGCGGTCAGGCCATCACGATGTCGGTGTGGCTGATCATCCTCGTGCTGCTGGCCGTGATCCTGCTCGTGCTGATCGCGTAGCACGCAGCCGTCGCGAGTACATACTTGGGGCGCCTCATCGGAGGCGCCCCGTTTTTTTATGCCTGCACTCCTTCTCGCCGCACTGACCGCCGCAACCCTCGCCCAGGGCGTTGCACTCCCGCGCGACGTCCCATATCTGCCGCAGACCGAAGCCCTCTGCGGCGGCGCGGCGGCCGCCATGGTGATGCGGTACTGGGGCGCGTCTGCGCGCCCGGAAGACTTTGCCGCGCTCATCGACGAGCGGCAGCAGGGCATCGTCACGACCGCACTCGTCGCGGATCTGCGCGCGCGAGGCTGGCAGGCGTTTCCGCTGCGCGGCGCGGCCGGCGACACGGCGCTGCTGCGCCAGCATCTGGGACGCGGCCGCCCGATCATCGCCCTCATCGAAGATCGTCCGTCCCGCTTTCACTACGTCGTCGTAACAGCCGCCGATGATCGCGCCGTGCGCTTTCACGATCCGGCGAAGGCTCCCTCGCAGGCGATGGACGCACGCGAGTTCGATCGACGCTGGCAGGCCGCGGCGTTCTGGATGCTGCTGCTGCTGCCATCGGGAGAGCCGGCGGCAACCGCGCCGGCCGCGCCCGAGCCCGAGCTCGCCCGCGACGTCGCAGCCCTGCTCGCAGCGGGAAACACTTCGGAGGCCCTGCGCGTGAGCACGGCCGCCACACGTGCCAATCCGGCGGACCTCGTCGCGTGGGACGCGCTGGCGACGTCGCTGTTCGTACTCGATCGCGAGGAAGAGGCGCTCGGTGCGTGGAACCGGGCCGCGAGGCCCGACATCGACATCGTGCAGGTTGCGGGGCTGGTGCACACGCGGTTCCGGCCGGCCGAGCGGCTGATCGGCCTCACGAGCGGCGAGCGGCTGACCCCCTCGCGCCTCGGCCGCGCGCGACAACGTCTCGCGATGTTGCCATCGGCATTGACGGCCCGCGTCGGATACGCCCCGGCAACAGACGGCCGCGTCGTGATCGACGCGGCCATCGTCGAGCGATCCCGCATCCCGTCGTTCTTCGAGCTCGCGATCGCTGCCGCCAAGGCGCCGTTTTCACGCGAAGTCGAGATCGGCATCGCCAACATCACCGGAAGCGGCGAGCGCGTGACGGGCTCGTGGCGCTTCCGCCCGGGCTTCGAGCGCGTCGAAGCGGCCATCGAAACACCCGCGCCTCTCGCGCCGGGGGCCGTGTGGAGGATCAGCGGCCACGATTCGCGCGAGACCTACGACATCCACACCAGACGAACGACTCAGCGCTGGCGCCGCGCCGCGTTTCAAGCCGCCGACTGGATGACGCCATCGCTCGGGTGGGTCGCGGCTGCAGGTTACGAACGATGGCCGGCCATCGACGGTGACACGCGCCAGCACAAGACATACGTCGGAGGCCGCGCCATGGTGGCCGGCGGGTCCGCGTTCGACGCGCATGTCACGCTCGAAGGCTGGATCGGGGGAGCCGGCGCCACGCGCGCGAGCGCCCTCGCGCGGCTGCGCCGATCGATAGCCGGCGGACTCGTGTCACTCGCGGCCGGCACCGAAGGCGTGCACGGCAACACGCCGGCATTCGTGATGCCCGGCGCCGGTGACGGCAACACCCGCCGTCCTCTTCTGCGCGCGCATCCTCTCATCGCCGACGACGCCATCACCGTCGACGGGGGACAGCTTCTCGGGCGCCGTCTCGTCTTCGGCACGATCGAATGGACAACACCGATCGTCCGCCTCGGCCTCGCGTCGATCGACGCGGCCGTGTTCACCGACGCCGCGTACGCGTGGCAGCTCCTCGATGGCCGGCTGCGCGATCACCAGATCGACGCCGGCGCCGGTCTGCGCGTGCGCGCGCTCGCGGGCCCGACGTTCCGCATCGATATCGCCAGAGGGTTGCTGGACGGACGGTGGGCGCTGACAGCGGGCACCACCGTCGCAATCGAGCGGTGGCTGTTCTGAGGCGTGCAACGAATCAGAAGCCTGTTGACCCGAACCCACCCCGATCCTCTGAGGTGGGCTCCCCTTCGTCCCATTCGGGCGCGACGAAGGGCATGATGATCCCCTGCGCGATCCGATCGCCGCGCTTGAGGTGCACCGCGGCGGCAGTGAAGTTGTAGACCTGGATCTTGATCTCGTCGCCGGGGCCCGAGTAATCGGTGTCGACGACGCCGACGCCGTTGGGGATCATGAGGCCGCGCTTGAGCGGCGTGCTGCTGCGCGCGAAGATGCCGAGGAAGTGGCCGTCCGGCACCTTGATGATGAGGCCTGTCGGCACGAGCGTCACTTCGCCGGGCGCTACCGTGAGATCGGCGGACGCCGCCAGGTCGAACCCGGCGGCGCCGCGCGTTTCGCGTGCGGGGAGCGCGACCGCGGGGTCGCGCCTCGTGATGCGGACTTTCAAGGCTGTTTCTTCTTCGGCTGCGCCGGCGGGGTCTCGACCACCGGCTTCTTCTTGAACATGTCCGACACATCGCGGGTGCCGCGGTTCAGGAAGTCGACGCCCGTCTCCATCCATGCCGGCTTCGGCGTGCCCTTCAGGTAGTGATCGAAGAACTCGTCCTGATGCACGGTCCAGTGCTTCATGTTGTCGCGGTTGCGCAGGCCATGCAGCTCGCCGTTGTAGTTGAAGAAATACGCTTCCTTCCCTAGCCGGCG
>JALYRV010000369.1 GCA_030855205.1 Acidobacteriota bacterium | reverse complement strand
GCCGGTGCAGGCGAGGAACGGGCCGAAGCGGCCGCGCTTCATCGCCATCGGCTTGCCGCAGTTCTCGCAGACCTCTTCGAGGTTTTCGGCATCGGGCGCGTCGGCCGTCTCGAGCTCCTTCGTGTTTTCGCACTCCGGGTAGGCGCTGCAGGCGAGGAACATCCCGAACTTGCCCGACTTGACGACCATCGGCGAGCCGCACTTCTCGCAGAACTCGTCGGTGGGCTGCCCTTCCTTGTAGTTGGGCATCTGCTTGGCCGCGAGCTTCAGATCCTTCTCGAACTTCTGATAGAACTCTCTGACGACGGCGGTGTAGGTCGACTTGCCCTGTTCGATTTCATCGAGGCCGTCTTCCATCTTCGCGGTGTACTCGACGTCGAGGATGTCGTCGAAGCTCGGGCTGAGCAGCTTGGTGATCAGCGTGCGGCCGAGGACGGTGGGCTTGAAGCGGCCCTCGAGCTTCATCACATAGTCGCGCGCCTGCAGCTTGCCGATGATGTCGGCGTACGTGCTCGGGCGGCCGATGCCGTTCTCTTCGAGCGCCTTCACGAGCGTGCCTTCGTTGTAGCGGGCCGGCGGCTGCGTGAACTTCTGCTCGGGCTTCAGCTCGCGCAGGTCGAGGGTGTCTCCCTCGCGCATGGCGGGCAGCAGCGCCTTGCCTTCCTCATCCTCCGCGTCCGACGCGTCGGGTCCGGCCCCTTCGCCGGCCTGCTGCGTCACCGCGGGACCGCCGTAGACGGCGAGCCAGCCGGCAAACTTCGGCACGGAGCCCTTGGCCTGGAACACGAACTCGTTCGCCGAGATGTCGACCGTCGTCTCGTCGAACGTGGCCGGCGGCATCTGCGAGGCGATGAAGCGGTTCCAGATGAGGCGATAGAGGTAGTACTGATCGGGCGAGAGATGCGCACGCACCGTCTCGGGGTCGTAGCGCAAAGACGTCGGACGAATGGCTTCGTGCGCGTCCTGCACCGACGACTTCTGCTTGAAGCGGTTCGGCTTCTCCGGGAGGTAGTCGTTGCCGTAGGTCGCGACGATGTGATCGCGGACTTCGGTGAGCGCATCGTCCGACACGCGGGTCGAGTCGGTTCGCATGTAGGTAATCAGCCCGACCGCGGCCTCTTCGCCCGGCAGCTCGATGCCTTCGTACAGCTGCTGCGCCAGCATCATCGTCTTCTTGACGGGGAAGCGCGACGCCTGCTGCAGTTTGCTCGTGATGAAAGGCGCGACGGCGTTCTTCTTGCGCTCCTTGGTGATGACCGAGGTCACCTGCCAGTCGGCGCCGCCGAGCGCGGTCAGCACCGCGGCTGATTCTTCCGCGTTGCCGATCTTGAAGTCCTTCGCGGCTTCGCCGGCCCGCTTGATCAGCTTCGCGTCGAACTCCACGCCGTTCGAGCCGAGGCGCGCGAAGAGATTCCAGTATTCCTCGGGCGTGAACGCGTCGATCTCGGCTTCGCGATCGCAAATAAGCTTGAGCGCCACCGACTGCACGCGCCCGGCGCTGAGTCCGCGGCGCACCTTGTCCCAGAGCAGCGGGCTGATCTTGTAGCCGACCAGGCGATCGATGACGCGGCGCGCCTGCTGCGCGTCGACCATCTTCAGATCGATCTCGATGGGATGCTTGACTGCTTCGAGAATCGCCTTCTTGGTGATCTCGTTGAACATCAGGCGGCGAATCTTCTTCTTGTTCGCCTTGCCGAGCTCTTCGGCGAGATGCCAGCCAATGGCCTCGCCTTCGCGGTCAGGGTCGGTCGCGACGAAGATTTCGTCGGCCTTCTTGCCCTCTTCCTTGATCTGCTTGATGACCTTGGCGCGCGACGCGATGACTTCGTACTCCGGCGCGAAGTCTTCGTCGACGTCGACACCGAGCCGGCTCTTGGGCAGATCGCGGACGTGTCCCATCGAGGCCACGACCTTGTACTTGCTGCCGAGATATTTGTTGATCGTCTTCGCCTTCGCGGGCGATTCGACAATCACGAGTCCTTTTGCCATGAATGCTTTTCTGTCTCTCCGGCAGGGCTCCTGGCCCCGCCTACCGCCTTACATCAATATCACTGACGCCCGCGAACCGTCCGCCGGTGAGCCGGGCCGCCTTGCCGTCGAGCTCGAGTTCCGTGAGCGCTGCCAGTAACGTTTCGGCGTCCAGCCCGGTCTCTTTTCCCAGCTGATCCAGGTCGGCTCCCGTATGCCCGGCCGTGCGCAAAGCTTTTTGGAGAGGGGA
>JALYRV010000368.1 GCA_030855205.1 Acidobacteriota bacterium | reverse complement strand
CGTCGAGCGCCCGCGCTTCATCAGCGAGCGCGGCGCGGCATGGCGCGCACCCCTCGAGGTGCGAGGCGATAGCCGCGCGCTCGTGCGGCTCGAGCGCGCCGAGCAGGTACGCCGCTGCGGAGTCGCGCACGTCGTCGTGTGTCATGCGCTCCCTCCTGTCAGCGGTTGAATGCCCATGGACGCCCGCACTCGCTGCATGGCCGTCCGTATACGTGTTTTGACGGTGCCCAGCGGCTGCGACGTGCGGGCTGCGATCTCACTGTGCGTGAGGCCTTCGAAGTATGCGAGCTCGAGCGCTTCACGCTGATCGGGCGGCAGCGCGTCTACCGCGCGCCGCGCCAGGGCGGCTTCCTCGTTGGTCGCCGCTACCTGATCTACGCCGGGCGCGTCATTTGGGATTGCGTCGAAAGTCGAGGGCGCTACGGAGTCGGCCGGCCGCCGCCGATCGTGGCGCAGGCGGTCGAGCGCCCGCGTGCGGGTCATGATGAGCAGCCAGGCCGCGAGATTGCCCCGGGCGGCGTCGAAGCGCCCCGCCGATCGCCACGCCTGCGTGAACACGTCCTGCGTGACATCTTCGGCGTCGGCCGGCTTTCCGGTGATCCGCAGGGCAAGTGCGTAGACCGACGCGGCATGGATGTCATACAGCTCACCCAGCGCGCCGGAATCGCCCGACATCAACCGTTTCGCCAGATCGGCGCTCACTCGCGTTTAGCCTATCGCACTCCGCTAAGATCCGCCTCGCTGCGTCGCCTGGGCGGGCAACGGCGTCGCCAGGTATCCCTTTCGCGAACGCACCTGCAGGCCGCGGGTCTTGGCCTTCACCTCTATCTTGCGGAAGCGCCCGTCGAGCGACGGGTCGCCCGGTGCGTAGCCGATCACGTAGTAGGTGCTCGTGTCTTCGGCGATTCGCGTCAGCGCCGTCGCGAAGCTCGAGGCGTTGCGCAGCACCATGCCGCCGGTGTCGCCCGCGAGAATCTCCGGCCCGTCACCGGCCGTGTCGAACGTGGTCGTCATGCCGCGCCCCGCGGTCGACGCATCGGCCATCTCGCGCGTGCCCGAGCCGGCGAGCCCGCGTCCGTCGAGTCCGTAGATGGTGACGCCGCTGCGCGCGGCCTGCGCCGCAATCTGCTGCAGCACCGGACGCGATTCCTCGACGAAGAACCCTTCGCTGAGCAGCACGAGCGTCTTGCGGCCGGGCATGCGCGCGAGGCCGCTCGCGACCATCGAGAGCGTGCGCACGATCTTGCCCGTGGATCCGCGCGCTTCGTTGATGTACTGGCGCGCTTTTACTTCGATGCGCTCCATCACGGGCGCCGTGCCGCCTTCCTGCTGGCACAGTTGCTGACTGTCGTTGCAGACACGCTCGGCCGCTTCGCGCAGCACGCGACCGTCACCGGCCTCGATGCGCGACGCCTCGAACTCGCTGTCGAGACGCGGGAACTCGCGGAGCGTCCGCATGCGGGCGGCGCGCGTATCGGGGGAAGGCATGACCGTCCTGAGCGCGGCGAGCAGATCGGGCTTCGAGCTCGTCAGACGGCCGCCGATCATGCGTCCGCCGGCGACGATGCCCGCGACGTCCTTGCCGCGCATCTGATCATTGATGAACGCCTCCGTCGATCGCTTGAGCCGCGCGACCGCGTCGGTGCCCAGGTGGTCTTCATCGAACAGGAAGATGAACATCCGGTTCGATCGGCGATCGGCGCCTCGCGCCGACGGGTCGCCGCCGACTTCCGAGACGTCGACGTCGGGCGCGGACGACACGAGATAGAACTGCTGGATCGGCTGCGCCTTGCCGTCTTCGAACAGCTCGAAGTCATCGGCGGTGAGTCCCGCCACGAATCGCCCGTCGCCGTCGCGGACGATGACGTCGACTTCGATCGCGGCGGCGGCCGAGCGGAAGGTCGGCGCGGGCTGTTGTTGGGCCGCGGCCGCCGGCGCGAGCGCCGCCAGCGACAGCAGCGCCGCGCATGCAAAAGGCTTCATGGGATCCCCCGGTCTGTCAGGGCCGGCGGCGGAGCCGCATCAGCCCGTCGCGCGCCCGCGCGGCATCGGCGTGCGCCGGGGCGTGCTCGATGATGGCTTCATAGGCGGCAATCGCGCGCGCGCGGTCGCCGGCGTTTTCCGACAGTCGCCCAATTTCCAACTGGACGCTCGTGAGGGCGGGCACGCGCGCCGCGATCGCCGCGTACGCGTTGATGGCTTCGCGCGCGCGGCCGGCGGCCG
>JALYRV010000182.1 GCA_030855205.1 Acidobacteriota bacterium | reverse complement strand
TGTCGAGGTCTCCTTTTTCCTGTGGTACGTGAATGTGACGTCGAGGCCCTGATGCGTCAGGCCGGCGGCGTCGGCGCGCGGCCGCGCGGTCGATCCGTAATGCGCGAGCAGCGACATGCGCCGATGCGCCTCCCGGTGCCATCGCTTCTGATACGGCCGCGCCAGCAGCGCGAACCCGATGCGGCTCCACCAGTTCGGCAGATCGCCGCGCTGCCAGCGCGCCTCGATCCGGAAGCGAATCTCACCCTTCTCGTTCCTGGTGAGCAGGAACCATTCGAGCCCACGCTCGATGTGCCCTTCGAGCGTGTCGTAGCGAAACCCGAACACGCCGGGTTCGTCGCGCACCTTGTGCACGGCCGCGCAGCACATGTAGCGAAGGCCGAGCACCTTGATCTCGAGCAGCAGACGCCGCGTGAGCAGCGGCGTTTCCGGCGCGAAGTGCGCCGTGACCACCGCGGGGTCCGAGAACTGGTAGTTGGCCAGCGCGACGCGCGCACGATCGAAGTGCGCGTGCCCCTCGGGTTCGATCGCGATGATGGCTTCGGAGTAGTAGTGATGCCAGCCGTTGTCGGCGGTCATCAGCGTTTCGATGGCGTCGAAGTTCAAGGGCGTGGACTCGAGCCGGTTGAGACGCGCCTTCAGCTCGTCAGGCGACCAGCCTCTGAAGAGTCGCCACTCGGTGGCCATTCAGCCGCCGGTCGCGCGAAACGTCGGAGACTCCACCACCCCGTCATCATCAGGCATCTCATCGACCTGTCGTGTCTCGGCGTGGATGACGTCGCGAATCGTCGAGCCCACGAGCACGGCGGTGTGATTGATGAAGTCGGTCCAGGTGTTGGTCTGCATGGCCTCCCCCACGGCAACGAATCCCAGGAACTTCGTGCGGCTGGATGAGCGGGCGCGGCTGCGAATGTGAAAGATCACATCCCCTTCGCCGTTGCGATACGCGCCAAAGGTGATGCGGCCGGCTTCCGGATGCCCCTGCAATGTGCCGAGCGTCACGCTCTGATCGTTCTCGTGCACGACGCGCACCTTGCACTGCTGGGCCGGCATGATTCTGATGTCGAGCTCGGCGTCCTTGCAGAGACCGTGCTCTGCGACGAACTCGACCAGCGTGGCAGGAGGGAGCTCGCAGAAGTGTTCCTTCACGTGCGCCATGACCTCCGCGGGCTTCAAATCGCACCCGTCCAGCACGGCCCAATAGTCGCGCTGCAGCAGTGGCCCTGCTCCATGGCTTGCGGGAAGAAGCTCGCTGATCACAACCTTGAACCGAGCAATTCTGGTGCCGCGTTTGCAACGCGACTCGAGCATGAGCCCACTCGACACCAACCCGGCCGCCGAAGCCTCGCTCCAAAGTGCGCCCGCGCCTGTGCTGCGACCTGAGCATGCCGAAGGCGAAATCGCGCGCCTCATCGAACAGCAGAGCGCCAAGGTGCCATCGCACTGGTTTCTGTTTGCCGCGCTTGGATCGATGGGGCTGTCGCTCGCGTTCGAAGTATCAGGCCGCAAGCGCGCAAGCAGGTTCGTCGGACAATGGCCGACGCCCCTGCTCGCAATGGGCATCTACAACAAGATGATCAAGACGCTCGGCACGCGCTGACGCGCGCCTATCGGAGCGCGAGGCCCGCGCGAATCGCCCAGTAATGCACGGTGCCGCGGTCATCGAGACGCCTTCATCTGAGTGGACCCGACGTGGACCACGCCGTTCCCCGACAGCACTCGCAACGCGATCGTCCTGCCGAAGAGCACGCCGGCCTCGGCCGCGACGCCCGCGCGCCGGCCGATCAGCAGCGCGCCGCCTCCGGCGGCATGACCGCCCCGGTGCTGCTGCCGAAGAATCCCGAGTGGCCGGCCCAGCCGGCGATCCCGTTAGGCGAGCCCCTGCGCCTCTGCGCTTGCGGCTGTGAAGAATGCAAAGACGAACGGAAGGACGGCGAGACGCGCTTTCATCGAAGGGCTCCTCACCAGGATAGGCGCGCTGGCTCGCCGGCGGGGCTCACCCGCGACCAATCGAGGAGACCGGACTGTCAAAAACGGCGGGGCAGGAGACGCAGCACTCGCGCTCCCACCCCGCCCAAGCCGCCCGCGGCGGCGCGATAGCCGCGACTATCCGACGCGCGCTACGCCGTCGGCGCGAGGCCCTTTGGGATCCTGCACGAGGTCGTACTCGACCCTGTCCCCCGAGGCCAGTGACTTGAACCCCGAGCCTTCGATCGCTGAATGGTGGACAAAGACTTCCTTGCCGCCACTGTCCGGCTTGATGAAGCCGAAGCCCTTGTCGTCCATGAATTTCGACACAACACCTGTTTCGCGCGCCATTGCTGATTCTCCTGATTAGTAATCGAACCGGTCGCTTCCGCTGCTGCGATCCCGGGCAGGCACAAGCATAGCTCGCGCGGAGGCCAGACGCCGTACGACAGCGATTTCGGGCCGCTCGGGCCTCAGTCGAACCTGAAGCACTTCCAGCCGGGCTGCCGTGCGTGCTGGACGGCGAGGAGCAGACTGGTCAGCCCGAGCGCGCGAGCCATCATCGAGAGAGGCACCGCGAGCGGATCGTAGTCCCCCGGCAGAAACGGCAGCGTGCAGAGCACGATGTGCGCGGCCGCCGCGGCGACGCCCAGCGCGGCTCTCATCACCCCACGCGATTGTCGCCGTCGAGATCCTGGCCGAAGCGCTGCTCGAGCCCGCGGAGCAGCGTGACGAGCGCTTCATTGGTGCGGCGCAGCTCCCTTTCCAGCTGTTCGACGCGCTCTTCGAGGCTGGCCGCGCGCTTCTGAGAGTCGGCGATCTGCCCGTGCTGAATGATGTCCCAGATCAGTCCCAAGGCCGTCCGTCCTTCCGGGTCGCTCGCTACCGGGTGATGACCAACCCGGGCAGCGCCCACGTAATCCTCGAGGCGTCGACGAGCGCGACACCGTTCACGAACACGTACTCTATCCCTTCCGAATACTGGTGCGGCTCGAAGAACGTCGCCTTGTCGCGAATCGCGGCGAGGTCGAACACCACCAGATCCGCCGCCATGCCCTCGCGAATGAGGCCGCGATCCTTCAGGCCCATGATCGACGCCGGCAGCGACGTCGACGCACGAATCGCCGACTCGACCGAGATCACGCCGCGATCGATCGCGTAGTGCCGGATCTTGCGCGGGAAGCTGCCGTAGAACCGCGCGTGCGTCGACGGCGGACCGTCGGGGAGCGAGATGCCCGCGTCGGTCGACGTGGCGACCCACGGCTGGCGCGCAAACGCTTCCATGTCGCTCTCGTGCATCGAGAAGCCTCGCATGCGCGCGCCGCCAGGACGATTCGGCAGCCCTTCGAGCTGAATCTGGATGGCGGCCTCGACAGCATCGACGCGCCAGAGCGTCGCGATCTCCGACAACGGCTTGCCGTAGAGCGACTTGTCGGTGTGCTCGTAGATGACGACGTTGGCGGCGCCGCCGCGGCGCGCGATCTCGTGCGCGATGTCGGACCGTACGGTCTTGCCAAGTTTGGGATCCGCGAGCGTGCGCCGCAACGCCTCGGCACGAGGGTTCGTCCCCTGCACCGCCGGCGCCGCCGGACTCGTCCCCCGCACCGCCCAGTCCGGAATAAGCACCGTTGCGCCGTCGGTGCCGCTCGTCGGATACGGATACTGGTCGGCCCACACGTCGACGCCGCGCTCGCGCGCACGCTCGATGAGGCTGATCGCCGCCGCGCTCGATCCCCAGTAGTTCGCCCCCTTCGCCTTGATGTGCGAAGCGACGACACGCGCGCCCGACTTCTCGCCGATCTCAATCGTCTCGCGCACCGCGTCGAGCAGCGACGGCGGGCCGGGCCCGTCGACGCTCGGCACATACCAGAGCGGATCGGATCCTTCACTGCGCTCGTGCGAGATGTAGACGCCGTCGAACGCCGGCAACTCCTTCGCAAGCTCCACAATCTCCGACGTCACGCTCCAGCGGCCGGGCTCGTACTCGAGTCCGGCCGACAGTCCGACCGCGCCTTCCTGGAGCGCCTGGCGCACGAGCGCGCGCATCTTCACGATCTCGTCCGCGGTTGCCGGACGCCGCGTATCGGAGCCCATCACCTGCGCCCGCACCGCGCCGTGCCCCACCATGAGCATCGTGTTCGGGCCAATCCTGTTCTTCTCGATTAGCGCCCGCTGCGTCGAGATCGGCCACGGCGATCGCCCGTCCTGGTTGACGACGACGGTGGTGATGCCCTGGGAGACGAGATTCGGCGCCGCGCGGACTCGGGCGTTCTGGTCGCGAAACCCTCCCTGCACTCTCGCCCCATCGTCGGCATGCGAATGGATGTCGATGAAACCGGGAGCAACGAACTTGCCGGCGGCGTCGATCACGCGCGCCGCGGTGGCGTGCGTGAGCCGGCCAACGGCGACGATCCTGCCGTCGCGCACGCCGATATCTGCGGGAAACGCGGGGTTGCCGGTACCGTCGAAGACGCGGGCGCCTTTGATGAGGAGGTCGAAGGATTGCGAGGGTTGCGGCGACTGCGCTGCGAGGCCTGTCGCGAACAGGGCCGCCAGCGACACGCCCATGACGGTTCGGCGTTTCATGGGCGAGAGGTTACTACGGCGCGGCGCTCTCCTGCCTCGCCGCGAGCTCGCGCAGGACCATGCACCCGGTACCGCCCGCTTATCGCGCCGGCATCCTGAGATACGTCGACGCGGCGAAACAGGCCCCGAATCCGGCGGCGACGATGAACTTGGCCGGGCCAATGCCGGCGCCGAGCGTGACAGCGGCGACGACGGCAAAGAGCGTCGATGTGAAGAACACGCCCGCGACCATCGGGCCTCGCGTCATGAGGCGGCCGCCGCGTCGCGCCGAGATAGCCATGCGAAGCGTCGCGCCGGCGAACGCCGCGAACGCCACCCAGAGGTAGCGAAGGTCGAGCCCGTCGGTTTCGATGGAGTGCCTCAGCGCGAATGCAAAGGGAACGAACGCCAGGACCGCAGCCGCAACACGAGTCATTGCCCGCGAAGTTTACACGACCCGTGGTGCGGCCGTTCCCGTCAGACCCCGCCTGTCCACATACTCGCGAAGCGCATCGGCGCGGCCTTCCGGATCGGCGAGCGCAACGTAGCCATCCGGCCTGACCAGATAGAGCGCATCCTGTGCGAAGCCGGCGCGGGCCATGTGGTCGTTCCACGCAAAGACGTGGAGCGGCAGCGGAAGATCGGCGCACGCGGCGGTCAGCGCAGGCTGGGCCGTTCCGTACACGTGTGCCTGCCAGTTCAAGGACGTGAGCGGCGCGAAGTTGTCTGCGCCGGAGCTCGTCTCAATCCACGGCAGGCGATCGCCGGCATTCACCGCGCCCGCATGCCCCTCGCTCAGCGCACTCTCGCGATAGTGGACGCCCACCTGCGACACTCTCCTGAACATGAAGCGGCGGACGGCGCGCAGCCGCAGCAGCAGCGGGGCGACGGCCGGCACGGCGCGCGTGCGCGCGAAACGGGCGAGGCCGCCCTGCTGCGTGACGATCGTGAACGCGCGATCGGTCGTCGCCACGAGCACCCGCGCGAACGCGATGCGCTCGGGTTCGTAGCTGTCGAGCAGCGCCGCGGGCGACTCCCCTTTCACCACTGCGGCCAGCTTCCACGCAAGATTAACCGCGTCGCCAATGCCGGTGTTCATGCCCTGGCCGCCGACCGGACTGTGAACGTGCGCCGCGTCGCCGAGCAGGAACACGCGCCCGTCGCGGAATCGCTCCGCCACGCGGTGATGCACGTTGTAGGTCGAGAACCAGTTGACCTTCGTGACATCGAGGCGCAGATTCTCCACCGCTCGCCCGCGCACGTCTTCGAACGTCAGCTGACGTTGATCGGCCACAGCGGGGCCTCGGACGAGCCCGACAAGCCTGACGCGTCCGTCTCCCTTCATCGGAAACACGAGCGCGAAATCCGCCTCCTCGAAATCGACGTGCAGCTCCCCATTCGCGGCGGGGCCCGTGGCTTCGACGTCCGCGACGTAGAAGCGGCCGGTGTAGGTGCCTCCGGGGAAACCGATGCCGAGTTGATGCCGCACGACAGAACCTGCGCCGTCGCAGCCGGCCAGCCAGGCCGTCTCGCACACTTCCTCGGCGCCATCGGCACGACGGAGCGTAGCGCGCACCGCGGCTTCCGACTGTTCGAGATGCGTGAGCTCGACGCGCCGCTCCACGTTGACGCCGAGTGCCTCCAGCTCGCGAATCAGCAGCCGCTCGTGCTTGTCCTGCGGGTGCACGAAGATGAACGGATACGGCGTGAGCCCCTCGCCAATCTCCTCGAGCGGCACGCGCGCGGCGCGCTCGCCACGCGCCCAGAAATTCAGCGCGGGAATCCTGACGCCTTCGGCGAGGAGCGCGTCCACGATGCCGAGCTGTCGATACAGCTCCAGCGTGCGCACCTGCACCGCGAGCGCGCGCGACGTCGTGCCGGGTTCTGCCGCTTTGTCGATGATGCGGACGGGAATGCCGCGCCGCGTCAGCCAGAGCGCGAGCACGAGACCGGTCGGGCCGGCGCCGGCGATCAGGACAGGCGGCATCAGTCTCAGGTCCGTTCGTTCTTGCGAGGCACAGCGATGTCGAAATGCAGCACATCTTCGCGCGTGCCGAGCCTGGTGTACAGCTCGATCGCGGGATCGTCGCCGTGATCAGCCTGCACGAAAATCACGTAAGCGTCGCGGCTCGCGGCGATGCCCTGCAGCCGTTCAATCAATGCCGTCGCGATGCGCTCGCGGCGATGTGCCGCGTCGACGCCGAGGTCGTAGATGTAGATCTCGCTGCGCTCGCGCTCGAACTTCTCGAGCACATACGCCGCGAGCCCGCCCACGACGTCCTCCCCCTTGACCGCCGCCAGCGCGATGAACGTGGGACTCGAGAGCAGACGCGAGAGATACGAAGCGCTCGGACGCGCCGCCGTGTAGGCCCC
>JALYRV010000033.1 GCA_030855205.1 Acidobacteriota bacterium | reverse complement strand
GTGTCCCGCCCCGTCCCTGACCGCGACGCCGGCCGCATCGACGCCTGTCACGACGGCGCTCGTCCGCACCGTCACGCCGAGGCGCGCGAGCGCGCGCTCCGCGAACGCCCCGTGCTGCGGCTCGAACGTGGCGAGCAGGCGCGGACCGCCTTCGAGCAGCACGATGGACGACCTGGCGGGATCGATGCGGCGGAAGTCGTGCCTCAGGGTGTGACGCGTGATCTCACCGAGCGCGCCGGCCAGCTCCACGCCCGTCGGGCCGCCGCCCACGATGACGAACGTCAGCATGCCCTCGTCGTCGCGCGAGGGACTGCGCACGCATCGCTCGGCATGCTCGAAGGCGACGAGAATGCGATGCCGGATGTGCAGCGCGTCTTCCAGGGTCTTGAGTCCGGGCGCGTCGGTCCGCCAGTTCTCGTGTCCGAAGTACGCGTGCGTCACGCCCGCGGCGACGATCACGTAGTCGTACGCGAGAGACGAGTCGTCGTCGAGTCGCAGTGCACGCGCGGCGGCATCTATCGCGACGACTTCTGCCAGCAGGACGGTGACGTTGCGCTGCTTGCGCAGGATCCAGCGGATGGGGGACGCGATGTCGCCCGGCGAGAGCGCGGCGGTCGCGACTTGATAGAGCAGCGGCTGGAACACGTGGTGGTTGCGGCGGTCGACGACCGTGACATCCACGTCAGCCGTCGCCAATGCTCGAGCCGCATGAAGGCCCGCGAATCCCCCGCCGATGATCACGACCGTGGGACGGCGGCCCAGCTCATGGGGCCGTGGCACTTCAGTTGCTTTGATTTCCGCAGGCATGCCGCTCCCTGAAACGTATCAGAAGCGGAGCCGGAAGGAGCGAATTGATATGGCGTGGAAACGCGATGGAGAGACGGAGCGCAAGGGCGACGTGCTCGGGCTCAGCGGCGCGGTGATTCCGACCGAACGCGAGGAAGGCATCGACCGTCCGAGCAACGGCGAGGGTGTGGGTGCAGCGGGCGAGGTCGAGCGCATCGCCGATCCGATGGGTGGCCTGAAGCGCAGCAAAGGCGCGACCGGCATCGACATGGGCGCGGGCGGCAACGGGACCGATATCGAGCCATAATCCTCCATACCCCGGCCGCTCTGCGCGGCCGGATCTCTCTTCTCTCTCAGCCCGTCATTCTTGACCTCAGAGCTGTTCTCCAATCCCATGCGCCGCGCCGGTGGAGGTCTGCCGGAGAGCGAACTCTCGGGCGCCGCAGCCTATGCGCCGCACCTGCCCGTCACGCCCCTGCGCGAGTCGATGTCGCTGGCGGCCATGCTGGGCCTCTCGTCGGTGTTCATCAAGGACGAGACCGCGCGCTGGGGACTCAACGCCTTCAAGATCACGGGCGCGAGCTACGCGATCGCGTGCGTCGCGGCCGATGCGCGGGCGCTCGTCTGCGCCAGCGCGGGCAACCACGGCCGTGCGGTCGCCCGTGCTGCGCGCGATCGCGGCATACCGTGCCGCGTCTTCCTGCCTGCCGACGCGCTCGATTCGCGCGTCGGCGACATTCGCGCAGAAGGAGCGGATGCCGTCCGGATCGACGGCAGCTACGAGGACGCGCTCGGTTGCGCCACGCGTGACGCCGCCGTGACGGGCGCGACCCTCATTTCGGACACATCTCCGCCGGGCGATCCGCGCGTGCCGGCGTTGATCCTTCGCGGGTATACGCGCATCTTTTCGGAGGCGTCCGTACAGTGGAGCACGCCGCCCGATCTGATCGTGCTGCAGGGCGGTGTCGGAGGGCTGGTCGGCGCGGGCGCCGCATGGATTCGCACGCGGCTGCCGGACGCCACTCTCATCGCCGCGGAGCCGGAGGGCGCGGCCTGTCTGCTTGCCTCTGCGCGGGCCGGCCGGCGCGTCGCGCTTTCGGCGACCACCCCGACAACGATGGTCTGCCTGCGGTGCGCCGAACCGAGCGAAGCGGCATGGCCGTTCATCGCCGCCGGCGTCGACGGCTTCATCACGGTCACGGACGCGCAGGCGGCGCTGGCGGCGCAGGCCCTCGATCGCGAAGGCATCAGCAGCGGTCCGTCAGGCGCCTGCGGCCTCGCCGCGCTCACCGCGCTCGCCCCGTGCTTCCCCTCCCGCCGCGCCCTCGTCGTCGTGACCGAGGGACACTGAACACTCAGAATTCTGAATTCTGTATTCTGTATCCCGATGCCCACCACAAAAGTCCGTCCGCCTGAGACCTGGGGCCGCAGCACCGTGCATACGGCCTGCCCGCTCGACTGTCCCGATTCCTGCTCGCTGGCGGTGGAGGTCGAGCAGGGACGCGTCGTCAGCATCGACGGGAGCCGGATTGCGCCCTCGACGAACGGCTTCATCTGCGGGAAAGTCCGCCGCTTCGATCGACGCGTGTACAGCGAGGACCGGCTGCTCTATCCAGCCGTGCGGACCGGCGGCAAGGGAGAGGCGAGCTTCAGGCGGGTCGACTGGACCGAGGCGCTCGATCTGATCACGGCGACGTTCTCGTCGATCGCCCTGGAGCACGGTGGTGAAGCCATCCTGCCGGTGTCATATGGCGGATCGAACGGATGGCTGACGCACGAGGCGACCGATCGCCTGCTGTTCCGGCGCATTGGCGCGTCGGAGCTCGCGCGCACCGTGTGCGCCGCGCCGACCGGCGCGGCGGCGCTCGGCATGTACGGCAAGATGGCCGGCGTCGCGTACGAAGACTACGCGACGGCGAATCTGATCGTCATCTGGGGGTGCAATCCCGGTGTGACGGGCGTGCACATCGTGCCGCATCTGCTCGAGGCGAAGAAGCGCGGCGCGACGCTCGTGGTCATCGATCCGCGGCAGACGGCGCTCGCGCGGCAGGCCGATCTGCACATCGCGCTGCGTCCCGGCACCGACCTCCCGGTCGCGCTCGCGCTGCACCGCTTCCTCTTCGAAGAGCGCGGCGCCGACATGGCCTTTCTCGAGGCGCATGCCGACGGCACCGCGGAGCTCAGGGCCGCCGCGTCGGCATGGACGTTCGAACGCGCGGCGGCAACGGCCGGCGTCGACGCCGCCGCGTTGCGGCAGTTCGCCGAGATGTACGCGGCGGCATCCCCCGCCGTCATCCGTTGCGGCTGGGGCCTCGAGCGCAATCGCAACGGCGGCAACGCGGTGCTGTCCGTGCTGGCCCTCCCGGCGGTGGCCGGCAAGTTCGGCATCGCGGGCGGCGGCTACACGATGAGCAACTCGGCGGCGTTCGGACCGAAGCCGATGGTCTGGGACGCCCCCACCGCCTCGCGCGTCGTCAACATGAACCGCGTCGGGCGCGCGTTGCTCGGCACCGATCCCGGCTTCGCCGAACGTCCGATCAAGGGACTGTTCGTCTACAACTGCAATCCGCTCGCGACACTGCCTGACCAGAACCGCATGCGGGCCGGGCTGATGCGCGAGGACCTCTTCACCGTGGTCTTCGAGCAGGTGATGACCGACACGGCGCGTTTTGCCGACGTCGTGCTGCCGGCGACGACGTTTCTCGAACATTACGACATCGCGCGGGGCTACGGCGCGTACCACATGCACCTGGTGCGCCCCGCGATCGAGCCGATCGGTGAAGCGCGCCCCAACGTCGAAGTCTTCAACGATCTTCTGCAGCGCATGCAGCCCGGCGCGGCCGGCGACGAGCCGCTCGAAGAAACCGACGCGCTGTTGCAGTTGTCGGGAGCCATCGATGCCGCCAGGACGGAGTCGATGTACGAGCACGGCGTCGCCACCCCGCCATTTGGCGGACGTCCCGTGCAGTTCGTGGACGCGTTTCCGCAGACGCCGGATGGGCGCGTGCACCTGCACCCGGCCGTTCTCGCCGCCGAAACAGGCGGCGCGCTCTACCAGTTTCGCGAGGACCCGGCAACGCCGGCGTTTCCGCTCGCGCTGATTTCTCCCGCGACGGAAAAAACGATCTCCTCGACACTCGGGGAGCTCAGTCAGAAGATCGCACAGCTGCTGATGCACCCCGACGATGCGCGCGCGCGGTCGCTGCAGACCGGCGACAGCGTCAAGGTGTTCAACGAGCTCGGCGAAGTGCACTGTGAGGTCGACGTCACGCCCGAGACGTGCGCCGGCACCGTGATTCTGCCGAAGGGGCTCTGGATGCGGAACACGTGGAATCAGCAGACGGCCAACGCGCTCGCGCCGGACACGCTCACCGACATCGCCGGCGGTGCCTGCTTCAACGACGCCCGCGTCGACGTGGCGCTGCTCGCGCGGCACTGACAGGCGAAGGCCGCAAGACGCGCCCTTCGCCTGCCACTCTTGATGCTTAACTCTCGATTCTCAGCTGCCTAGAATCCCGGCCTCAATGAGAACTGCCAGAACCAGCCCTTGAGCGGACGGTCGATCGGCCGCACGTAGTCGATCTCGACGATCGCGAAACCGAAGAGATTCGCGCGAACCGCCGCGCCGTAGCTGCGCGCCGCGTTGCGCTCGCCGCCGAAAATCTCCGGCTTCGAGCCCTTGTTCCACGCGACGCCGTAGTCGGCGAACGCGGCGATTTCGATCGGCAGCGGACCGTAGAAGTCCTTGCCCCCCAACAGTCCCCACAGGGGCGCGCGCACTTCGATGTTGCCCACGAGCAGCCGCGTTCCGATCAGACGGTCGAACGCGTCGCACGCGCCCGCCGGTCCCGGCGCGCACTCACTGGCTTCGAACGATCCGAAATCGTAGCCGCGGATGAACTGCGACTGACCGATGAACAGCGGCTGCATGCGCGGGTCTTCGCTGTCGCCGCCGAACCGGCCATAGTGCATCCCGCGCACCGCGATGGTGATCGGCTGAATCGGCATCACGTACTTGCGGTAGTCGGCCAGCGCCGTGGTGAACTGCAGCGAGCCTGCCGTCTGCCCGACCTCGAGGCGATAGCGCTGCCCGAGGATGGGCGAGGTGAGGCCGCTCACCGACGTGTCGTAGACGAGCGCGCCCGACACCTCGGCGAGGTTGAGTGGATCGGGATCGTCCAGGTCGACTTCCCGGCGATCGATCTGCTGCCCCGTGAACGGGTCGTACGTGTCCGTGCGGAGCTCGCTCGTGAAGTTGATGCGGCGGCCGCCGGCCTGCACTTCGAAGCGCGATGCGCGGCTGAACGGATATGCGAGGATGCCGCCGAGTCCGCTGGTGATCTGCCGCTCGATGAGCTGCTCTTCGACGTAGACCTGTCCCTGCGGCGTGTTCATCAGCCCGGCGCCGAACGAGCCCTGACGATACGGCACGTGTTCGGCCGTCAGGCCCCAGTTCCAGCGATGCTTGCGGTCGAGGAACAGGACCTGCGCGCCGATGTCCTTGAGCTCGCCGTTGACCTGCACGGTCGCGCCGAGCGTGCGGTCACCGAGCATGTCGCTGAACATCATCGAGATGCCGCCGTTGAGCGAGGTCCCGAACTGGTCGACACCGACGCCGACAGACGGCTGCCCGACGAAGTCGATCCCGAGCTTCGGCTTGTACTCCTCGACCGGGAACGCGGTGTCGGCCGGCAACCCGAGCTTCACGTTGGCGAGGGCGGTCGCGACCGCGCCTTCCGCCGTCGTCCGCGGGGGCAGCACGGCCGCCGTCTGGAACGCCGGCTGCGTCGTCGCGACGCCCGCGGCGCTCGAGGTGAAGATGCCGTATTTGCCGTCCTCATAAACCGAGAAGGCCACCGTGCCGGATCGTGAGGCCACCGAGAGCGCGGGGCTGGTCGACGTGATGCCTGCGACGCCCGTGCGCAGATTGGTCATCCGCTCCGGGCGCGCGCCGGCGAGAGGCGTGCGATAGACGTTGCTGATGCCGTCGGGATCGGCGACGAAATAGACGGTCATCGAATCCGGCGACCACTGGGGGCTGATGTGCTTGCCCGTCGTGAATGCCGGCAGCTCGCGCACCTGGCCGCTGGCCACGTCGAGCAGCCCGAGGCGGAGGCTACCGACCGCGGCGTCGGCGAGCGTGCTGCTGAATCGCTCCGTTGCGAACGCAATGAGCCGCCCGTCGGGTGAGAAGGCCGGTTCGAGGTCGGCGAAGGCGTCGTTGGTCAGGCGCGAGACGGCAGCGCTCTGGATGTCGAAGCGATAGAGATCCGTGACGCCGCCGGTCTGCCCCGAGAAGACGAGCGTGCGCGCATCCGGTGACCAGCTGATGGAGAAGATTTCGTCGACATCCGGCACGCGGACTTCGCGCGTTGCGCCGCCTTCAATCGCGTCGAGGAACGACAGGACGGCCCGCCCGTTCTGCACGCTCGAGAGCACGAAGCGCTCGCCGTCGGCGCTCCATGCGCCGGCCGCGTTCAGGAACTGCAGGCTGTCGATGTGCGGATCGGACGCGGTCTTGAGCAGCTTGCGCAGCACGCGCCCGTTGCTCGTGTCGGCGAGGAACAGTTCGATGGAGAACAGATCCTTCTCCGACCAGAATGCGATGCGCCGTCCGTCAGGGCTCAGGCGCGGGCTGAGATTGAGATCGCCCGACCCGGTTGCCTCGCCGACGACCAGCTTGGCCTGCGCGTGGACGGGCTCGGTGCGCTGCAGCTCGTCCGCGTACGTCGCGAGAATGCTTTCCTGCCAGGCCTTCGACAGATCCTTGAAGCTCAGGCCCGTCTCCATCTCGATCGCCGCGATGTTGAGGCGCGGATCGCCGGCCCCCTTGAGAATGCGCGCGACCGCGCCGTCTCCGAACCGCCCGCCGATGTACGCCCAGAACGCGTGGCCCCAGCGATAAGGGAAATACTCGCGCTTGTCGAGGTCGTCGATCTCGGGGAGCTTTTCCAGCCCGGCCGCATCGCGCAGCCACATCGCGGTGTGCGGATCGACGGGACCGATCGACAGGTATTCGGCCATGCCCTCGACGAACCAGAGCGGCAGACGCAGCACGCCGGGGCCCTGCCCGCCGGTGTCGCGGATGGTGTTGCCCGTAATGTCGTACTGAAACGCGTGCACGAGCTCGTGGCCGATGACGTGGTCAGTGTCGGCAAGGGAGCCTCCGAACGGCAGCACGATCCGTCGCTTGAAACCCTCGGTGACGCCGCCCGTGCCCTCGCCGATCTCCCCTTCGATGGCGTTGGTCTGCCGGAAGTCGGTGTGGCTCGCATAGATGATCAGCGGCTGGCGGCCGCGCAGCTCGTGGCCCATCAGATCCGACAGCCGCGCATACCAGCGCTCCGCCATCAGCGCGGCGAGCGTGATGGCGTCCTTCTCCTGTGGGTAGAAGTAGATGTCGAAGTGCTCGGTCTTCATCACCTCGAAGTCGAGGGATTTGTACTGGACCTTGTTGCGCCCGAAATACTGGGCGTGGGCGGGCGCTGCGGTTGCGGCCATCAGCAGGACGGCAACCGCCACCCACAGACCGCGTCGACGAGCTTTCATCGCTCTCATCCTCTCACCTGAACAGGGCTCTGGCTGGCTTACCACTTAGACCTAGATATGACCCGGCCAGACGACTGCAGGATTCATTCCCTTCGGGGAGGGCAAAGCCCCTTCGGGAGGTTCAAAGGGGAACCGAGCTGGTTTTCGTCCTAGTAGGAGAAGACGAACACGAGATCGAGCCCATACCGCTCGACGCGGCGCAGGGCGAGGCGCTGACCGGCGCTCTGGCGGCCTTCGGCGACCGCGGCCTGCAGCCGCAGGTTGCCGGTCAGCTCGTACTCAAGTGTGAACTCGCTGATCTGCTGGCTGCCGAACTGCTGGCTGAAGCGCATGAACAGGCGGTCGCCGAACTGCTGCCCGACGGTCACGCGCGGCGTCACTTCGCCGGCGGCCGTCGTGGTCTGGATTTCGAACAGGTCCAGATCCAGCGCGCGGCCGAGCGACTGGGACAGCTGCTCCGTGAAGAGGCCCGCCGCGTAGTTGGCCGCCACGTCCGTCAGGAAGCCGCGCTCCTCGTTGCCGACCTGGTTGATCGGCCGGTTGAAGATGATCAGCGAAAGGATGTCGGCTTCGTCGAGCGGCGGGTCGCTCGTCAGCGTCAGCGTCGGCTCGCGGAGCGTGCCGCGCAGGTGCACGCGCGCGAGCACGCCGCTGATGTCGCGCGTCGCGCTGATGTCGATCAGCGGGTTCAGGTCCGATGTCCCCAGGAAGCGAATGACGCCGTCGCGCTCGACGTCGAACCGGCGCCCCTGGAAGTCGTACGTCCCGCGCACCGTGTTGACGACGCCGCTCACACCGGTATCGGCGCCCGGCGCCTTCCGGAGCGTCACGTCGCCGCCGACCGTCACGTTGATGTCTCCCACCGAGACACTGGCCGCGCCGCTCGGACGCACGTCGTTGCCGCGCAGCACCAGATTGTTGGGCACGATCACGTGCAGGTTCATGTCGAGGCGATCGAAGATCGCGCTGCGCGCGGCGGCTGGCTCCGCCTGCGCCTGCTTCTGCTCGGCTTCCGCCGACTGCCGGAGCGCCTCGCCTTCGCGCGTCAGCACCGTCGTGCCGGCCGCGGGCAGCTCCCCCTGCGCCGTCAGCGCGTACACGTTGCCGCCGAGCAGGTCGAACAGGCGATCGACTTCCACGCGCGCCGCTTCGAGCTCGATGGTGCCGATCAGCTTCGGCTGTGCCAGCGTGCCCGTCACCGCCAGCAGGCTCGTGATCTGCACGTCGCCAAGCCGGTTGTCGATAATCTCGAAGTTCTGGCTCTCGAGAGAAATCTGGAAGCCCCCGAGCTTGCCTTCGTGCAGGCTGAGATCGCCGCCCACGCGCATGATCTCGCCATTGCCGTCGGCCAGCGTGAAGCTCTTGATCACGACGCGGTCGTTCTCGAACGAGACCTGCGTGTCGAGCCCCGTATAGCTGGTGCCGAGATCGGGCACGCTGAAGGCCCCGCCCTTGACGCCGAGCGCGCCGACGAAATGCGGATCGTCCATCGTGCCCTTGACCGTCACGTCGATGTCGGCGAGGCCGCGCACCTCGGTCACCCACGGCGTGAACGCCTGCACGATCGACAGCTGCATCGGGCTGCTCTGCACGCGTAAATCGATCTGCTCCGCCGCCTCCACGTGCCCTTCCTGCCCGCGCCGGAGCGCGGACAGCGGCACGGTACCCTTGGCCGTCAGGAACTCGGCGGCATTCTGCTGCAGCCGCAGGTCGAGCACCAGCGCGCGCGTGCCGTAATCCACACTCCCCTCGAGCAGCTCGAACTTGTACCCGCGCACGGCCCCATTGACGAGCCGCAGTTTGCCGTCGGCCAGCGGCGACGAGAGCGTGCCGGTGACGATGGCGTCGGCGTTGAGGATGCCGGCGAGCCCGAGGTTGGTCAGCAGCAGCGGCTCGATGGCCGCGAGATCGACGTTGACGAGGTTGACCGCGAGCGGCCCCACCTTGCGCTCCGTGTCGAACGGCAGCTCCCCTTCCGCGCTGATGCGCGACTCGCCGCTCACGAGCGTCACCCCCTTCAGAACCAAGGAGCCGCGCCCGTAGTGGATCGCGGCATCGCCGCCGGGCGCAAGCGTCCAGCGCTGATTGAGCGCCGCGACCGAGAATGCCGTCAGGTGTATCTCCTGATGCGCGGGATGGAGAATCGCGCGCCCTGCGCTCGCGAGGTCGCGCCCCCCCTCGCGCAGCAGCGCGTCGAAGACGATCTCGTTGGTCCCCGCGTACGACGCTTTGAGATTCGCCTCCGCGATGGCGAAGCCGCCAAGCGTGAGGAGCGTGGCCTTCAGGTCGGTGCGGCCGGTCGCGCGCAGGTAGTCGAGGTCGGGGATGTCGAGCGTGAACGTCGCGTCGAGATCCGTCGCACGCGATCCGCTGTAGCCGATCCCGCTGCCGTCGAGCGTGCCTTCCGCGTGGAGGAGCGTGCCGTTGCCCGTCAGACGGCCCGACGCCGACGCCGCTCCCTCGAGCGGATAGCCGACGAGCTCGCCAATCTTCGACAGATCGCTCGACTGCGCGGTGAACTGGACGTCGGACGATCCGCCCGGCGCCAGATCGAACGCGCCGGTCGCCGTGGCGGCAATCTCCGGTCCCGCGATGTCGAACCGGCGGATGGTGCCCGCGCGCCCGCGCAGCGTGCCGTCGAACGTCGCGCGATCGATCCGCAGCCCGCCGATGGTCGACGCCTCGAGCGCCGCGAGGCCATCGAACGCGACGGCGTCGAGCGTCAGGTCCTTCGTGAGGTCGGCAATCTCCAGGCGGCCTTTCACGATTCCCGAGAGCAGCCCCTTGTACGCAGGCAGTCCGGAGAGCGCCGCGCCGTCGAAGCCGCGGAAGCGGCCGTCGGCGTCGAACGTCAGGCGCCGCTCGAGAATCGTCGCGTCGAACGTGAGCGCCGGCAACTCGCCGCCGAAGATCGTCGAGTCGCGAAGCGTGCCTTTCGCGGCGAGCGCGAGATTCTCGAGCGTGTCGCCGCGTCCTTCGATCTCGAACGCGCCGTTGACGCGCCCGGCCAGCCGCGGGTCGGCGAGCCAGGGCATCTCGAGCACGCGGCCGTACCGGACCAGATCGAGATCCGTCACGTCCCCTTTCGCGTCGTAGCGGATCACACCGCCGCGCGTGGTGAAGTGTCCGATCGTGCCGGCGGCGAAGCGCGCCCCTTCGACCACCGACGGGGCGAGCACGGCCTCTCCGTCGAAGCCGCCCGCGTCATACTTCATGCGGTACGCCGTCGCATGCAGGTCGGTCACCAGACGCGGCACCGGCACGGTGACCGGGAGCGTACGCAGGTTGACGCCGGTCGCGCGCCCGCGCAAATCGACCGCAAGGCCTCGTCCGCCGGGATCCGCGAACTGCACCGAACCGACGGCGGTCGCGAAGCCGCCGTACGCGTTCGCGCTGCCGCGCGTGATCTGCACGAACCGGCGGTTCACGCGCCCCGTGGCCTGCACGTTCGACGCCTGATAGCCCATCATGCGCACCGTCGGCCCCGTGAAGGTCCACGTGCCGGCAAACGGAACATCGCCGCGCAGCAGGGCGAGATCGAAACGCGCCCGCCCCGTGATCGCGCTGCGCAGATCGGGATCGGAATACAGCGTCCCCAGATCCAGGTTGGTCGTCACCAGATCGCCCTCGAGCCGGCGGTTCGGCTCGACGAAATCGCCGATGAGCACGCCGCGCGCGGCGCCCGCTTCCGACGTGAGTGCGATCGTCATGCGCAGCCGATCCGCGGGCCCTTCGAGCTGCGCGTCGACGGTCGGGTGCAGGTCGTAGGGGGCCGCGTACGGCACGATGCCTTCGAGCTCCGGCAGCGACCACGGTGTGCCCTTCGCCACGAGCTTGAAGTTCGCCGTCTTCAGGTACTGCTCGATGACGCCGTCGACGTGGACGTTGCTCTCGACGGTCCTGAGCGTCAGGTCCTCGAAATGCAGGTTGCCGGCCTGGAAGCCGAGCGTGCCGGCCAGCTGCCGGATCGGCAGCGACGGGTTGCTGCCGCGCGCCGAGACCTGCGCCAGATGGAGCGTCGACCGATCCGGCGAGTGCTCGTACACCATGCGCGCGTCGAAGTCCTCATAGACGGCCGGCAGCACGAACGGCCCGATCTCGCGGATGCCGTACAGCGTGATGTGTCCGTCGACGATCTCGATGTCGCTCAGCGTCACGGTGCGCCGTTTCCCCTGCGGGTCGGTCGGACGCGACTTGATCAGCCGTCCGAAGTTCACCCCGCGCGCGTCACGGCGCACGATGATCGTCGGCTCGTACAGCTTGATGCGATCGATGACGACGCCGGTCGAGAACAGGTCGTTGAGGTTGTAGTCGATCTCCGCGCGCCGCGCGTGAATCACGCGCTCCCCCTCCATCGCGATGCTGAAGTCGGTGAGCACGGCACCCGTGAACAGGTTGCCGTCGAGATCGCCGATTGTCAGCTGGGCATTGAGGAAGCGCTCCGAGCTGCGCACGATGTACTGCCGCGCCCAGCTCCGGAACCACGGCGTCTGCGACACGATGAGCGCGAGGCACACCACGGCGATGAGCGCCGTCAGCACGAACCCCGCGACTCGCAGCGTGCGCCTCATCAGAACGCCTGCCCGACGCTGAAATGAATCCGCCAGCGGCGCGTGTCCGACGAGCCGTCGATGATGAGCCCGGGAATGCGCTTGAGCTGATAGCCGAAGTCGAAGCGCAGCGGCCCGACCGGCGTGCGATACCGCACGCCGGCGCCCGCGGCGTACTTCAGATCGCGCAGCGAGAAGTCGTACGTGCCCGCCGCCACGTTGCCCGCGTCGAGGAACAGCACCCCTCCGAGGCTGTCGGTGACGGGCACGCGAATCTCGACCGTGCCTTCGAGCGATGTGTATCCGCCAATCGGCAGGCCGTCGAGCAGCGGTGCGACTTCGAAGCGTCCCCAGCCGCGCATGCTCTGCGAACCGCCCAGGAAATAGCGCTTGAAGAACGGGATGTCGGTGTCCGGCGTGTCGGTGCCGCCGAGCGACGCGCCGCGCACGCGCGATGCGATCACCGCCCGCTCGTTGAGGTTCAGGTAATACCGCCCCTCGGCCGTCGTCTCGAGATACGTGTAGTCGCCGCCGAGTCCCGCCTTCTCCACATGCGCCGAGAGCACGTAGCCTTGCCGCGCGTCGAGCAGGTTCTCGGTCGTGTTACGGCTCGCGTCGAAGACCGCCGCCGACAGCCGGCCTGCCGCCTGCCCCGTCACCGGATCGAGGCCAAGCGAGATCAGCGTCGGCCGGAACGACGGCGTCTCGAGCGCCTCCCGCGACACGACGTAGTCTTCGTACTCGAGCAGGTAGCCGGCCGACAATGTCGTCACGGACCGCCCGCGCGAAAGCGGACCGCGCTGGCCGAACCGGCGCGACAGCGTCGCGCGTCCGCCTTTCGTTTCGAGATCGTAGAGCGGCTGCGAGAAGAACCAGTTCTCGGCGCGCACGTTGAGCGCGACCTTGCTGAACAGGTTCGGCTCGCCGAAGGTCACCCCCGCGCCGCGGTCGAGCGACGACCACTTGCCTTCGACGCCGGCGGTGCGCGCACCGCCGAGGAAGTTGACGTGGCGGTAGTTCGCTGTCGCGCGCGCGTGCTCCTCGCTGCCGTAGCCGACGGTCGCGCGAAAGCGCCGTGTCTTGCCCTCGCTCACCGTCACGCGCATGCGCACGACGTCGGAGGCGGGATCGGGGGCCACCTCTTCGATCGTGACGAACTGGAACAGCTCCAGGCCGTACAACCGGCGCGTGCTTTCCTGCAACTGGCCGAGGCGGTACCGATCGCCGGGCTTGAACGTCAGCTGCTCGAGGATCACGCGTGCGCTGACCTCGGAGTTGCCGGTGACCTCGATCTCACCGAACGTCGAGAGGCGCCCGCGGTCGGCGTCGATGGTGATGACGCGATCGCGCGGACCGGCGCCGGGCGCTTCGGTCATCCGCACGCTCGCGTGCGGGTAGCCGCGATCGCGCAACTCGTCGAGCACGATCGATCGCGACAGCGTCAGCAACTCCGTATCGCGGGGCTGCCCTTCCTTCTGCGACAGCCGCCCTTTGAGCCACTCCAGGCGATCGGCGGGCATCGATTCGAGTCCGGTGAACGCGATCCGCTCGACGAGCACCGGCTCCCCTTCCTCGATGACGAGCGTGAGCTTGACCTTCTTCTGATCGTCGCTGAGCGCGACGTCGTACGACTTGACGCGCGCGTCGGGAAATCCGCGGTCGGCGTAGAACGCGGCGACGCGCAGCAGATCCGCTTCGAAGCGCGCGCGATCGAAATACCGCTTCTGTCCCCACGGCAGCCGCGAGCTCTTCGACGTCGCCAGGACGCCCCTGAGGCGCGACTCGTCGATCGACTCGACGCCCTGCAACTCGAAGCCCGAGACCTGGACTTCGCCGTCTTCCTTGCAGCCGGCGGCGATGAGGATGAAAAAGAACAGGAGGATTACAGAAAAATGCCGTGGCCGAGAGCGCCTGGAGATCGACAAGGGATCGAGGCTCTGAACCACGGCGATCGATAGCGTCCGGGGCAGCGCGCCCGGCGCTATTCCCGGGTGATCTCGGGTTTGCCGGACGACACCGCCAGCATGATCCCGAGTCCGACAGCGATGATGAGGCCGATGCCGATCCAGATCGGCTGCACGGAGTC
This sequence comes from Acidobacteriota bacterium, assembly GCA_030855205.1. GTDB lineage: Bacteria > Acidobacteriota > Vicinamibacteria > Vicinamibacterales > SCN-69-37 > JALYRV01. The sequence continues at coordinate 8,561 of JALYRV010000033.1, read as the reverse complement.
GAGCACGCCCGACTGCCAGAGGGCCAGCGTGGCGCCAATGACGAGGACGAAGTACCCGATCAGATAGATGTTGACGTATTTCATTGAGTTCCTCTGGGCCGGTTGTTGCCGTCGACTCTCGGGGCTCGAAAGGCCCGGGTGCAGGCGTGCAGCCTGACCCGGGCCAGTCGAACCCGTCGAATCGGTCGAACTACTACTCGACCGTCAGTCTGACCACGAGCGCGGCGCGGCGGTTGAGACGGCGGGTCTCTTCGCGCGCGTTGTCGTGCTTCGGACGCTCTTCACCGTAGCTGACGGTGCGGAGGCGGTCCGTGCTGATCCCGCGGCTCACGAGGTAGTCGCGCACCGACATCGCGCGACGCTCGCCGAGCGCCAGGTTGTACTCGGCCGTGCCGATGTTGCAGGTGTGGCCTTCGATCTCGAGGCGCAGCGACGCGTTGTCCTGCATCGCCTTGACCGCTTCGTCGAGCACGCGCAGCGCGTCCTGACGGAGCGAGTAGCGGTCGAAGTCGAAGTAGACGTCTTCGAAGACGATCTCTTTCATCGGTTCCGCGACGACCTGGCAGGTCGCCGTGTCCGACGCCGTCGCGCCCCTGGCGTCCGTCACGGTCACGACGACCGGGTAGGAGCCAATGGCCATCGGAGCCGTCCAGACCGACTGACGATCCATCGCCGTGGCGAGCGTGCCGTTGGCGGCGGTCCAGCGATACGTGAGCGCGTCACCGTCCGGATCCTGCGCCGTCGCGATGACGGTCGCCGTGCGGCCCGGGAACACCGTGCCAGGCTCGCAGCGCACCGTCACTGACGGTCCGCGGTTCTCCATGGCCGCCGGCGGCGGGGGCGGCGGAGGCGGCGGGGGCGGCGTGTAGACACGCACGCCGGGGTGGTAGCCGAGACGCAGCTGAAGGCCGAGCGAGTCGCCGCCTTCGTCCTCGAAGTTGCCCGCTTCGCTGCGGCCATCGAGCTTGATCGCCCAGTTGACGCCCGCGCCGGCGAAGAAGCCGTTGCGGTGCTGCCACGTGAGGCCGACCGTCGCGTTGATCGGGCTGTCCTGCCCCGAGACGAGCGGCGAGCGCGAGCCGTCCTGGCCCACCAGACGCGTCGTCGTGGTGACATCGTCGTTCATGTAGAACTCGCCGTGGAGTTCCGTCGTCAGGCGCAGGCCCTGACGCGACGGAAAGCCCAGGCCGAAGCCCCACTTGAAGCTGTTCGAGATGTCGATCGTGTCGGGATCGCCGCGGTGCAGGTAGCCGACCGTGCCGGCCCACTCCACGCGCTCGTTCGCTTCACCGCTCAGGATGGCGTCGACGCCGAAATCCATCTTGCCGGTGCCCGCGCCTTCGTCTTCGTCGGCAGTCGGGATCTTCACGCGGCCGCGCAGGCCGAACGAAACCGGATCCTGCTCGTACTGCGACATGAAGTTGAACTTCGCGCCAACCCAGATGTCGCCGAAGTCGTTGCCCGACCACGCTTCCCGCACGAACGGGAAGTTGTTGGTCAGACCACCGCCTTCGTCGCGGCCGTTGTCGAAGAAGATCGGCCGCGAGTCGCGGTCGATGCGGCGCACGGCCTCGATGGCCGTGAAGAACTCGACCCGCTCGCCCAGGCCGAACGCGAACGTGACCGGAACGGTGGTCACGTCGGTGAAGCCCTGCTCGAAGTCGAAGTTCTTACGGTAAGCGCTGAACGACCACTTGCGTGGTCCGAGCACTTCCGCCGTGGGTACAAACCAAAGACCGGTGTCGCCGTCAACCGTGGTGGTCGCTGGCCGGCGATCCGGCTGCATCATCGATGTCGTGGACTGCGCGAACGCGGTTCCCGCCATCATTGCCACGGCCAATACGGCCATGGTTACTCGTCTCATCATGGGTGACGCCTCCAACGTCTGTCTCTTGCTCGCTGTCATCTTCATCATCAGTATCCGCATCAATCCATCCGGCGCGTTTCGGCGCCTGAAAGCTCCGCCGGCTCGAGAGCCTCCGACGTGGAGCCCTCACTCAACCGGCCACGGCCGCCGCGGCTGATCTGTCCGCCCTTGCGGCCAGCCACGCGGGCTTCTTCCGTGGTCCACTCGTGCGCGGTGCCCTTGGCGTGCGCCGCGCGGCCGCCCTTGCTGGCGATTTCACGCTGCTTTTCGGCCGACATCGACGCGAAGCCGCGGCGCTCCTTGCGTACCGGCGTGTTCATCTCGGTCTTCGGCGTCTCATTCATGATCGTGCGTCCTCTTCCCTTGCGGGGGTCGCCGCCGCCGCTTGCGCGACGATGTACGGCGGATTCACGGGTTCTGCCGGCGGATCCTGCACCGGGACGGGTGCGGGTTCATCCGGCGGTGTCGGCGGCACGTCCTGGGGCCCGGCCGGCGTCCCCGGCACTCCGGGCTGCGGCTTAGGGTCGGTGGCCTCAGTCATGTCCCGCCTCTCGTTCGTATGTCTCCGAATCGACCCGTGTCGAGGTCACCCTTCCCACCGGCCGGCGCAGTCACACGTGTGATTGCAACCGTCGGGGTGGCTATCAAACACTGTGCCATACCCGGACGCCGCTGGACCAGCCTAATGGTCATCGGGACGGATGCTAGTGCCGGTTTCCGCGCACTTATGGGCAACAGCAGGGATAGCCCACCTCAATGGAGCGATTCACTACACCGCGAGGACTCATGTAAGATGCTGCCCGGAGGAACGCCGGGTGGCCGATCGAACCGTGTACTGCGTGAAATTGAAGAAGGATTTGCCCGGACTTCCGACACCGCCCTGGCCCGGCGAGCTCGGCCAGCGCATCTTTCAGCACGTCTCCGCCGAGGCCTGGGCCCAGTGGGAAGAGCGCATGAAGATGATCCTCAACGAGTACAAGCTGCTCCCCTTCCAGAAGGAGGCGCAGGCGCTCGTGGCCAAACACATGGAGGATTACTTCTTCGGCGCCGAGTCGTCGCTCCCGCCCGGGTACGTACCCCAGAAGCCGTAGCGTCTGCCGCCTTAACAGAGGAGCCGTAGTGGACCCATCCCCAGTCGCCGGATTGCCCAAGCCTTCCGATATCTCCGCCATCGCCGCCGATCGCAGCTTCTTCGGCCACCCGCGCGGCCTGTCGACGCTGTTCTTCACGGAGATGTGGGAGCGATTCTCGTACTACGGGATTCGCCCGCTGCTCGTGCTCTTCATGACAGCCGCGCTGTTCGACGGCGGCTTCGGGTTCGATCGCGAAACCGCGTCGGCCATCGTCGGCATCTACGCCGCGTGCGTGTATCTGGCGTCGCTGCCAGGCGGCTGGATCGCGGACCGCTGGCTGGGCCTGCGCCGCGCCATCTGGTACGGCGGCGTGCTGATCGCGCTCGGGCACCTGGCCATCGCGCTCTCGGCGGTCTTCCATCAGGCGACGTTCTTCCTCGGCCTGATCCTGATTGTCGCGGGCACCGGCCTGCTCAAGCCGAACATCTCGGCCATCGTCGGCGACCTGTATCCAGAGGGCGGGGCGCGGCGCGACGCCGGGTTCTCGATCTTCTACATGGGCATCAACATCGGCGCATTCGCAGCGCCGCTGATCACCGGATACCTCGGCGAGCGCGTCGGCTGGCACTACGGCTTCGGCGCGGCAGGCGTCGGCATGGTGATCGGCCTCATCACCTACAAGCTGCGCGCACCGAAGACACTCGGCTCGATCGGCCTCGAGCCGTCCGTCGGCCCCGAGGAGCAGCGCAAGGTCAAGATGTACGTCGCCGTGGGTGTGGCGATCATCGTCGGCGTGGTCGCGATGGCCATGGCGGGAGTCTTCACGATCCACGCGCCGGCCGTCGCTGCCCGCATGCGCGACGTGATGCTCGGCGTGGCCGTGCTCTACTTCCTGTACCTGTTCCTGCTGGCCGGATTGACCACGGACGAGAAAAAGCGCGTCGCCGTGATCGTCATCCTGTTCGTGTTCGCGACGATCTTCTGGGCCGCGTTCGAGCAGGCTCCGACCTCGCTGAACCTCTTCGCGCGCGACTTCACCGACCGGATGCTCTTCGGATGGGAAGTCCCCACGTTGTGGCTGCAGGCGGTCAACTCGCTGTTCGTCATTCTGTTCGCGCCGATTTTCGCGATGGCGTGGATGGCGATGGGCAGGCGCGGCAACAACCCGTCGAGCCCGGCGAAGTTCGCCTTCGGCCTGTTTTTCGCGGGCCTCGGCTTCCTCGTCATGGTCATGGCCGCCAACAGAGTCGTCGACGGCGGCGGTCTCGTGAAGGTGTCGATGATGTGGCTGACGCTCAGCTACCTGCTGCAGACCTGGGGCGAGCTCGCGCTCAGCCCGGTCGGCCTCAGCTCGATGACCAAGCTCGCGCCGCGCCGGTTCGCCGGCCAGATGATGGGCGTCTGGTTCATGGCAGCCGCGCTCGGCAATCTGATCGCCGGCATCGTCGGCGGCCACGTCGATCCCGAGAATCTCAATCAGATGCCGGAGCTGTTCCAGCGCACGGCGATGTCCCTCTTCATCGCCGCGGCCGTCCTCGCCGCGCTCGTCATTCCGATCAGGAAGATGATGAAGGAGAGCTCGGCGGCGGGGTCTCACTGACGACAGACCGAAGACTGAGCACCACCATGACGCTCACCGACAACAGGAGGGCGGGGAAAATGGCGGGAAATCCCGGCGCCACCAGTTGCGTCAGCACGGTCGTCGTCAGCGCCGTCAGCATCGAGGCGACGGCGGCGCGCGGAGTGACTCTGGGCCACACGAAAGCGGCGATCAGTGGCGGAGTCACGGCCGCGCCGTAGATGGTGTAGGCCCACAGCGCCATCTCGAGGATCGTCGAGAAGAACTGCAGGAGCACGAGGCCCGCGATCGCGAGGCCGGCGATCGCGTAGCGCGTGAGCCAGATCAGGCGATCGCTCGCGGCGGCGGGATCGACGTGGCGCTGATAGACGTCGCGCACGAGGCTCGTGGCCGGCGTGAGGAGAAACGCGCTGGCGGTCGAGACGATGATGGCGGCCGCGCCAATCACGAGCAGGATGCCCAGGGCTGCCGGCAGCGCCGACACGGCGACGCGCATGATGATCGCTTCCGATCCGGACGGGTCGAGGCCGGGCACGAGCGCGCTGCCGAACACCGCCACCGCCACGATGAGCGTCTCGACCACGATCGTGCCGGCCAGCCAGCCGGCCGCGCCCCACCGGGCCGCGCGCGCGTCGCGCGACGAAAACAGCTTCTGGTACATGCTCGCGTCGCCGAGCAACAGCACGAGAGTCGGCAGGAAGAGCGCGAGCGCGTCTGTGACAGGATTGAGGGCGCCGAACACCGTCACCTGATCGGCGCGCAGACGCGTCAGAATCGCGCCGCCGTCGGCCCCGGCGAGATAGCCGGCCGCGAGGCCCACCCCCACGATCATCATCACGCCATTGGCGACGTCGATGTAGGCGAGCGACATCATGCCGGCGGCGGCCGCGAACGCGATGCAGAAGAGCGCCGTGAGCAGCGTGCCGGTATCAGGGTCGATGCCCGAGACCAGCGCGAGCAGCCGTCCGCCCGCCCGAAATTGAAACGCCGCAATCGACGTGTACGCGACGACCGTCGCCGCGGTCGCAATCGACCGCGCGGTCACGCCGTAGTGCCGCTCGATGATGTCGCCGACCGTGTACTGCCCGAGCGCGCGCACGCGTGGCGCGAGCACGCAGATGATGACGATGGCGACCCAGGCCCCGGCCGACTGCCAGAGCGCGGCGAAACCGGCACGATAGCCGAGGCTCGCCCCCGCAAACAGGCTCCCCGATCCGATCCAGCCCGCCAGCAGCGTAAAGACGAGCACCGGCCCGGGCAGCGACCGCCCCGCCAGGAGGAAATCATCGCTGGTGTGCGTGCGGTGCATCTGTCGGACGCCGAGCCCGGCCAGACAGATCAGGTAGACGATGACGGCAGCCGTGAACATTCCGGTATTCTTTTCCTGTGCCGCTGAACGAGTATCACCGGAAGCGCGATTTCACCAAGTCCCCGGAGCCGGTCGGCGACGAGGGGAAGGATCGCACACGGCGCAAAGGGACGGAGCGGTTCTTCTGCGTGCAGAAGCATCTCGCCAGCCACCTGCACTACGACTTCCGCCTCGAACACGACGGCGTGCTGCTCTCCTGGGCGGTGCCCAAGGGTCCTTCCCTCGATCCAAAGACCAAGCGCCTCGCGATGCACGTCGAAGACCATCCGGTCGACTACGGCACGTTCGAGGGGGTCATCCCCTCCGGCTACGGCGCCGGCATCGTCATGCTCTGGGACGTCGGCACGTGGGAGCCGGAAGTCGACGACATCGACGCCGCGCTGAAGAAGGGGGACCTCAAGTTCACGCTCGACGGGTACAAGCTGAAAGGATCCTGGGTGCTCGTGCGCACGAGCGGCTGGGGCGGCAAGAGCGGATCGAGCCGTGACAGCAGCCGCAGCTGGCTGCTGATCAAGCACAAGGACGACTGGGCCGGTGAGGTCGATATCACCGAGTTCGCGCCGAAGAGCGTCAAGAGTGAAGGCGATCTGGAAGACATCCTCGCTGCCGACAATCCTGACATCTGGCAGACGAACCGCCCCGCCGAAGGCGGCGCGACGGGCGCGATGATGAAAGCCATCATCGACAAAGCCGCAAGAATCAAAGCCGCTCGAACGAAGAAGGTCACCAGGAAAGTCACCAGGAAGGTCGCGAAGAAACCCGTCAGGAAGGCGGTAAAGAAACGATGAACAGGGATGACTGCATTCTGTTCTCGGGCGGCGCGGCGGGTGCCGAGCAGGCGTTTGGCGAAGCGGCCGAGCGGCACGGCATCGAAGAAGTGAACTTCAGCTTCGCCGGCCACAATATCGTGCGCACGCGCGGGCTGCGGGTGCTCAACCACGAGGAGCTCGCGTCGGGCGACGTGAGTCTCGAGTATGTGGGGCGCCTGATGAACCGCCGCTACACCGCCGACGCGCCGACCATTCGCCGCATCCTGCAGACCATCTGGTATCAGGTGAACAACGGCCAGGAAATCTACGTCATCGGCACGATTCAGGGCGACGGCACGGTGCGAGGCGGCACGGGCTGGGGCGCGGAGTTCGCGAAGATCTGCAACAAGCCGCTGCACGTCTTCGATCAGGAACGCAACGCCTGGTCGTCGTGGAGCGGCTCGGCATGGGAGCCGCGCGCCGCCGGCGACGGCCCTGTCATCACGCACGTACACGTCACCGGCACGGGCACTCGCCTGCTCGCCGACAACGGCCGCCGCGCCATCGAAGAGCTGTTCGACCGTTCATTCGGAACTTAAGGAAAGAGTCACTCGATGCGACTGAAACACACGATCACCACGGTCATAGCCGCCTGTGTCCTGGCCGCCATGACCGCGACCGCCCACGCCGTTACTCCATCTGCTCAACCTGCCGACCTGACCGGGAAATGGCGCATGGCGGTCGAGATGGAAGCCGGGCGCGGCACGCCGCTCCTCGAACTGACGCAGAAAGACGGTAAGATCTCCGGCACCTATACAGGCCGGTACGGGTCGTCGCGCGTGGAAGGGGCCGTCGAGGGACGCAAGATGTCGTTCACGGTGGCGCTCGAGACCACGACACTCGCCTTCGAGGGGGAGTTGAAGGACGACGGCACGCTTGCCGGCAAGGGGAATTTCGGCGAAATGGGCACCGTCGCGTGGACGGCCGCCCGCGAAAAATAACGGCACTCGAAGGAGCTCGACATGAAGGCATCGCACATCGTTCTCGCACTGGCTCTGCTCTCGGCTCCCGCGCTCGCGGCCCAGGCGACGCAGGCGCCTGCCCCGGCCGATCAGAAGGCGGCTACCGTCGACGGCAAGTGGTCGATGAACGTCGAATCGCCCCAGGGCGCGATGACCATCGCGATCGTCTTCAAGAGCGAAGGCAAGAAGCTCACGGGCACGCTCACCGGGCCGCAGGGGGAGACGCCCCTGGAAGGGGAATTCGCCGACGGCAAGATCGCGTTCGGGATCGCCTTCGACTCACCCAACGGCGCCATGCAGATCGGCTTCGCCGGCGCGCTGAAAGACGATGGCACGCTCGCGGGGATGATGACCGGGCCGTTCGGCGAAATGCCGTGGAGCGCGGCGCGCGTCAAGTCCTAGCCGAGGATCAGAGACAGAGCTTCTGCGCGAGCGCGGCCCACACGGCGGTGCCCAGGCGCCGCCGATCGTGCCGCGCGATGTCGCCGCGCCAGAAGTTCCCCGTCACGACTTCGCAGCCCTCGCTGACGTCGCCGAGATCCAGCGGCGTCTTGCGCTCGGCGGCATAGCGCGCGAGCACTTCGGCCGGCGGCCGGCCCGTGTTGAACACGATCACGTCAACCGGCCGGCCGATGGCCTCCTCGATCAGGGACGCGCCCCGGGCGGCCGTCATCCCTTCCATCCCCAGTCCTTCCGACAGCAGGTTCGCGACGAAGACGATCGGACCGTCGACGCTGGCAAACGCCTCGCGCGCCCCCTTCACGAGCAGGATCGGCATCAGGCTCGTGTAGAAGCTGCCCGGCCCGATCACGGCGGCGTCGAACGATCGGATGGCCCCGGCCGCCGCGGGATGAATGTCGACGTCCGGCTCGAGCCACACGCGCCGGACGAGTCCCATGCCC
>JALYRV010000181.1 GCA_030855205.1 Acidobacteriota bacterium | reverse complement strand
GGCCGACAGCCCGTGGGGCGTGTTCTCGATCGGCATGACGATTCCGCTGGCGCTGCTGATGAGCCTCTACATGTACAAGTTCCGGCCCGGCAAGGTCGGCGAGGCCACGGTGATCGGCGTCGCCGGCCTGCTGCTTGCCGTCATCGCCGGCAAGCCGATCGCCGCGAGCTGGCTGGGCGAGATGCTGACGCTGTCGCGCGAGCAGCTGATCATCTCGATTGCCGTGTACGGATTCATCGCGTCGGTGCTGCCCGTATGGCTGCTGCTCTGCCCGCGCGACTACCTGAGTTCGTTCATGAAGATCGGCACGATCGCGTTCCTCGTGATCGGCGTGATCATCGTCAACCCGACGCTGCGGATGCCCGCGTTCACCGAGCACATACGCGGCGGCGGACCGATCATCCCCGGCGGACTGTTCCCTTTCGCCTTCATCACGATCGCGTGCGGCGCGATCTCGGGCTTCCACGCGCTCATTGGATCCGGCACGACGCCGAAGATGATCGACAAGGAGTCGGACATCCGGCCAATCGGCTACGGCGCGATGCTGATCGAAGGGCTCGTCGGCGTGATGGCACTCATCGCCGCCTCGGCGCTCTACCCCGGCGACTACTTCGCCATCAACACGTCGCCGGCCGTGTTCCAGACACTGAACGAGCCTGCGGTCAACCTCGCGATGCTCGAGTCGCAGGTCGGCGAGACCGTCGCGGGGCGCCCGGGCGGCGCGGTGTCGCTCGCCGTCGGCATGGCGCAGATCTTCAGCAGCCTCCCGGGCATGCGCCACCTGATGGACTACTGGTACCACTTCGCCATCATGTTCGAGGCGCTGTTCATCCTCACGACGATCGACACGGGCACGCGCGTCGCGCGCTTCCTCGTCGGCGAGTTCGCCGGCCGCGCGCCAGGCCTTTCGAAAATGGCGGACCACAGCTGGATGCCCGGCGCCGCGCTCTCGACGGCGGCGGTCGTGCTCGCCTGGGCGTACTTCATTTGGACCGGGAGCATCAGCACGATCTGGCCGATGTTCGGCATCGCGAACCAGCTGCTGGCGACGGTCGCGCTGGCGGTCGGCACGACAGTCCTGATCAACGCCGGCAAACGGCGCTACGCATGGGTGACGCTCGGCCCGATGTGCTTCGTGGCGGTGACGACGCTGTCGGCGGGGTTCCTGAGCGTGCGCGACAGCTTCTGGCCGATGGCCACGGGGCCACGGCTCGAGATGCAGTTCCAGGGCTGGATGAACACGTCACTGACCATCATCATGATGTGCTGCGTGGGGATCATCCTGATTGCAGCCGCGCGGAAATGGCTGGCCCGTGAGACGCCCACGACCACGATCGGCTGACGCCGTTTGCGTTAACGCGCCGCGCCGCTCACGCGCCACACGACATTGCCCACATCATCGGCGACCAGCAGCGCACCGCGCCTGTCGATCGCCACGCCGACCGGACGCCCCATCGCGTCGCCGTTGTCGTTGACGAACCCGAGCAGCACGTCGATCGGCGGCCCCGAGGGCTTGCCATTTGCGAATGGCACGAAGATCACCTTGTAGCCGCTGCGCGGCTTGCGGTTCCAGGATCCGTGCTGGCCGACGAACATTCCCTCCCGTAGCTGCGCGGGCAGCGTGGTGCTGCCGGAGTACGCGAGTCCGAGCGACGCGGTGTGCGGACCGAGCGCGTAGTCGGGCACGATCGCGCTTGCGACGAGATCCGGCCTCTGCGGCTTCACGCGCGTGTCGACATTCGCGCCAAAGTAGCTGTAGGGCCATCCGTAGAAGCCGCCGTCTCGCACCGAGGTCATGTAGTCGGGCACGAGGTCGCTTCCGAGCTCGTCGCGTTCGTTGACGGCCGTCCACAGCATCCCCGTCGCTGGCTCCCACGCCGTTCCGACGGGATTTCGGAGCCCTGACGCGAACACGCGATGCCGGCCTGTCTTCGGATCGATCTCCCAGATGGCCGCGCGTCCTATCTCGAGATCGATTCCATTCTCGGCGACGTTGCTGTTGGACCCGACGCCGACATAGAGCAGTGCGCCATCGGGCGACGCGATGAGGCTCTTCGTCCAATGATGATTGAGCCGGCCGGCTGGCAGGTCCGCCACCTTGACCGGCGCGGCCGCGATCTGCGTCTGCCCGGTCGTGTACGGCACGCGCACGACCGCGTCGCTATTCGCGATGTACAAGACATCGCCGACGAGCGCCATGCCGAAGGGCGACATCAGGTTCTGAAGCAGCACCGATCGCGTCTCGGCGACGCCGTCGCCATCCGCGTCGCGCAGCAGCGTGATGCGATTGGCGCTCGGCACTGCCCCCCCGGCCTTCTTCTGGAAATACTTGAAGAACCAGCCTTTGATCCCCTTCCCATCGTCGGGTCGGGGAGGCGCGTTGGTTTCGGCCACGAGCACGTCGCCGTTCGGGAGCACGTAAAGCCATCGCGGGTGGTCGAGGCCACGGGCAAACGCCTGGACCACGGTGCCGTCGGTGCCCTGGGGCTGCGCATCGCCGGCCCAGCCTTTGGCGTCCACGACATTCACGACCGGTATGAGCGACGTGCGGGGCGCCGGCAGCGCAGGGGTCGGGCCAACACCCGCGCTGACCGGCAGGCGCGCGGACGCGCCGCAGGCCGCGACACTCGTCAAGGCGGCGATGACCGCACAGGTCAGGGCGACGATGACCGCACAGGTCAGCAGGAGTTTGTGACGCCTCATGTCGCAACGGCCTGCAAAAGCTACTCCCGGGGCGGCTGGCCGTTGTTCGCTCGAATGAACCGGCGACATCGCCGGTCAGCGCCCTGTGCGCCGACGGCCTGATATACATCATCTGGCCTCCCTCGTACTACTTGTAGCTGATGCGATCGACGAAGGTGCCGGTGGATCGCGCGAGCTGCGCGAGGCTGATCTCGGCCACAACGTCGTCGGGATCGTGCGCCTCGGCTGGCTGCATCGCGAGCAGGACGTCTTCGAAGCCGGGGGCGGCGATCAGGCGCCGCGCTGCTGCTGCGGCGGCGAGATGCAGAAAGTCTGACCCGTCGCGCTTGCGCAGCTGCTGCGGAGCGAACACAACTTCAGCGTCGCGCGTGGTGTGACCGCCGGCCGAGTCCGGGCCCCGGCGTGAGGTATCCTTCCATGACCTGATGGAATTCGTCGTCGATCTGTTCCTGAACCTCGATGAGCACCTGGCCGGCGTCGTCGCCCAATACGGCGTCTGGGTGTACGCGCTCCTTTTCGCCATCATCTTCGCCGAAACCGGCCTGGTGGTCACCCCTATCCTGCCGGGCGATTCCCTGCTTTTCGCATGCGGCGCGCTCTGCGCGACCGGCGCGCTGGATCTCCGGATCATTCTGCCGCTGCTCTTCGTCGCGGCCGTCCTCGGTGACGCGGTGAACTACTCCGCCGGGCGGTACTTCGGGCCGAAGATCTTCGGCGCGCACGATCACAAAGGCTTCTGGCACGCCCTGCTCAACCGCGAGCATCTCCACAAGGCGCACACGTTCTTCGAGCGCTACGGCGGCATGGCCATCGTCAGCGGGCGCTTCGTGCCGATCGTGCGCACGTTCGTGCCGTTCGTGGCCGGGGCCGGCTACATGACGTACGCGACCTTCACCGCGTTCAACATCGCGGGCGCGCTGATCTGGATCAGCGTCTGCGTGATGGCCGGATATCTGTTCGGCAACATCCCTATCGTCAAGGACAACTTCTCGCTCGTCGTGCTGGGTATCATTGCCGTGTCGCTGCTGCCGATGGCCGCGGCGGCTTTCCAGAGCTGGCGCGAGCGGCGCGCCGCTCGAAAGTAGGGGGCAGGCGTCAGCCCGTCCCGGGGGTCCCCGATGACAACGCTCGATCCGATCACGGCGCTCTTCGTCCTGATGCTGGCCTCCTTTGTGGGGATGGCGGTCATCAAGGGCGTGTCGCGCCTGCTGCACACGCCGCTCATGTCACTGACCAACGCGATTTCGTCAGTCGCGGTCGTCGGCGCCATTCTCGTCGCCGGAGGCGACCACGAGGCGGGGCTGCCGACATGGCTCGCCGCGGCCGCCGTGTTCGCGTCGACCACGAACCTGGTGAGCGGATTCCTGATCACGCGGCGCATGCTCGCGATGTTCAAGAAGCGCGAGACGAACGCGTCATGACGCTGGTGGTGGGGGCGGCGTATCTGGTATCGGCAACGCTGTTCATCCTCGCGCTGCGATGGATGTCGAGCCCCGAAACGGCGCGGCGCGCCGTCGCCTCGGCCGTCGTCGCGATGGCCGTCGCCGTCGTCGCGACGCTCGTCAGGCCCGATGTCGTCAACTACGAGCTGATCGCGATTGCCGCCGTGCTCGGCACAGCCGTCGGCATCCCGCTCTCCCGCGTGCCGCTGACGGCCGTCCCCGAGCGGACGGGCCTGTCGCAGGCGTTCGGCGGCATGGCCGCGGCGCTCGTCGGCACCGCGAAGTACTACCTCTGGCTCGAGGAGGGCGGCCTCACGCCGTTCCGCACGGGCGTCATCTCGCTCGAGATCATCCTCGGGTGCCTCACCGCCACCGGCGGCCTGATGGCGGCGGGCAAACTCGCCGACTGGATTCCGTCGAAGTCGATCACGTATCCCTTCCAGAACGTCGTCAACCTCTCGCTGCTGGTTGGCGCGCTGCTGCTCGGCGTCTATCTCGTGATCAACCCGACCGCATCGTGGGCCGTGCCGATCATCATCGTGCTCGCCCTCGGATTCGGTGTCGCGCTGCTGATGCCGATCGGCGGCGCCGACATGCCGACGGTGATCTCGTTCCTCAATGCGTATGCCGGCATCTCGGCGGTGCTCATGGGCATCGTGCTCGAGAACCTGCTGCTCATTACCGCGGGCGCGCTCGACGGCGCGTCGGGCTTCATCCTCTCGGTGGTCATGTGCAAGGCGATGAACCGGCCGATGACCAACGTGCTTTTCGGCGCGTTCGGATCGGCGCCGACCGGCACCGCGGCGACGGGCGAAGCGAAGGTCGCGCAGAGCGCCACGCCGGCGGACGCGGCCATGATGATGTCGCAGGCCGACAAGGTCGTGATCGTGCCGGGCTACGGCATGGCGGTCGCGCAGGCGCAGCACCGCGCCCGCGAGCTGTACGACCAGCTCACCAAACGCGGCGTGGACGTGAAGTTCGCCGTGCACCCGGTGGCCGGTCGCATGCCCGGTCACATGAACGTGCTGCTCGCGGAGTCCGACATCCCGTACGACCGTCTCGTCGAGATGGACGATGTGAATCCCGACATGCCGCAGGTCGACGTCGTGCTGGTCATCGGCGCCAACGACGTCGTCAATCCGGCGGCGCGATCCGACACGGCGAGCCCGATCTACGGTATGCCCATCATCGACGCCGACAAGGCCCGCGCCGTGCTCTGCATCAAGCGCAGCATGAACCCGGGGTTTTCCGGCATCGAAAACGAGTTGTACTTCGCCCCCAACACGCTGATGCTGTTCGGAGACGCGAAGGCGGTGATGGGAGATATCGTGAAGCAGCTGACGGGAGAAGGCAGTGGCGGGTAGGTGGGTACGTGGCTTGGGTGGTTCAGCGTGGACGGTGGGGGCGTGGGTCAGGTGGTTTCGGTTCGCTCTTCTTGGCGCGCCTGGCTTCGGCCTGACGCTTCAGGCGGAAATAGAGGCCGCCGAGGACTCTGGCCAGCCTCTCGGCCATCTCCAGAATCTGCTCGATATCTGTCTCTGAGTAGTGCCGCTTCGCGACGCCGTCAGGCAGGCGGTGCGCAACTCCTGTAAAGATCCTCGGGCGTACTTCACGAAGTTCGCGAACTCGGCGGGTTTGAAGCGGTAGGAACTCGAGCACCCGCTTCTGCGAGGCGCTGTGAGAGATTCTGCCACCCGCCGAGCCCGCCCACGCCCACGTCCACGTCCAACCCACGCCCCCACCGTCCACCGTACCCACCATAGCCACGTACCCACCGACCCACGATATAGTCACGTCCCATGAGCGAATCGATCGGCACCACCGGCAAGGGCATGAAGCTGCACACCAAGATCCTCCTGGGTCTGGTCGTCGGCGTCGTGCTGGGCGTCAGCGCGAACCTTACGTTTGGTCCCGGGCATCCGACAATCGAGCGCATCAATACGTGGTTTGCCGTGCCGGTTGGGCAGATCTTCCTGCGGATGCTGTTCATGGTCGTCATGCCACTGGTGTTCGCGAGCATCGCGCTCGGAGTGGCCAACGTCGGCGACATCCGGAAGGCCGGCCGCATCGGCGGCAAGGCCATCGGATATTTCCTGGTGACGACGATGCTGGCGTGCACGCTGGGGCTGTTCGTCGTCAACATCATGCGGCCGTGGGAGCGGATCACGCCCGAGACGCGCGTCGAGTTGATGTCGCGATTCGCCGGCGATGCGGCCACGCGCGTCGAGACGTCCCAGCAGAACAAGTTCGGCGTCGACACGTTCGTCAATATCGTGCCGCGCAATCCCATCGACGCCGCGGCGAAGGCCGACCTTCTCGGGATCATCTTCTTCGCGCTGATGTTCGGCGCCGCGCTGACGCTCATTCCGCCCGCGCGGGCGAAGCCGATGATAGACGTGCTGGAGGCGCTCAACGCCGTGGTCACGGCGATCATCCACTTCGCGATGCTGTTGGCGCCGCTCGGTGTCGCGGCGCTCATCTTCACGGTGTCGTCGCGCTTCGGATTCGACCTGATGATTGCCGTGGCGGCGTTCGTCATCACCGTGTTGATTGCCCTGGCTGCGCACGTCGCGCTGACGCTGTCGGTCATCGTGCGCTTCCTGGTGGGGATGTCGCCACTGAAGTTCTATTCACGCATCCGCGCCGCACTGGTGACGGCATTCTCGACGAGCTCGAGCAGCGCGACGCTGCCGACGGCCCTCGACGTCGCACAGGAACAGCTCGGCGTACCCCAGAAGATCGCCGGCTTCGTGCTGCCGATCGGCAGCAC
>JALYRV010000032.1 GCA_030855205.1 Acidobacteriota bacterium | reverse complement strand
TCGGCATGGAAGAAGCCGTCGATGATGATCTGGCGCAGGTAGGCGCGGAACAGCTCCTCGGCCAGCGCCTCGCCGTCGATGTCGATGCGCACGACGGGATTGAGCTTGGTGATCTTGTGCCCCTGGACGTACTCCATGGTGAGGACGCGTCCGCTCGTGTAACCGTCGATCGGCGCGGGGATGAAGATGCGCGGGAACCGCGCGAGGTTGCCTTTGAGCGTCAGCAGGTTCTGCGCTTCACGGCGGTAGTCGAGCTCCTCGAGGATCGTCGCGCGGAACTCCTCGACGACACCTGAAAACGACATGCGGCGTCCCGCATCGGTGCGGCGATCGAGGAAGTCGGCGATGTCGGCAAACGCGTCGAGGTCGCTCGCGACCTGCGCGCGCGCCTCGGGACGCTGCACCTTGACGGCGACCTGCCGGCCGTCGCGCAGCGTCGCGCGATGAACCTGTCCGAGCGACGCGGCGGCAATCGGCGTCGAGTCGAACGTCGTGAAGCCTTTCGAGATGCGGAACCCGAGCTCCTCCTGGACGATCTGTTCGACCTCGGCAAACGAGAACGGCTCGACCTTGTCCTGGAGTCGCGCGAGCGCGTCGAGATACTGCGGCGGAAGCAGATCCCCGCGGGTCGACAGCAGCTGCCCAAGCTTGATGTAGGCCGGGCCGAGCCGTTCGAGATCGTCGGCGAACTCCTTCGCCGCAGGGTCGGCGGGAACGGGAGTCTCGGCGCCGTTCGGCTCCGTCTCGAGCACATCCTCGAGGCCGGCGCGCTTCACGATGTCGCTGTTGCCGTACTTGTAGAGCAGCCGCGCCATGCCGGCGTAGCGCTTCAGGCGGTCAGGAGATACGGAAAGGCCCATTCGGGCAGGACGGTATCAAGGGGCGTGCCAGTCGAGCGCCCGCTCGGCCTGCGCGAGATGCCGGCGCATGTGGGCGAGCAGGATCCGCAGCGCCGTGCCGGCCCGCATTTTCACCAGGCGGAAGAGCGGGCTCGGAAACGTGACGCGATTGAGGTCGATGGCGCGGCTGCGATCGAGCACCGCCTCCATCTCGCCGAGCAGGCGGCGGAACTCGCCCGTCACGGCGTCACGATCGAGCGTCACGGCAGGCACGACCGACTTCGGCGCGCGCGCCTTGAACGAGACCTGCTCGTCCATCGATGCGGCGAACTTGCGTCCGAACCAGGAGCTGAGAAGCGGCGCGGTCACGTCCCCGGTCCCCGGCACCGCACTGGCGAGCGCCGGCCGGAGCTTCGCCAGGTACGCCCGATTGGTGTGATTGAGATGCTCCAGACACTGTCCCGCGCTCCACGAGCCCGAGGCCGGCTGGCGCGAGAAGATCGCGCTGGTGTCAGCCCGCGCGATCACAGCCTCGAAGCGCGTGCGAACGGCCTGGAGCTCGTCGCGCAGGCCCGCAGCCTGCGCGCGTACGGTCGGCGGTGTCTGGCTCATGGCATGATTCTACCCACTCGATGACCCGCCTGCTGATTGCCGCCATCGCCCTCGCATCGCTTGCCGCCTGTGGCCCTTCCCCCGACACGCTGCGCATCGCCACCACGACGAGCGTCGACAACTCCGGGCTACTCGACGCGATCGTGCCCGCCTTCGAGCAGGAGGCCGGGGTCGACCTCCAGGTGATCGCAGTCGGCAGCGGCCAGGCGTTTCAACTCGGCCGGCGCGGCGACGTCGCGCTGCTTTTCACGCACGAGCCGATCGGCGAGCGCGCGCTCTTCGACGATGGCCTCGTGCGGTCGTACGGCAAGGTGATGTTCAACCGCTTCGTCATCGCGGGGCCAGTGTCCGACCCCGCCTCGATTGCCGGAGCGGCGTCGGCGGCGGACGCGATGACGCGCATTGCGCGGTCCGGCGCGCTGTTCGTCTCGCGCGGCGACGAATCCGGCACGCACGCACGCGAGAAGCAGCTCTGGATCAGCGCGGGCACGCGGCCCGCGCCGGCCGCGCTGATCGAGACGGGCCAGGGGATGGCGCCAACGCTGCGCGTCGCCTCCGAGCGCGAGGGTTACGTGCTCACCGATGAAGCGACGCTGGCCAGGCTGGCCGCCGCGGTTCGCCTCCGTGCGCTGTTCGCATCCGATCCCGTGTTGCTCAATACATATGCGGCAATGATCCTCAGCACCGCGCCGGCACGCACGTCGGAGATGGCCGAGCGCCTCTGGCGATGGCTCGTCGAAGGGGCCGGCCAGCAGCGCATCGACGCCTTCCGGATCGACGGCCGCCAGGTGTTCTTCGGCTGGCCTGCCGGATCGGCGCGCGCACGCCCCGAGTCCCTGCCCGCGGGAGCGCGCTGATCCGTGCAGCTGCTGGCCGACGCGCTGCGACTGATTCTCACCGGTGACGCCGACGTCTGGCACGTCACGGGCGTGTCGCTGTTCGTCTCGGGCGCGGCGCTCGTACTGGCAACGTGCCTGGGCGTGCCGCTCGGCTATCTGCTCGCACACGCGCGGGGCCGCGCGGTCCGCATCACCTCGTCGCTCATCCACACACTGACGGCGCTACCCACGGTCGTCGTCGGCCTGCTGCTCTACTTCGCCCTCAGCGCGAGCGGTCCGCTCGGATGGATGGATCTGCTCTACACGCGTGTCGCGATGATCGCCGGACAGACCGTGCTCGCGCTCCCCATCATCGCGGCGCTGACACTCGTCGCCGTGCAGCGCCTGCCGGCGTCCGCGCACGAGACGGCGGCGACGCTGGGGCTCGGAGCGCTGACGCGGCTGCGCGTGCTGCTGCGCGAAGGACGCGCGGCGATCGTCTCGGCGCTGCTTCTCGCCTTCGCGCGCGTGTTCACCGAGCTGGGCGCCGCGGTGATACTCGGCGGCAACATCCGCGGCGAGACGCGCACGCTGACCACGGTCATCGCGCTCGAGCACACCAAGGGTGACGATGGCCGCGCCATGGCGCTCGGGTTGATTCTGCTCGTCATTGCGCTCGCAGTGAATGCGAGCGTGCATTCGCGCTGGCTGAGGGGGCCGTCATGAACGCGACACTGTTGCGCACGCGCGGCCTCGTCGTCGGCTACGCGGGCGTGCGCGTCGCGCCGGTGCCCGATCTCGATATCGCGGCCGGCGATCGCATCGCCGTGCGCGGCGCCAACGGATCCGGCAAGACCACGCTGCTCAAGACACTGGCGTCGCTGCTCCCGCCGGTGGCCGGAGAGGCCACGCGCATCGCACGGGGACCGGGCGGCGCCGTCTACGTGCACCAGGCGCCCTATCTCTACGCCGGCACAGGACTCGACAACGTGCTGCTGGCCTCACGCGGCGAGCGCGGAGCGGCGGACGCGGCGCTCGACGCGCTCGACGCGGCTGCGTTTGCCGCGGCCGACGTGCGCACGCTCTCGACAGGCCAGCGTCAGCGCATCGCGATCGCCCGCGCGCTGGCCGCGCGGCCGGCGCTCCTGCTCGTCGACGAGCCGGAGACGGGGCTCGACGCCGCGGGGCTCGAGGCATGGCACCGCGTCGTGCAGCAGACGCCCGGCGTCGCCATCGTCATCGCTACGAACACGGACGAATACAGAAGACAGAAGACAGAATACAGAAGGGTCGATCTCGGCCCGGCTAGATCCTGAAGAGATAGCTCAGTTTGATGAAGAAGCCGTCCGACACGCGCGCGAGTCCCGAGGGCCGGCCCGCATCGGCGGCCGCCGACCCGTAGCCCGCGTAGAAGACCGTGCCCGGTGCGGGCACCCATGAGAAGAGCACATCGGAGCGGAATGACCTGCGCTGGAACGACAGCAGCTTCGTATGCGCGCCCGTCGACGGGTTGTAGACGGCGAGGGGCAAATTCGTGCGCGAATCATCGCGCAGGTCGTCCCGCGTGTCGCTCGCGTATTCGCCAATCCATCTGAACGAGACCGCTCGCGTCAGCTGATATTCCACGCGCGCTCGCGGAACGTGCCGCGCGCTGACCTCGCTACCGTCCGAAGGCCGCTTGACGGTCTGCGTCACGTATGAAAGATCGGTGCGGAAACGCTCGGTCGGCCGCCACTGCAGGTTGAAGCTGGCGTACACGACGTCGCCCGACGCCCACTCGAAGTAGTTTTCGTCGCGCCCGCGCAGATAGAAGAAATTCCCCTGCAGGCCTTTCACGCGGGGCGTGCCGGCGCTGACCAGCCAGTCGAGATTGGGGAGCGTCGGCGTACCGGTGAACGGCTGATACGTCTCCGAGCCGTCGGCGGCCGTCGAGACGAGCCGATGGTTCGCATAGAGACCGCTGTCGTAGCCGAACCGCTCGACGAGTACCGAGACCCCCGCCCGCCATCCTCCGCGCAGCAGCACGTTGTGATTGAAGTGCAGCTTGCGCTCCTGATTGAGGCCGGGATCAACCAGGCCCGCGTACCTCCACAGTCCGTCGAGCGTGACGTCTCCCGTGTAGCGCGCGAACCAGCTGCCCTGCGGTCCGTAGAACGCGAGCTGATTGACAAGGTTGACGTTCATCACGCCGGCGCGGCTGATGAACCCTGCCCGCGTTCTGAAGTCATCGTCAATCCCTCGCGCTTGGTAGCGGAAGCTGTAGCGGCGGCCGTTGCGCGCAGCGGCGACCTGCCAGAGGGGCGCCGTGATGACGGAGGCCGTGCCCGCCGCCGTCTGCGGCGCATCGATGCGGTCGCGGCTGACGGCGGCCTGCGCATCGATGGTATAGATGCCGGCAAGCGGCACGCGCGTGTCGACGCCGATCACCCGATTGCTCGCGCCGTCCTCGGTGCGATCGGTATAGACGAGCGCCACGCGCGCGTTACCGGGCAGGTCGCGCTGCACCCGCGCGATCGCAAAGAAAGGGTGGTTGCCGCCCAGACGGGACACCGCATCATCGTCCACGGCCGTGAGCACGCCGACGGAGGTGCCGCGGACCTTGCCCGTGAGTTTGGCCGCGCCGAGCGGCGCGACGATCGCGCGGGTGTAGATCAGGTTGTTGGGCGTGGCGAACTGCTCGATGCCATCGAGAAAGAACGGCCGTTTCTCCTGGAACGAGATAGCCTGCCGCGGGTCGAACACGAACTGCGTCGCGTCCGCCTCGACCTGCGAGAAGTCCGGATTGATTGTCCCGTTGAGCGTGAGGTTCGATGTGACGCCCCAGCGCACGTTCGCGCCGAAGTCGGGGCGCCCGGTGTCGTAGCCCCATCCCTCCGCGCCCGACACGCCGTCGGCACGCGCGGTGACCACCGGCGTGACGTCGAGGACCAGGCCTCGCCGCAGACCCGTCAGGCCGGTGAGCGTGCCGGACTGCGAGAGGAACGATGCCGCGTTGCGCGACGCCGGCACCCAGCTGTCTTCGTGCCCCGTCTGCTGCACGCGCCGAATGATGTGCAGCGCCCAGTCCTGCGTCTCACGCGGCTGATAGCGCAGCGTCTTGAACGGGATCCGGACTTCGACTTCGTATCCCCACGCGGTCACGCGGCCTTTGGAGTCGAAGATGAAGTCCTGACTCAGATCGGCGGCTTCGCGCCCGCCGGCCAGGCCGCCGAAGCCGCCCCGCTGCCCGCCCGCCGCGCCCTCGACGAGGGCGCCATCCACCTGCACGCCGAGCGGGTTGACGCCGAACAGCAGCGCCTGACGCCTGTCGTTGAATGTGCCCAGATAGATCTCGACGGCGTCGTCCGTGTCGATGCGATCGCGTTGCGCGAGCGTGGCGCGGATAGTCGAGGCGTCCGCAAACGCGCGAATGCCGAAGTGAATCGCCGTCGGCGAGTACCAGACCAGCACTTCCGTGCGGTGCTCGGCCCGTCGAGCATCAACCGGCGTGTACTGCGAGAAGCCGCTGAGCGTTGCGGCCCTGTTCCACTCAGTCTCGCTGAGCGCCCCGTCCACCGTGATGCCGGCATCGATGCGCGGGATCGCGACCGTCACCTGTTTCGCGGTCCCGTCGAATGCAGGAAGAGGCGACTGCGCGGCCCAGGCAGCCAGCGTGAAGGCGAGCAAACACGTCACGGTGAGACAGAATAGCCGAGGATGAGGTCCGCCACTGCGCCGGCGGGCTCGAGCGACGCGATCTCGATGACCGGCGCCTCCGATCCGGGACGGGCGGAGCGGCGCGGGTTGAACCAGACCGCTGCGATGCCGGCGGCGAGCGCTCCCTCGACATCAGCCGTCCAGCTGTCGCCGAGCATCACCGCATCAGTCGCGCGCGCGTCCAGTTGCGCGAGCGCGTGCTCGAAGATCGCGGCCGAGGGCTTCGACGAGCCCACAGCTTCCGACACGACCAGCGCATCGACGAGCGGCTCGAGCGCCAGCCGCTTCAGCTTGGACACCTGCTCGCTCACGATGTTGTTGGTGACGATGGCGATGCGCGCGCCTCGAGCTTTCAACTCCTCGAGCAATTCGCGCGCGCCCGCCAGGCACGACCAGTCCTGCTGATACGCCGCGCGGTAGACGCCGGCGATTCGATCGACGCGCGGGACGTCGCACGCCTCCCCCTGTTCTTCTATCAGCGTGCGGAAACGCAGCGCCCGCGCCTCGTCGACGGTCATGCGTCCTTCGAGCACATCGCGATGCAGCGCTTCGAGCACGATGCGGTGACGCGCCTCGAGCGCGTCGAACGCCAGGCGCGCGAGCGCGGGATCGGCATCGGCCGCAGTCCGCAGCGCGCGACGCGCCGCGCCGCGATGATCGAACAGCGTGTCGTCGAGATCAATCAGGACGGCCGAGCGTCTGCCGTCCCCGGTCTCGAGCCCGGTCACTGCCACCTGAAGATCTTGAGCGCCGCCGCGAAACAGCCGATCGACCACACGCCCATGATGGCGATCTCGTGCGCGACGTCGACGGGGCCCGCGCCTGCGAGCATGACGGCCCGCAGGCTGTCGTTGAGCGCCGTGAGCGGCAGCGCCTGGATGAACGGCTGCATCACCTCGGGGAAATTCGCGGAGGAGAAGAACACGCCCGAGAAGATCCACATCGGCATCGTCGCCAGATTGATCAGGCCCGACACCGCCTCGAAGCTGCGGGCGCGGCTCGCGATGAGCAGGCTCATGCACGCGCCGCAGATCGCGCCGATGAGCGTGAGCAGCGCGAGCAGCCAGAGAGGCCCTTTGAACGGCACCCCGAACGCAAAGTGCGCGAACACCAGCAGAATCGCCGCTTCGGCCGGCAGGAACACGAGGCGGCCGGCGATCTGCGCGCCGAGAAAGTGCGAGCGCCGCATCGGCGTGGACGACAGCCGCTTGAGCAGCTTCTTCGCGCGCGACATGCCGATGCCGAACGAGATGCCCCAGAGGCCGGTCATCATGATGTTGACGCCGAGCAAACCTGGCACGAGCCAGTCGATGTAACGGCTTCCAGGAAGGGCGATGAGCTGCTCGGCGGGCGCGAAGGCGTCGCGGCGTCCGGATGCGCGCTGCAATACATCGTCCACGGTGAATCGCGCGAGCGCGCTGTCGGGGCGCGTCCTGTCGAAGCGGTAGCCGACCGGCTCCCCCGCCACCACGACGAGCGCGACCTTGCCGTCGCGCAGCAGCGCGTCGGCCGACTGGCTGTCGGTCTGCCGCACGATCACGCGCGGGTCGGCCGAAAGCGCGCGCAGGAGTGGCGCGCTCGCGCCGTCACCCACGACCGCGACACGCACCTGCCCCGCGTCACCGGCCCGAAACGCAATCCCGAGCGTCAGGGCCATCACGACGGGGAACACGAAGACCCAGAAAAGGGCCTCGGGCTCGCGTGTGTATTCGCGCAGCTTGACGAGCGTCAACTGTGCGAAGGGGCTGCGCCTGATCATCGAACGCACGTTATTCGTCCCGCAGATGGCGGCCGGTCAGCGCCATGAAGACATCTTCGAGCGTGGCACTGTGCGTGTTGAGCATCGTCAGCCGCGCACGAGACTCGCCGATCACGCCGAGGAGCGCCGGCACCGCCTGATGCGTGCTCGACGTCGTGATCGAGTAGCCGGTGTCGCGCTTCGTCGCGCTCTGGACTCCCGCGAGCGCCTCCAGACGCTCGAGAGCGATATCACCTCCGTCAACGGTGAAGTCGAGCACGTGCTCGGCGCCGAGCGAACGAATCAGTTCCTGCGGCGTGCCCTGCGCAATCACGCGGCCGCGATCGACGATCGCCACGCGGTCGCAGAGCGTGGCGGCCTCCTCCATGTAGTGCGTGGTCAGCAGCACGGTGCCTCCCTCCGCGCGGAAGGACTCGAGCAGATCCCAGAGCTGGCGGCGCGACTGCGGATCGAGCCCCGTCGTCGGCTCGTCGAGGAAGACGAGCGCCGGGCGCCCCACGAGCGCGCACCCGACCGACAGGCGCTGCTTCTGCCCGCCCGACAGCTTGCCCACCTGCGCCTTGCGCTTCGGCTCGAGCTGCACGCGCGCGAGCACGCTCTCGACCTCGGCGCCTTCGTCATAGAACGACCGGAACAGCTGCAGCGTCTCTTCGACGGTGAGCTTTTCGTTGAGCTGGGTTTCCTGCAACTGGATGCCGAGCTTCTGCCTCAGTTGCCGGTCGTGGGTGCCCCATCGCATGCCGAGGAGCTCGACTTCCCCCTCGTCGGGCTCATTCAACCCCTCGAGAATCTCAATCGTCGTCGTCTTGCCCGCTCCGTTGGGTCCGAGCAGTCCGAAGCACTCTCCAGTTTCGACCTCGAGGTTCAGCCCATCGACGGCGACGACGTCGGCGTATCGCTTGCGGAGGTTGCGGCAGGAGATGGCGGGCACGGCAGCCGCGATCATACCCGGCTCACGGCCTGCGGTAAGGCCGACCTGATATCATTCCCCCATGGCTTACCCCGACTGGCTCACCGCCCCCATGCGTAAGGAACTCACCGATCTCGGCGCGCGCGAGTTGCGCTCGGCGACCGACGTCGACGCGCTCGTCAGCGAGCCCGGCGTCGTGATGCTCGTCGTCAATTCCGTCTGCGGCTGTGCCGCGGGCAAGGCGCGTCCAGGCATTGCCGAAGCGCTGAAGCACGCGAACCGCCCTGACGTCATCGGCACCGTGTTCGCCGGGGCCGACATGGAAGCGACCGACAAGGCGCGCGCCTATTTCACCGGCTTCGCACCTTCGTCTCCGTCGGTCGCGCTCCTGCGTGGCGGCAAGCTGCTCTACATGATGGAGCGCCGTGAGATCGAGACGTCGACGGCCGACCGCATCGCGGCGCAGCTCACGCTCGCTTTCGACGAGCACTGCGCCACCACGCGAGTTCAATAAGGCTGGAACTTCTCCAATGAATTCTTTCGTTCGTCTGCGCGGCCGGCTGGCCGCTCTCGCCATCGTTGTGACCGGAGCCGCGGCCGTGGCCGCGGGCCTGCAGGCTCAGGGCGCCGGCGCATCGCCGTCCCCGTTTTCTGCCGTGAGCTATCGCGGCATCGGCCCGACTGCTCAAGGCGGGCGCTTCGTCGAGTACGCCGTGGTCGAAGCCACGCCGCAGATCTTCTATGCGGCCACCGCGTCGGGCGGCCTGTGGAAAACCGAGAACCATGGCCTGACCTTCACGTCGATCTTCGACAACCAGCCGGTCGTCTCGATCGGTGCCGTCGCGTTGTTCCAGCCCAATCCGAGCATCGTGTGGGTCGGCACCGGCGAAGCCAACAACTCGCGCAGCTCCTATTGGGGCGACGGCGTCTACAAGTCCACCGACGCCGGAATGACATGGACCAACGTCGGCCTGAAAGATTCGCAGCACATCGGCCGCATCGTCCTGCATCCGACCGACCCGAACATCGCCTACGTGGCGGCGCTCGGCCACCTCTACTCGTCCAACGACGAGCGCGGTCTGTACAAGACGGCTGACGGCGGCAAGTCGTGGACGCGTTCTCTCGAGGTCACGTCGGAAGGCAAGAAAGTCGGCGTCGTCGACGTCGCGATGGATCCGAAGAATCCGAACATCCTCTTCGCTGCCGCGTACGACAAGGTGCGCGAGCCCTGGACGTTCGTTGAAGGCGGCCCCGGCAGCGCGCTGTACCGGTCGGCTGATGCCGGCAGGACGTGGGCGAAGGTCGGCGGCGGACTGCCGGGCGGCATGCTTGGCCGCATCGGCGTCGCCATCTCGCGGCAGGATTCACTCACGGTCTACGCGACGGTCGAGAACGTCAACGCGAAGGGTGTGAGCGAGACCGACCGCCGGAAGCAGCTGCTCGACGGCAAGGAGACGCCGCAGGCCGCGTCCATCGGCAACGAGGTCTACCGCTCGGACGATGGCGGCAAGACGTGGCAGAACGTGTCGGGCCCCGGCGTGGGCGAAGGCCCGCCCTACTACTACGCGCAGGTCCGTGTGGATCCCAGCGACAAGCGCCACGTCTACGTGCTGGGTGTCGGCGTGCATCACAGCAATGAAGGTGGCGGCACGTGGACACGGCCGTTCAACTTCGGCGGCGACAATCACGCGCTCTGGATCAACCCGCGCGACAGCAAGCACATGATCCTCGGGTATGACCACGGCATGGGCGTCACGTTCGACGCCGGCAAGACCTGGTACCACCCCGACGACATGCCGCTCGCGCAGTACTACGCCATCGGCCTCGACATGGAGCAGCCCTACAACGTGTACGGCGGCCTGCAGGACAACGGATCGTGGCGCGGCCCGAGCACCAAGAAGGGCGGACGTCCGATCAACTTCGAGGACTGGTTCGTCGTCGGCGGCGGTGACGGCATGTACAACGTCGTCGACCAGCGTGACAGCCGCTGGCTCTACAACGAGTCGCAGTTCGCCGGCGGCCTGCAGCGCGTCGATCAGGTCACGGGCGAGCGGCGCAGCCTCCGTTACGCGGGACCGGACGCCAACACGCTCCGTTACAACTGGAACGCGCCGATCGTCGTCTCGCCGCACGACAGCAACACGGTGTACCTCGGTGCGAGCCGCGTGTTGCGCTCGACGTTCCGCGGCGAGAACTGGACGCTCATCAGTCCCGACCTCACGCTCAACGCGGAGAAGCACAGGAACGGGCGCGGCAACATCCAGTACGGCACGATCACCACGCTGGACGAGTCGCCGATCGTTCCGGGCCTGCTCTGGGCCGGCACCGACGATGGCAACGTGCAGGTCAGGAGGGACGCGAATGCGCAGTGGACGAACCTGCGCGACAGGATTCCGTCGCACCCGGGCTACTGGGTCAGCCGCGTCGTGGCGTCGAGCCACAATCCGGCGGTCGCGTACGTGACCATGACGGGCTACCGCAACGACGACTTCAAGCCGTTCGCGTGGAAGACGTCGGACTACGGCCAGACGTGGAGCTCGATTGCGGGCAACCTGCCGAACGAGCCGATCAACGTCATTCGCGAAGATCGCCGCAACCCGACCCTGCTGATTGCCGGCACGGATCTCGGAGTGCACGCCACGCTCGACGGCGGCCGCTCGTGGAGCAGCCTGCTCGGCAACATGCCGAGGCAGCCGGTCCACGACATCGCGATTCATCCGCGTGAGAACGAGCTCGTGGTCGGCACGCACGGCCGCGGGATCTTCATCGCCGACATCACGCATCTCCAGGAGATGACGAGCGCGACGATGAGCGCCGACGCGCACCTCTTCGACGTGCGCCCGGCCGTGCAGTGGCAGTTCATGGGCCTCGAGCGGGCGAGCAGCTCGCAAAACTACAACGGACCGAGCCGCGCCGCCGGCGTGCACGTCAACTACTGGCTCAAGAGCGTGCCCGCGGGGGATGTGAAGCTGCGCGTCTACGAGGGCACTCGTCTGGTGCGCGAGCTGACGGGCACGAAGAACGCCGGGCTCAACACGGTTGTGTGGGACCTGAGCCGCATCGTGCGCGAGCGCACGGAAGCCGAGAAAGCGGCGGCCCGTCAGGCCGGCGCGCGCGGCCGCGGAGGCTTCGGGGGTCCGGCCACCAGCCTCGACCACATCCTCGGCGCCGGTGCGCCAGGCTCGTATCGCGTCGTCCTGAGCGTTGGCGGTCGAGAGATCGAGAAGACGGCGATCGTGATCGCCGAGACACCGCGATAAGGCTGTGCTGGTTGCTGCGTGCTCAGTGCACGCGGCGCCCAGCACTGCTCCAGCGCATAATAGACGCATGACCGACGAACCCGTGGCCGGCGACCAGTCGTCCGTGAGCATCCTGCTGGTGGAAGACGAGCCGGCGGTGAAGGGGCTCTTCGCGCAGGCGCTGCGGCGCGAAGGCTACACCGTGCACGAAGCGCGCAACGGCGTCGAGGCGCTCGAAGTCGAGAAGACCATTCCGCATGTCGATGTGCTCGTGACCGACGTCGTGATGCCCTACATGAAGGGTCCCGAGCTCGCGCGTCAGTTGCGCGAGAAGCAGCCGGACCTGAAAGTCATCTTCGTGTCAGGCTACGTCGCGCCTGGCGATCTGGGCCCGCATCAGGCCCTCCTGCAGAAACCCTTCGTGCGGTCGCAATTGATCGACAAGGTGAAGGAAGCCCTCGCGGAGATCCAATCCGCCCGGGGAGCGATAGACTAAGAGGCTGTGTCCCCGTCAGCCGTTCTCATAGCCTCGATCGATCTCCTGCCCGCGCTCGAACAGCGTGCCGCCGTGCAGGGCGGATCGCTCCGTTTCTCGGACGCGCAGCCCCTCGAGGCGCTCGAAGCGATCACGCTGCATCGCCCGGCGCTCATCGTCCTGGAGCGCTTCTTCGCGGCCACGCCGCGGGGCGCCGCGCTGATCAACCGCATCAAAGCCGACCCCGGCTGCGCGCACGCCGAGATTCGCGTGCTGTCGCACACGGGGGACTACACCCGCGTCATCACGAACCCCAACGGAGCAGGTTCGGTAGGCGGCGGAGCCCAGGCGTCAGCGGCGCCTGCTCCGCCGATGCCATCCAGCCAGCCGGCTCCGCCTGTTCCACCTGTTCCACCTGTTCCACCGGTCCCACCGGCTGCTCCACTTGCCCAGCCGGCTCAACCTGCGCAAACTGCCCATCTGGACTGGCGCGGCACGCGGCGGCACGAGCGGTTCCGGATGAAGGACGGCGTGGCGGCGCAAATCGAGGGCAAGGACGCGGAGCTCGTGGATCTGTCGGAGGGAGGGGCGCACGTGGTGTCGGCCACCGTGCTGCGCCCGAATCAGAAGGTGCGCATCTCGCTGCCCCTCGAGCCCGACGCGCGGCTGCGCGCGACGGTCGCGTGGGCCTCGTTCGAGCTGCCGAAGGGACGCAACGCCGAGTCCCGCTATCGCGCGGGCCTCGAGTTCAACGACAGCGACCCCAGGGTCGCAGCCTTCGCGGTGCGCAACAGAAAAGACTGAGAAGGTTCTATTCCGACATCAACGGCTCGGTCGCATCGTCTGCGGCCTCTCCGAGCTGCGGGTGACGTTCCAGCAGGCGCGCGCACGCATTCCATCTCAGGATCGCCGAGTCGTCATCGGTGGGCCGCAGGGGCTCCGCCTCGGCGAAGCGCTCCATGGCGTCACGCAGCCACCCGGCCGCGTGCTGGCGTGAGCCGGCGCCCCCACGGGCGAGCAGGGCCCTCGCGCGCCGCTCGGCGATCAGCCCGCGGAAGTACGCGCGATCGTACGGCGCGTCCATGCGCGCGGCAAGCTGTTGCGCGCGCTCGAGCACCCGCCCGCGATCGTGACCGCCGTCGCCAAGCTGGTCGCTGAGGGCCAGCAGCAGCGTCATCGACGCGGTGGCGTTGCCCGGATCGATGGCGAGCACGTCCTCGCAGATGCTCTCGGCCTGCTCCGGCTCGTTGAGGAGCCGGTAGCGCTCCGCCTTTTCCAGCGCCGCCGGCACTGCCGCGGCAGACAGTCGCTTGAGATTGCTCATGACGCCTATCCGGTGAACATCCTGAGGAGCCGCGTCACCGGATCGTAGAACCGATCGACGACACGCTCCTTGAGTGGAATGATCGCGTTGTCGGTAATCGTGATGTGTTCGGGACACACCTTCGTGCAGCACTTGGTGATATTGCAGTAGCCGATGCCCTGGTCCTTCTTGAGGTCCGGCAGGCGGTCGGCGGTGTCGAGCGGGTGCATCTCGAGCGCCGCGCTGTAGACGAAGAAACGCGGGCCGATGAACTCCTGGTGCTTGTGGTGGTCACGGAGCACGTGACACACGTCCTGGCACAGGAAGCACTCGATGCACTTGCGGAATTCCTGCACGCGATCGATGTCGGCCTGCTGCATGCGCCACGTGCCGTCTGGCGCGTCGGGCGGGCGCGGGGTGAACTTCGTGATCTGCTTCTTGATCTCGTAGTTCCACTTCACGTCGGTGACGAGGTCGCGAATCGGGGGAAACGCGCGCATCGGCTCGACGGTGACCGGTTCGGTGAGATCGAGATCGCTGAGCCGTGTCATGCACATCAGCCGGGGCATCCCGTTGATCTCGGCCGAGCAGGAGCCGCACTTGCCTGCCTTGCAGTTCCACCGCACGGCGAGATCGGGCGCGTGGTCGGCCTGGATGCGGTGCACGGCGTCGAGCACAACCATCCCCTCCGACACATCGGTGCGATAGTCCTGGAACGCGCCTGTGGACGGCGGCGCGCTGTCGCCGTCAGACTCCGCGGCCTGCTCGGGGGGTGACGTCCTCCAGATGCGGAACGTGGCGTCGGCCATCAGCCCATCTCCTCGATGACTTGCTTCAGCTCCGCGGGCATCGGAGCAATCGGCGCGCGCGAGACCTGCGCCGTGCCGTCAGCCCCCCGCCGGATTGCCACGTTGAACGTCGAGCACTCGGGCGACTTGTCCGGATAGTCCTCACGGAAGTGCCCGCCGCGGCTCTCCTTGCGCTCCAGCGCCGATTTCGCGATCGCCTCGGATACGTCCAGCAGATTGTGGAGATCGAGCGCCGTGTGCCATCCGCCGTGATACTCGCGATGTCCCGCCACGCCCGCGCGTGACGCGCGCTCGCGGTACTCCGCAATCTTGCCTACGGCTTCGCGCATCTCGTCTTCCAGGCGCACGATCCCGACTTTCGCCTGCATCGTCTGCTGCAGATCGTGCTGCACGGCGTACGGGTTCTCCCCGCCGCCGCCGCGTTCGAAGGGGGCGAGCGCCGCCGTCATCGCCCGCTCGACCTGGCCGTCGTCGATGCGCGCCGCGCTGTTCTGTGTCGCATAGATCGCGGCATGCTCGCCGGCGCGCTTGCCGAAGACCAGCAGGTCCGACAGCGAATTGCCGCCGAGCCGGTTGGCGCCGTTGATCCCCGACGCGCATTCGCCTGCGGCGAACAGCGCCGGCACGGTCGACATCTGCGTGTCGGCGTCGACCCGGATGCCGCCCATGATGTAGTGCGTCGTCGGGCCGACTTCCATCGGCGTGCTCGTGATGTCGAGATCCGCCAGTTCCTTGAACTGGTGATACATCGATGGCAGCTTGCGCTTGATGTGGGCCTCGCCGTCCGACAGCTTTTCCTTGATCCACGCGATGTCGAGATACACGCCGCCGTGCGGAGAGCCGCGCCCCGCCTTGACCTCGCGGTTGATGCAGCGCGCGACGTGATCGCGCGTCAGCAGCTCGGGCGGGCGCCGCGCGCTCTTGTCCCCCTGCGTGTAGCGCCAGCCTTCTTCCGGATCGCTCGCCGTCTGGTCGCGGTAGTTGTCGGGGATGTCGTCGAACATGAAGCGCCGCCCCTCGCTGTTCTTGAGCACGCCTCCCTCGCCGCGCACGCCCTCGGTGACGAGAATCCCCTTCACGCTGGGCGGCCACACCATGCCGGTCGGATGGAACTGCACGAACTCCATATCGATCAGCTCGGCGCCCGCGCGATACGCCAGCGCGTGGCCGTCGCCCGTGCCCTCCCAGCTGTTACTCGTGATCGAATACGCGCGTCCGACGCCGCCGGTCGCCATCACGACCGCTTTGGCCGAGAACACGTGGAATCGTCCGCGCTCGCGGTCGTACGTCAGCGCGCCCGCACAGCGCCCGCCGTCGAGCAGGAGCGTGACGACCGTGAACTCCATGTGCACCGTCACGCCGAGATACGAGACGTGGTCCTGCAGCGTGCGAATCAGCTCGAGCCCCGTGCGATCGCCGACGTGCGCGAGGCGCGGATAGCGATGGCCGCCGAAGTTGCGCTGGAGAATCCGTCCGTCGGGCGTGCGATCGAACACGGCGCCCCACTTCTCGAGCTCGTTGACGCGCGCGGGCGCTTCCTTCGCGTGCAGCTCCGCCATGCGCCAGTTGTTGACGTACTGGCCGCCGCGCATCGTGTCGGAGAAGTGCACCTTCCAGTTGTCGCGGTCGTCGACGTTGCCGAGCGCCGCGGCCATGCCCCCTTCGGCCATGACCGTGTGGGCCTTGCCGAGCAGTGACTTGCAGATGAGACCGACGGTCGCGCCCCCCGCGGCGGCCTCGATGGCCGCGCGCATGCCGGCGCCGCCGGCGCCGATGACGAGCACGTCATATGTGTGCGTGGCGTGCACCGCCATCAGAACAGTCTCCAGTCGGTGAGGATGCCCATCGAGCAGAGCCGCACGTAGAGGTCGGCGCCGGCGACCGAGAAGAGGCTCGCCCACGCGAAGCGCTGGTGCTGCCGGTTCAGGCCGCTCACGCACGTGTAGCAGCCATGGAGCGCGCTCTTCGATACTTCGTCCTTGCGCCCGCCGATCAGGTGCCGCAGCGAATGGCACCCGAGCGTGTACGACGCGAGGAGGACGACGTTGAGGGCGAGCAGCAGCGTGCCCACGCCCATGCCGAACTGCTTCCCGCCCGCGCCGTTGTCCCACCACATGGCGAGCCACACGTCGTAGATCAGGAACACGAGAAAGATCAGCGCGGCGTAGAGGAAGTAGCGGTGGACGTTCTGGAAGATCAGCGGCAGCCGCTGCTCGCCCCAGTAGCTCTTGCGCGGTTCGCCCACGGCGCACGCCGGCGGATCCGCCCAGAAGCCCTTGTAGTACGCGCCACGGTAGTAGTAGCAAGTGAAGCGGAACAAGCCGGGAAACGGAAGGATGAGGAGCGCCGGCGAGAACGGCAGGAACGAGGGCCACGCGTCCGGCTTCGGGCCGAACCAGGCGTGGGGCGAGTCGCCGAAGATCTCAGGCGCGTAGAACGGCGAAAGGTACGGTCCATAGGTGTAGTGCGCGTTCTGGAACGCGGCCCATGTCGCATACGCGACGAACGAACCCAGGACGATGAAGACGAAGAGTGGCGTCGTCCACCAGGTGTCGCGGCGAAGCGTTTCGCCGAAGCCGCGCTGATGGACGGCTGTAACCGGAATCACACGCACTAAGCCCGCCTCCGTGTTGGTTATGAAACCAGCACGGAGAATAGCATAGGGCCTTACTTCCGGAAGGTCTCCATCAACAGGCCTACGCGTTTGAAGTTGCCGGAATCGGCGAGCGTGCGCCCATACGAACGGCAGATCGGCGGAGCGGATCTGCGGCAATCGAGGAGTACCGACTCAAAGCGCGCCAACTCGGTCAGCCGGGGAATGAGTTCGTCGCCAGGGACATTGATCGCGCGGGGATCGCGGACAACCGCGAAGTCTTCCCTGCTCCGCGGATCGAGAAGACCAGTCTTGCCAGGGGCGAGCCATTTCGCCATGGCGCCAGACAGTACCTCCTCGACGGCCGCGACTGCGCGGCCGCCTGCTGCTGCCGTTTCAGCAGCGGCCGGAGGGTCCGACACCTGGCCTTTGCCGCTGCGATCGACCGAAAAGTAGAACGTAAGCTTGGTGTCAACTTCGATTGGCCCCTCGGCTCCGCGAAGGCCTGCCGAAACCACGCTGAACTTCCACTGTTTGACGGCGTCAAGGACCGCTGCCTCGAACTCCGGCCCGGGCGACTGAAGGACCCGAACCGAGACCACGGAACCGGTTCGATCGACGTGCACGGCGCTTACGGCGACGCCCTGAGTCTTTCGCGCCAGTCCCTGCGGGGGATAGATGGGCGCGACCTTCTTCAACGCCGATCGCCGCATCGCCGATTCGTTCACGGTGGCGGACGAAACCCGTTGCGCTGCGGCGCCGACCGCCTGCTGGATGGCCAAAATCCCCCAAACCGCTGCCAGACGAAAAAGTCTACCGCGTTGCGTCATGTTGGAGTCTCCTCTTCGCGAGCCACATCATCCTTGCATGGTCAGTTTCGGATCGACTCTTATGCCTATCCAGACGGGCCACGCCAATCCGCAACCGGCCGCACCAGCAAGCAGAAGCGCCGCGGCCACATAGGGCCAGGCCTGCTGCGCACCGGCCTCCGGAAACGCCGACTGCAGGAGGCGGCAAAATGCAAATGCGCAAACCGCGCCAAGACAAAGCCCCGCGCCAAGAGTGATGGTACCGCGCCTCACGATCAGTCGCACAACGTGCCAGGGGGATGCCCCCAGCGCCATCCTCAAACCGAACTCCGCGCGACGCCTCCGGGCCATCAGGGCGAACGTTGAGCTAAGGCCCAGAGCGGTTAGACCGATCGCCACATAGGACAATGCGGTGAGCGTGCGGGCTCGGGTGTGCCAGGCGACGGCGTGACGATCCACCAGTCCGTCCAGTACGCGGATCTGGACCGGAACGGTGGACGACCGGGACGCCGCCACCCTACTCAGCTCGCGAAGATCATTGCCACGTCGCATCCGGACCACGACGGCCCGGCCGGAATAGGCCAGGTCATACCGGAAAGCGTCGTATGCCGGCAAGAAAAGTTCGGCGGTCACTCTCATGATCCGATGCGATCGGACTGGAGCGGTGATGCCGACAACTCGCACACATTCGTTTCTCCCCATCAGGAATACGCACCGTCCCAGTCCCGGCTCTCCCGGCCAGAGGGCATGGGCGATCTCCGAGTCAATGACGACCCTCGGCACGTCGCTTCTGCCTTGTGCCTCAGGAAAGACGTGGCCCTGGAGGACAGGCACCGCAAGCGTAGAAAAATAGTTTGACGAGATGAGGTTCACGGCCGCGAGGACGGGTCGGCCAGTGGGAATGCCACGAACGCCGATGAACTCCCGCGGCACGTCCGTATCCAACGGTGCGTGCGACGTGAGACTCGCGCTTTCGGTGCCCGGGTGCCGGTTGATGGCGTCAAGAATGCTCGCGCGCAGTTCCTCGGCCTCCGAATCGGTCTTGAGGAGAGTCCGATGGACATCGACAGTGATCACCGCGAGCCGGTCAACTGTGAAACCCAGGCTCGCTTTCAGTTGGGAGAGACTCATCCTCAAAAAGCCCGCACCAACCGCGGCGGCAAACGTCAGGGCCAAGAGAGAGATGATTACGGCCTGGTCCGCGGCGCCCTTGCGGCCAAGCCTCGCACGCGCCCCAAGATCTGGCTTGCCGATCGCAAGGGACGCCGTGAGCGCCGGTGCAACGCACAAAAGCGCCGTTGCGGCGAGCGCGAAAAGAACCGCCCACGTGGCAGTCGTCGCCGGGTTCCAGCCCGATTCTGAGTACGGGACGTAGGAGACGGCCGACGCCAACACGAATCTCGCCAGCCCGAAACCGCCAAGCCCCGCGAATACCGTGAATGCGAGAGGCTCTGCGGAAAGAAGCGCGACGATTTGAGGTCTGCTTGCGCCGAGTTGATAACGAATGCTGATTTCGTCGGCGCGCTCGATCATGCGAATCGTCATCAGCGCGGCCGCGTTCAGCGCCGCGATCACGAAGAGCACGAGCGCGGCAATCTGGAGCCACACCATCACCACGCGATCACGCTGACGCCGCTGCCCTCGTTGATCCAGCAGAGTCTCGACGGCAGGTATGGCTGCATCAGTCTGCGAACGATGCCGGCGCTGTTCGAGCAAAGGCTCGATTTCAGCCGCCGCATCGCCGGGCGCCGCGCCGGTGCGAAGCCTTCCAAGAGTCGTCAGCCACGACGCACTCGGAGTTTCGAGCAGATCGCGCCCCAGCGACGAGCAGAGTTCTGGTGAGGCCGCCAGCAGGATCCACAAATCCGCCGGCTCCGGCGCTGTACCTCGAAATCCCGCCGGGGCGACGCCGACAACTTCATAGGGGCTAGAACCGATCGTCAGCTCGAGCGTCGACAGCGCGCGCGCACCCAGCTGTCGCCGCCAAAAATGGTCCGAAACGATGGCCGCCCTCGCGTCCAAAGCCATGTCGGCATGAAAAGTTCTGCCGACAGACGGCGCGACGCCGAGCACGCCGAAGTACGTCTGCGTGACACACTGCGCTGGAACGGAGCGCCACGCCCCGTCGGCACGCACGCTCAGCGTGCGCCGTGCATACGCGGCAACGTCGATGCTCTTGACCTGTCTGAGCGTGGAATAGAGAGGATAGTTGTCAGCAAGCGGAATGAAGAGCAGCCTCTCGGGGTTCGAGATCCCGGCTGGAGGACTCAGAAAGCCGGCTGTGAACACGTGGGTCACCGCAGCCGCCAGTCCGATCCCCACGGCGAGCCCCACGGCATTGGCGGCAACCAATGGACTGGAGCGCCATTTCCGCAGAGCCCTCCACAACGTCATCAAATCTAAGGCTCCCGCATCACCAGTTCATACCCAGGTTACCTGTTGGAAGCCCATGAGCCTCAGCCGCCTGCCAACGACGCGACAGGCCGACACGTCTACCTCGTGACACTTGACGCCGATCCGATCAGCTTTGCCGAGCTCCCGCGCGGCCCGGGCCTCAAACTCGTCAGCGGGCATGCTTACGACACCGGGCTCGGGAAACGGCTTGCGAGGCCCGATGTCGACCATGACGATATTCGGCGCCGGCGAGGGCGGCTGGTGCGTCCAATCCTCCTGGGCAAAACTTGAATTGTCGAGCGGCGGTTGGCTGCTGTCGGCCAGCCTCGCAAACAGGCGACCCTGGTCCTGCGGAGACGGCCGTTCGAGCAGAGTATCGGTAACCATACCGAACTTGTCGACGATGAGTATCGTCGGGACCAGCAGGAACCCCAGCGACTCGGCCTCTTCGACATGAGCGATTATATCGGGCCGGATTTGACGGGCATTCAGCCATTCACGCATCACCGGTTCCGGTTCGGTGCTCAGAACAACGAAGGTCATACCGAGTCGATCGTCGGCGAGCCGAATCGACAGACCCCTGAGAAATGTGCTCGCCGCCGCAGAGGCCGCGCAGTCCGTCCGAACGCGTAGGACCAAGTGCCGCTGTGCCGAACCCCACGCCACACCGGGCAAATTAAGCCGCGCGCCTACCGACAGCAACGTTCGCGGTTCGGCGGCACCAGCCGAGGCATCGGCACCGGAGCCCAAAACCCGCCAGGCAGTCAGCACCAGCAGAACGACGATTACCAGGTCCAACAGTCTGCCGGTTTTTGGACTCCGAATCACGAATGTCCTCCTTTGTCACGGGCCGATGAAGGCACCTACCCGGTCACGCGGCAGGGCGCTCCGCTTTCGGTGCAGGATTCCGAATTCGGAGCGTTGCACTCGGTGGAACCACTCTCCAAATTGCTCCAGCAGCAATGGATTGTGTGACCCGCGGAATTGCAGAAGTCACACTGCTTGCAACCTACATCGTCCTTAGCGGATGCAGACGGAGCCGCAACATTGAAGGCCGCGAGCGCGAGAAGGGCAACAATGCGTAAGAGCGTTCGTGTTCGTGGCACTTGGGAACCTCTCTTGTCCTAGGGTTTAGAGGGTGACAGCGAATCCCTGCCGCAGGGGTCGCCACCCTCGGTGCAAGACGAAGTGGCAAAGCATTCGCTGGCGCCGCTCTCGACCTCATGGCAACACGGGAAGTCGCCCAAGGTCGAGCTGTAGCACCAGCCGCAATCCAGACAGTAGGGCATGGTGTCGGACTTACCCGAGAGGACTACGTTCCCGGCCAACAACGCAACGACAACGGCGAACCGAACAAACATGCGTTTCATGCGTTCTCTCCTTCAGCTTCGTGAACGGCGAGCGTGGGAACTCCAGCGCCGCCTCATCCTGCGCAATCGGAGCGAAGCCCAATCCGAGAGTAGCGACCAATCGGGTGCGCGTCCACCATCACCTGTTGGTGAGGACGATCATCTCTTGGTAAACTTCGGCCAGCCCGGCCCATCGCGACCGCCGCCGGGTGGAATGCCCGCATCGCGGCGCGATCACGATGGAGGACGTCCCCCGATGGCCCCAATCGACAGTTACGAAACACGGCGATTCGCACTGGCAACCGCCGCGAGCCGATTCCTCATGGACGCGATCCCGATCCGGCCCGAGTCTCGGGACGCGCTCGATCTGTTCGCGGGGCGGCTGAATGACTCCGCTCTGTACTCGCCCGACATTGATACCGTCGCGATTCGGTGCCTCACCGTCCTTCAGCGCCGATGTACGAACGTCCCCGGTCTTGTCGATCGCTTTATTCAGCTCCAGTCAGAACTCGCTGAGCCCGGGCAGCGTTTTCGACAGTGCGTGGAAAGCGTCATCGAGGCGCGCGTCTTTGCTTCCATCGACATGCAGCGCATCTCCGCGTTCATCCATTGCGAGTACGCCAAGGCCCTCACGGCCGATTCCATAGGGAAGGCGCTTGGCATCCCCGCGGCGCAGGTGAGAAGGCTCACCCGCCTGCACGCCAGAACGGCCGTGAGTGGGGCTCTCAGAAACGTTCGGCTCGACCGCGCAGCTGATCGACTCCTGAGGACGCGCGCGTCGGTGAAAGAGGTCTGGTCCGGCGTCGGCTACAACGACGGCAGCAACTTCACGCATGATTTCAGAACGCGATTCGGTGTGTCGCCTACGGATTACCGTGCGCGGTCGCCGGTGTCAATCGATGTGCCGTGCGGGCCCAGCCCGGCTGACCTCAAGACGCCTGCAAGGAAGTCGACCATCGTCATGATCGTCGATGATGACGCCGGAATGCGCGAGACGATTGGCCGACATCTTCGTTCGTCAGGATTTAATGTTATCAGTGCGGCGACGGGTTCGGAGGGCATCCGGGCGGCCAGCGGGATGGCGATTGATGTCGGCCTCGTCGACT
>JALYRV010000367.1:320-2249 GCA_030855205.1 Acidobacteriota bacterium | reverse complement strand
GCCTGCTTCATGTCGAGCGCCTCGGATGGCGCCGCGAGGGTGAACGGACGCGCGGGGGTGACAAAGAGGAATATCGCCTTGAAGTCGCCACCGGAGCTCGCCTGTGGTGCGACGTCGGCGCGGGCCAGACGGTGTGTGGCGGCGTCGATCCTCAGCGTCACCAGATACGGCCCGGGCGGAACGTCGAGGCGCGCGAGGTCGCCGATGTCGGCCGCATCGTAGCTCAGCTCGATCCATGGAACCGGCCCCACGACCGTCGCGCCGCGGTCCGGGTTTCGTTCGCGCAGGAGCGTGATGAACCGGTCGTTGCGCATCAGTAGGTTATCCACGGCGCGCGATTCGAAGTCGGGCGCCATGTGGATCCACATTCCAGGACCGTGGATGAAGTGCTGGCCGCCGACATCCAGCCACTCGTCGGCTAGGAGCCTGCGCATGAATAGTCGAGGTCCATCGGACCTGTCCGATGGGCCATGAGAAACCTCGCGAACCGCGACGCCGAGAACCGCTCGATTTCGCGCTGGTCTCATGCTTTATAAGGAGCATGAGCAAGGGCTTCCGAGACTGGGATGTCGAGCAGGTGTGGCTGTTGCCGCCGTCGGTGCAGGAGCTGGTGCCTGAGGGTCACCGGGCACATCTGGTGCGGGAGTTGGTGCGGGAGTCGCTCGACCTGTCGGCGATCTTCAACGCGTACAAGCGGGAGCGCGGTAGCCCGCCGTTCAACCCGGTGATGATGACGGCGCTGCTGCTGTATGCGTACACGCAGGGTGTATTCTCGTCGCGGAAGATCGCACGGGCGTGCGAGGAGCGGCTGGATTTCATGGCCGTGACCGGCATGCAGCGGCCCGAGCATCGGACGGTGTGCGAGTTCCGGCGGCGGCATCTGCCGGCGCTGGGGGCCTTGTTCGTGCAGGTGCTGAAGATCTGCCAGAAGATGGGACTGGTGAAGCTTGGGCACGTCGCGCTCGACGGGACGAAGCTCAAGGCGAACGCGTCGAAGCACAAGGCGATGAGCTACGAGCGGATGAAGGAGGTCGAACCGCAGCTGGCGGCCGAGGTCGGGAAGTGGCTGTCGCAGGCCGAGAACGAGGATGGCGACGAGGACAGCAAGCACGGCACCGACCGTCGCGGTGACGAGTTGCCGGAGCATATCGTCAAGAAGCAGCAACGGCTCGAGAAGATCCGGGAGGCGAAGGCTTCGCTGGAGGCGGAGGCAGCCGCCGAGGCCGAGGCCCGCAAGCAGGACAAGAAGGACGCGCAGCAGGCCGCCGAGCGCGGAAAGCGGGCACCTGCGCCTCGCGTCAAACATCCGCGGCATCACGTCGACGGCACGCCGAACGCGAAGTCGCAGCGCAATTTCACGGACCCCGAGAGCAAGCTGATGAAAACGAAGGACGGCTTCATTCAGGGCTACAACGCCCAGGCGGCGGTCGACGCGAGCTCGCAGGTGATCGTGGCGGAGATGCTGCTGAGCGAGCAGAACGACATGGGCGCGCTGGCACCGATACTGACGCGCATCCGGCACAACCTCGGCCGTCAGACAAAGGAGCTGTCCGCCGATACCGGCTATTGCTCGGAGGCCAACCTGCGCGAGCTGAGCCGTCGCCGCGTCCGCGGCTACGTCGCCACCGGCCGACACCGACATGGCACGAGCGCGCCACGAGCCCAGCTCGGCAAGACCCCGGGTACACGCACCCATGCGATGCGTCTACGGCTGGCCCGCGGAGGTTTTCGCAGCCGCTACCGATTGCGCAAGCAGGTCGTCGAGCCCGTTTTCGGCCAGGTGAAATCGGCGATGGGCTTCACGCAGTTTCTGCTACGCGGCGTGCAGAAGGTGTCGTCCGAGTGGCGCCTGATCTGCACCGCACACAACTTGCGTAAACTGCTCCCGGTGCTCGCACGAGCGCCGTCCATCGTGAGCCGATAGGCGTC
>JALYRV010000367.1:0-310 GCA_030855205.1 Acidobacteriota bacterium | reverse complement strand
GCGTCCGGCGAGAAGCGGGGCGCCGACGATGCCCCTCGGCGAGCGAGGGGCCGACGAGCCGGGACGCAGCCGGGGAGGGGCCCCCGGGCTCGCGCGGAGACCCATCGTCATCGATACGGGAGGAGCACCGTCCTCGCAGTCAGAGGCATATCGCAGCCCGAGGGGTCGAGCACGTGCCACGGGGTACCCGGCGGCCGCGAGGAACCCGCGTCCGTCGGCCCCCCGCTCGTCGTATGCAGCGCCGCCCGCCCCGCGGCGCTCAAACGCGCCAGGTGTTTCTGGCGCAGGCTCCTAGCGCGCGCCTTGGCAC
>JALYRV010000180.1 GCA_030855205.1 Acidobacteriota bacterium | reverse complement strand
GTCGCCGAAGCCGTAGCCGCCGCTCCACAGAATCGTCTGGTCATGCACGATGGCGGCAGAAACACCGGGGATCTGATCGTACGCGCGCTGCGCTTCGAGCCATACCCGCGCCAGCTCGATGGCCTGCGCCACGCGCGGATGCCCGGCGGGCGTCTGCGCGCGCATCGTCACGCCGACGGCCGCGATAGCCGCCAATGCACACGCGCATAGCAAGCGCCGCGGGGACGCGGGTGTCGCATCAGTCATCGTGCTCTTCTCCTTCTGAGTCCCTACGCTGCGGCCCACTCGGAGGACAGCAACGCCGCCTGCTCCAGCACTGTCTCGGTCGCCTTCTCCTGCTTGTCTGGCGGATACCCGTGGCGGCGCAGGATGCGCTTGACCAGCACGCGCAGGTGCGCGCGGACGTTCTCGCGCATCGTCCAGTCGATCGTGACGTTGGCGCGAACGGTCTGCACGAGTTCCTGCGCAATCGCGCGAAGCGTATCGTCACCGAGTACCCTGACGGCGCTGTCACTCGTCTCGAGGGCGTCGTAGAACGCCAGTTCGTCGTCCGTGAGGCCAAGTGACTGGCCGCGCGCCTCAGCGGCGCGCATCGCCTTTGCCATCGCAATCAACTCTTCGATGACCTGCGCGGCTTCGATAGCGCGGTTCTGATAGCGACGAATGGTCTGCTCGAGCATCTCGGAGAACGAACGTGCCTGCACGACGTTGCGCCGACGGCGTGTCGAAATCTCGCCTTTCAGCAGTTTCTGAAGAAGTTCCACGGCCAGATTGCGATGCGGCATGCCGCGCACGTCGGCCAGGAACTCGTCCGACAGAATCGAGATGTCTGGCTTCGCAAGGCCAGCCGCCCCGAAGATGTCGATCACGCCTTCAGGCGCAACCGCACGCG
The DNA here is from genome assembly GCA_030855205.1 of Acidobacteriota bacterium. Classification (GTDB taxonomy): domain Bacteria; phylum Acidobacteriota; class Vicinamibacteria; order Vicinamibacterales; family SCN-69-37; genus JALYRV01. Next base: position 6,053 of record JALYRV010000180.1, on the reverse strand, counting down.
AGATGATCTGCCGCACGGCGTGATCGAGTTCGTCCTGCGGCCTGGCGTCGCCAGGCGCGCGCTTCATCAAGCCCGCGGCGATGGCCTGGAAGAACGACAGGTCGTCGCGAATCCGCAGCGCCTCGGGATGCGGCACGGCCAGAGCAAACGCCTTGGACAGATCCCGCACCACACGAATGCAGCGGTCCTTGCCGTTCTCCTGCTTCAGGATGTGCTCCTGCCCGGCCGGCAGCAGCGACAACAGCTGCTGCGGGCTCCCGCCACTCCAACGCGACCGGTCGAACCCGTGGAAAAGGCCGACGCAGACTTCGTACTTCTCGAGCATCACCACGACGGCTTCGTCCTGGCTGATCGCCGTGCGCCCGGTGCCGCCGCTCGCCGTATATGTCGCCAGCGCCTCCTTCAGCTCCTGCGCCAGACCCAGGTAGTCGACAATCAGGCCGCCTGGCTTGTCCTTGAAGACACGATTGACGCGCGCGATGGCCTGCATGAGCCCGTGCCCCCGCATCGGCTTGTCTACATACATCGTGTGCAGACTGGGCGCGTCGAACCCGGTCAGCCACATGTCGCGCACGATGACGATGCGGAACGAATCCTTCGGGTCGCGGAAGCGATTGGCCAGCGCCTCGCGTCGACTTTTGTTGCGGATGTGGCGCTGCCAATCCGCGGGATCCGACGCCGATCCGGTCATGACGACCTTGATCGCCCCAGCCTCATCGTCATCGCTGTCCCATCCAGGCCGCAGATCAACGATGGCCTTGTGCAGGTCGACCGCGATGCGCCGGCTCATGCAGACGATCATGGCTTTGCCGTCCATCGCCTCGAGCCGCTGCTCGAAGTGATCGACGATGTCGCGCGCGACCAGCACGACTCGCTTGTCGGCGCCCACGACGGCTTCGAGCTGCGCCCAGCGTGTCTTCAACTTCTCGCGGCGCGTCTCCTCCTCCCCCTCCATGACTTCGTCGAAGGACGGATCGATCTTCGGCCGCTCCGCATCGTCGAGCGCAAGCTTCGCGAGCCGGCTCTCGTAATAGATCGGCACGGTGGCGCCGTCCTGCACCGCGCGTTGAATGTCGTACACGCTGATGTAGTCGCCGAACACGGCGCGAGTGTTCGCGTCCTGCAGTTCGATGGGCGTGCCTGTGAAGCCGATGAAGGACGCGTGCGGCAGTGCGCCGCGCATGTTCTTCGCGAAGCCGTGCCCCATATAGGCGGTGCCGTCCTTGCGCTGCACCAGATGCGAGCCGAACTCATACTGGCTCCGGTGCGCCTCGTCGGCGATGACGACGATGTTGCGGCGATCAGACAGCGCGGTTACGGCCTGCCCCTTCTCTTCGGGCAGGAACTTGTGAATGGTCGTAAACACCACGCCGCCGGCCTCGACGTCGAGCAGCTGGCGCAGATGCTCCGCACTCTCGGCCTGGACCGGAGGCTGACGCAGCAACTCCTGACAGCGCGCGAACGTCCCAAACAACTGATCGTCGAGGTCGTTCCTGTCGGTGATCACGACGACCGTCGGATTGCCCATCGCAGGCTCGCGAATGATCCGCCCCGCATAGAACGCCATCGTCAGGCTCTTGCCGGAACCCTGCGTGTGCCAGACGACGCCGACGCGGCGGTCACCGAGTTCGCCGCCCGGCTGCGGAGCCGCCTCGTAACGTCCGCGCGCCTCGGCTGCGCGGTCAGCGCGCGCGAGCTCGGCGGCGCGCAGCGTCTCGCCGACCGCCACCTGCACGGCGTGGAACTGGTGATAGCCCGCCATCTTCTTCACCACGCGCGCGCCATCGTCTTCGAACACGATGAAGTCGCGGACGAGGTCGAGGAAACGTCGCTGCTCGAAGAGGCCCTCGATGACGACCTGCAGTTCCGCGAGCACATCGTCTGCGAGCGCCTGACCGGTGATCGTGCGCCAGGGCCTGAACCACTCGCGGCCGGCCGTGATGGTGCCGACGCGGGCCTCGGTGCCGTCCGAGATGGCGATCACCGCGTTGTGCGTGAAGAGCGCCGGCACTTCGGCCTTGTAGGTCTCGACCTGCTGGAATGCGGACCAGATGGTCGCGTGCCCGTCGGCCGCGTTCTTCAGTTCCTGCACGGCGAGCGGCAGGCCGTTGACGAACAGCACGACGTCGAATCGTCGCGCGTGTTTGTTCTCGACGATCGAGAACTGGTTGACGGCCAGCCAGTCGTTGTTGCGAGGATCGTCGATGTCGATGGCGCGGACCTGGGTCCCGCGGATGCGACCGCCGGCATCGCGGTACTCGACCGGCACGCCGTCGACGAGCAGCCGGTGCATCGCGCGATTGCGGGTGACGAGGTCCGCGCCCTCGGGCCGCGTCAGGCGCCGAAATGCATCCTCGAGCGCCTCGGCCGGCAAGTCCGGATTTAGCCGCGTGAGCCCGGCGCGCAGGCGTCCGGCGAGCACCGCCTGACCGAAGTCATCTCGCTCGGCTCTGGCCTCGCCCGGCGCGATCTGCGCGCCGTTGACGATCGACCAGCCTAGCGCCTGCAGCCACGCCAGCGCAGCCTGCTCGACGATGGACTCGGTGAAGGTGGGGGTCATGAGTTCCGTTGGCGCGCGCGAGCCATCGCGAAGGGCCCTTCGCTGAACGTCGCGATGAGGTCGACCACCACTTCGAGCGGCGGCGCGGTCAGCCGGCTTTTCTCCACGAATGCGCGCCATTGTGTACGTTTCGCCGCGTCGGACGCAAAGTCTTGTGTCAGGCCGACTGGCAGGCCGTCCGGCAGCGGCGTTCCCCGCCGCCGGAATGTTGCCGCTATCGCCCTCCCGAGCGTGGGCGCGTCGATCGCGCCTTCACCGGCCAGGGTGTACAGGTCGAAGTAGTCCTTCATGCGGCTGTTCGTCATGCCGTAGTGCGCGATGGCATCCAGCTTCTCAGCAAAAGCGGTTTCTCTCGGGTACGTTTTGAGATGTGGGGCCGGCAGGTCGGACAGCACTGTTGGAAACTCGGCGAGCGCCGCGCCAGGCGTAATCACATCGCCGAAGCCGAAATCGAGTTGCAGCGTCAGCCGTGCCTTCCCCAGGTGTCCGATAAACCTGGCTCGGACGCCGCCGTAGCTCGCCTCTTCCCGGATCTCCTCGATCGTCACAGACTCCGCATCGAACTCCATCCCGTCGTTGACCGTCACGCGCGAGATCATCTGAACCAGTGTGCGAAGGCCGTCGAGATCGTGCACGCCCTCGGCAAGGAAGTCGGCATCCCGCGTCGGACGCGGCGCATCGTCCAGCCATACACGAAAGAGCTGCGCGCCCTTCAGGCAGAACTGCTCACGGGCGTCGCTCTGCGAGAGGCGATACAGCCATCGCTCGATCGCAAATCGATCGAGGAGGCGATTGAAGTCCTCGCCGCTCGTACGAGCCGCATTGAGAAGCCGCGCGTGAATGGACGCCGCGCGGTTCGCCATCACCCGATGGCCTCGAGGTAGGGGCGCATGATACGCAGCACACGATCGATCTTGGCAAACTTCCAGAGGTCGTCCATCGAGGCGCGCCGTTCGCGCCGCGCTTCGCGCAGCGCTTCGAGCGCGACGTCGAGTCCGACCTTGTTGCGGAACTTGAAGCAGTCCGCGATGGTCTTCGCGACATTCGTCACCCGAATCGTCGTTCCGTCAACCGTTCGGGTTTCAACGCCGGCATCGAGGGCCGACGTGGAGATCCGAACCGTCCGAAGCCGCGGGTAGGCCAGTCTTGGGGGATGATCTTTGTGGCCGATGGCGATCCAGACATCAGCGGGCGCCTGGGTCGTCAGGTCGTGGATGCGCAGGGCCGTCAGCAGGCAGAAGATGACCAGTGGCGCTCGTTTGGCGACCATCGCAAGCGTGGCGTGTTCGCCGCCAAGGTAACCCGGTTCCACATACAGCCCGCGGTCGAGCCGGCGCAGCTCTCCCCGCTTCACGCGCCGCGCGATCTCGGAACGGCTCACCCCTGCGGACTCGAGGTCGCGAGATCTCAGAACGCCCTGGACTGGCGTTGACCTCCGGTCTGGCTTCACTCGGGTATTGTTACATAGTTTCGTTAGTTATTTATAACTGCCGGGATAATGTAACAGTGGATGAAGGGCACTCAGGTGTGACAAACGAAAACCCCTACGCTGAGAGTCCTACGAATCGTTCCGCATCCTTGACGCGCATCTCGCCCGACGTGAGCTTCGGCAGCAGCGTGTCGCGGAGGGTGGCGAGGGTGCGGGATTCTCGTTCCGCATCTGCCAGCCTGCCGAAGAGAGGCTGAACAATCCGTGAAAAGCTCACGAGGGCGGAGTCGGGCGGCTGTGGCACCGGCGTCGCTGCGACGACTTCGGGCCGCACCGCCGGATAGGCCCCGCCATCCGCCAGGTGGCCGAGCGCTTCGAGATTCTCAGAAGAGGTCGCAGCCAGATAAACGAACTCGACGTAGTGGGCCGCTTTGGGCCGCAGCACCGCAAAGCCCGTGCTGCCCGTGAGCCCGTCGTCATCAATCAAGGCGTAAGAACCGTTCGCCGGGCGAACAGTTCCAACGATCACGTCTCCTGGCCTCAGGATGCGCTGTGCGCGACTCGGGGCCTCCTCGCGCGCGTGTTCCACCACGCTGTCAATACGTCCCCACTTCACGCTGGAGAGGTCGACGTACCGAAGCAGTGCCGGACGAGTCGTCGCAGACCACGATTCGGGATTCAGCGCGGCAAAATTCTTCAAGTCGACGAGCGGCAGTTCCGCGGCATCCGCCAGCGGACCCGCCTCGCGGTCCACGAACCACGATTTGAACAGCGCCCGCGCCATCGCCTCGAGCGTCTCACTCATCCGGCGATTCAGCTCAATCTTGTCGTCGAGCGTGCCGAGGATGTGGGCGATGGCGCGTTGCTCGTCAAGGTCGGGTATTCGTACTTCAATAGGATAGACGAAATTCCTGTTCAACGATGGCTGCGCACTACCGGAGTTATACCGACTAAAGTCCAAGCCCTTTAGAAAGTAGTACGTGAAGCGCGGATCATTGCCGAGGAAATCGGTCACATAAAGCGCGGTGTTGTGCGGCCAATAATCTTCCCGGCACAAATGTACTTGGCCGAAAGAGGCGCCGCTTCTTCCGATGACGACTCCGGGGGCCGCGGCAAGAGCAACGTCGTGAAACCCGTTCGCACCTGCCGACCCAACCACGGGTACGCGTCCCTCTCGACGTTCTGTCTCAGTCAAGTCGTGACCGCGTTGAATCCTCACGAGGTTACCTAGCGTGGCGGTGCGCCACTCACCCGCCAAACCCGAGCTCCTTCAGACTCGCGGCAATCGCGGCATCGAGCGTCGCCGCCTCGGCTTGTTGCTCGCGCAACGTCCCAGCGAGGTGCTTCATCTTCTCCTCGAACGGCTCGCCATTGTCCTCGACGGCGCCCGCGCCGACGTAGCGGCCGGGCGTGAGCACGTGACCGTGCGCCCGTATTTCCTCGAGCGTCGCGCTCTTGCAGAAGCCGGGGACGTCCGCGTACTCGCCGGCGTTCTCGCCACGCCAGGCGTGGTACGTCGCGGCGATGCGGGCGACGTCCTCGTCTGTGAGTTCGCGATGCGTGCGGTCGACCATACGGCCCATCTTGCGGGCGTCGATGAACAGGACCTCGCCGCGGCGATCTCGAAACTTGCCGTTCTTGCGGTCGCGCGCGAGGAACCACAGGCAGACGGGAATCTGCGTCGAGTAGAACAGCTGCCCCGGCATCGCGACCATGCAGTCGACCACGTCCCCTTCAACCAGGTTCTTACGAATCTCGCCTTCGCCTGACTGATTCGACGACATCGAGCCGTTCGCGAGCACGAAACCCGCGACGCCCGCGGGCGCGAGGTGATGCGCGATGTGCTGCACCCAGGCGAAGTTGGCATTGCCGGCCGGCGGCGCGCCGAACTGCCAGCGCTTGTCGTCGCGCAGGCGCTCGCCTCCCCAGTCCGAGATGTTGAACGGGGGATTCGCAAGAATGAAATCGGCCTTCAGATCGGGATGCCGGTCGTTGTGGAAAGTGTCGCCGTGCGCAATCTGGCCGTCGATGCCGCGAATCGCGAGATTCATCCGCGCGAGCCGC
>JALYRV010000179.1 GCA_030855205.1 Acidobacteriota bacterium | reverse complement strand
GGCCTCGGGCCCGGGCGCCGAGGCCCCGCAGGGTGACGCGGTCCCCGCCGCTGCGCCCGCCGCGGGCACGGTGCCGCCGCCGGTGAAAAAGGCAGGCGGGGGCTAGCGCTCCTGATCCCGATACTGCAGCTGATACAGCCTGAAGTAGATCCCACGCCTGGCCAGCAACGCCTGATGGCTGCCTGATTCGCGCAGCTCCCCTTTGTGCATGACCAGGATCGTGTCCATGTCCTGGATGGTCGACAGCCGGTGCGCCACCGCGATGGTCGTGCGCCCCGCCATCAGCACCCGCAACGCATCACGAATCAGCCGCTCCGTGGCGGTGTCGATGCTCGACGTCGCCTCGTCCAGGATCAGCACTTTCGGATCGTGCGCCAGCGCGCGCGCGAACGAGAGCAGCTGCTTCTGCCCCACCGAGAGCGTCGCGCCGCGCTCGGCTACCGGCTGGTCGTAGCCCGCCGGCAGCTGCTCGATGAAGCCCGACGCGTGCACCGCCGCCGCCGCGGCCTTCACGCGCGCCTCGTCCATCGTCTCGCGCCCGAGGCGAATGTTGTCGGCAATCGAGCCCGAGAACATGTGGACGTCCTGCAGCACGAGACCGAAGAGCGCGCGAAGCTCCTGCAGATCCATCTCGCGGATGTCGACGCCGTCGATCAGGATGCGGCCCCCCGTGACGTCATAGAACCGCATCAGCAGACTGATGATGGTCGTCTTGCCCGCACCGGTTGCGCCGACGACGCCGAGACGTTGACCAGGCGCGAGCTGAAAGGACACATCGCGCAGGACCCAGTCGGTGCTGTCTGCCTCCTCCGTTCCGTGGCTCCGGATCGAGGCTCCCGGCCTGGCGCCGTACGCGAACCACACGTGGTCGAAGGTGATGTGCCCGCGCAGCGGCTCGGCGGTCTGGCGCAGGCGCACGGGATCGTCTGGCGCGGCACTCTCGACCGGCGTGTCGAGCAGCGCGAACACGCGCTCGGACGACGCCATCGCGGCCTGGAGAATGTTGAACTTCTCGGACAGATCGCTGATCGGGCGATAGAAGCGCTGCGCGTAGAGCAGGAACGCCACGAGCGCGCCGACACTCATCGACCCGTCGAGCGCCCGCCCGCCGCCGTACCAGATGATCAACGCCGAGGACAGCGCGCTGATGACTTCGATGGCCGGATAGAAGACCGCGTAGTAGAACACCGAGTCGATATTGGCGTCGCGGTGCCCGCGGTTGATGGCCTCGAAACGCTGGAAGCTCGCCTCTTCCCGCCCGAACAATTGCACCGTGCTCATGCCGGTGATGTGCTCCTGCAGCATCGCGTTGATGCGCGCGACCCACATACGCACATCGCGGTAGAGCGTGCGCACGTGCGTGCGGAACCACTGCGTCACGAGCGCAATGAGCGGAAGCACGGTGAAGCTGACGAGCGCGAGCCGCCAGTCCATGAACGACAGCGCGACGATGATGCCGGTCAGCGCCAGCACGTCGCCGAAGACAGTCACGATGCCCGACGCGAACAGATCGTTGAGCGCATCGACGTCGGTCGTGACGCGCGTCATCAGCCGGCCGACCGGGTTGCGGTCGTAGTAGCGGAGATCGAGCCGCTGCAGGTGCGCGTAGATCTCTCCGCGCATGTCGAACATGATGCGCTGTCCGATCGTCTGCAGCGTGTACGTCTCATAGAACTCGAGCACGAACACGCCCACGAGCGCGGCGAAGAACGCCGCCACGAGCGCGCCGAGGCCTGCCAGCTGGCCCGTCGCGATGTGATCGTCGATCGCCACCTTCATCAGCCAGGGCTGCAGCAGGTTGAGCGCCGACGAGACGAGAATCGCCAGCAGCGCGAGCGCCGTCGGCCGCTTGTACGGCCGGAGGTAGGCCAGCAGGCGCCGCATCAGCCGCGCGTCGTACGCCTTGCCGAGCACCTCTTCGTCATGCGCGCTCATGCGGGACACCGGGGCGTCACGAGGTGGCGAGCTCGTGCTCGAGCATCTGCCGGTGGTGCATGTCGGCGTAGATGCCGCCGCGCCGCACGAGCTCGTCGTGCGTGCCGCGCTCGGCGACGCGCCCGGCGGCCAGCACCAGGATGAGATCGGCATCGCGCACCGTCGAGATCCGGTGCGAGACGATGATCGAGGTGCGCGCGCGCATGAGCCCGCGGAGGCGCGTAAGGATGCGCTCCTCGGTATCGGTGTCCACCGCCGACAGCGCATCATCCATGATGAGGATGGCGGGCTCGCGCGCGATGGCGCGCGCCAGGGCGGTGCGTTGCTTCTGCCCGCCCGACAGCGTGATACCGCGCTCGCCAATCGCGGTGTCGAAGCCGGCGGGAAACGCGCCCACGTCCGTGTCGAGGCCGGCAATCGCCGCGGCGTCTTGGAGCCGCATCGCGCCCGCTGCGGGTGCCGCCGCCTGTCCGAACGTGATGTTGGCCGCGAGCGTGTCGGAAAACAGGAACGGCTCCTGCGTCACCATGCCCACCGCGCCGCGCAGGCGCGCGAGCGGCACGCACCGCACATCGGCGCCGTCCACGAGCACTGTGCCCGCCGGGGGATCGAGCAGCCGCGGGATGAGGCTGACGAGCGTCGACTTGCCCGAGCCCGTGCCGCCGACGATGGCGAGGGTCTGGCCCGGCTCGACGAGGAAGCTGACGCCGTCGAGCGCCGGCCGCGTACTCCCCGGATAGGTAAAGGTCAGATCGCGCACCTCAATCGCGCCTCGCACGCCTGACGCGAGCGCCCCGGGGTCCGCAGCGTCGCTCGTGATCTCGGGTACGGACTCCATGATCTCCAGCATCCGCTTCCACGAGGCCATGCCGCGCTGGATGATGTTGGTGACCCAGCCAAACGCAATCATCGGCCAGCTGAGCATGACGAGATACGAGTTGAACGCAACGAACTCGCCGAGCGTCATGCGCTCCGCGACGACGGCGCGGCTGCCGAACCACAGCACGAGCAGGGCGCCCATGCCGAGCAGCAGCGTGAGGCTCGGAAAGAACAGGCCCTGCAGACGCGCGAGCGAGATGTTCCGCGCAACGAGCTCCGCGTTCGACCGGCGGAAGCGTGCCACTTCCGCTGCTTCCTGCCTGTAGGCGCGGACGACGCGCACGCCAGCGAGCGCCTCCTGCGTCACGGCGCTGACGTCGGCGAGCTGCGACTGGATCCTGTCGGAGCGCCGGTGAATGGCCTTGCCGAACAGGTGTACCGCGATCGAGACGAACGGCAGCGGCATCAGCGCGATGAGCGTGAGGCGCACGTCGATGACCGCCATCAGCACGACGGCCGCGACGAACACAATCACGGTGTTGGCCGAGTACATGACCGCCGGACCGATCATCATGCGCACGGCGTTGAGATCGCTCGTCGCCCGGGACATGAGGTCGCCGGTACGATGGCGCTGGAACCACGGAAGCGGCATGCGCTGCAGCGCGCGGAAGAAGTCGTTGCGTAGCGCGTACTCCATCTCGCGCGAGGCGCCGATGAGAATGCGCCGCATGAGGAAACGGAACCACGCGCCGACGAGGCCGACGGAGATGAGGAGGAGACTGTAGCGAAGGAGCTTGGCCCTCGTCAGCCCGCGCACGAGATCGTCGATGGCGTGTTTGAGGATCCAGGGCGTGAGGAGCGAGACGGCCGTGGTGACGATCACGGCCCCGAGCCCGAGGACAACCGCGCGGCGATTCTGGCTGATATAGGGCAGCAACCGGCGCGCCGGCGTGGCCATCCACGGAGTATATCAGCCGGGTTTATGCTATTCTGCCGTCGCCTATCCCAGCAGGCACGGCGTGTTTCCGCGCGCCGTACACCCCGCTCCCCCGCGTTATCCGACGGACGGTTTGCTTATGTTGAAGCGTTTCATGATGTGTACGTTCGCGGCCGCGGCTCTCGTTGCCGCCATGCCGTCCGTCGCCCAGGCCCAGTACAGCGTGCCTGGCACATCGTCCGGCCGCGCGGTCGGCGAAACCTACTGGGTCGAAGCGATGGGAGGCTTCTGGAATCCGAAAACCGCCGGCTCGATCTCGAGTGAGCAGTTCGGTATCCCGGGCAGCACGATCGATTTCGTCGACGACCTGAAGTTCCCGGACAAGCGCATCACCGACTTCCGTCTCGTCCTGCGCCCTGCGAAGAAGCACAAGTTCCGGCTGCAGTACGTGCCGGTGTCGTACAGCTCGGAGACGATCTTCAACCGCTCGATCACGTTCAACGGCGTCCGCTACGACGTCGGCCTGCCGGTGTCGACCGCGTTCGAATGGAAGGTCTGGCGCTTCGGCTACGAGTGGGACTTCGTCTACCGCGAGAAGTTCTACGTCGGCGCCATTCTCGAGGCGAAGTACACGCAGGTGACGGCGGAGCTCAACAGCCCGGTCAACACCGAATTCACGAGCGCGAAGGCGCCGATTCCGTCGGTTGGCGGTGTCGTGCGGATCTATCCAATCCGCAACGCGGCGGTGACGTTCGAACTGACCGGATTCAAGCTGCCCAACATCGACGAAAGCTACGACGCGCAGTACATCGACTGGGATCTCTATGGCACGTTCAACGTGACCAACAACTTCGGGGTCACCGCCGGCTACCGCGTGATGGACGTGATGTTCCTCGCCGACCGCGACGGCGGCGAGATGAAGCTGAAGGGCCTGTACTTCGGCGGCATCGCGCGCTTCTAGACGATCCGGTCAGCGAACAATCCGCACGTAGACGCCGAGGAAGCGGCGGTCGCCGGCCGTCTGGTCGACTTCCGCCGGCACGAATCCGGAGCGTGAGTCGATCTGCAGCCGCGCCGCGCCTCCCGCGTCGAGCGTGACCGGTACGACCAGCGTTTCGCCCGGCGCGAGATCGCGCGCGACCGGACCCGCGCCGGTCACGACGACATGATTCGGCACCGGCGCGTTGCGAATCTCGAGCAGCACCGAGCGCACGCCTGGATCGCCCTGGACGACGACGTTGGCGTGGCGGGCGCCGCCGATCCAGAACGCGTCACCTTCGGCATAGCTGCGATCGTCGAGGAAGTACACGACGGCGTCGCCATAGCGCGCCGCGCGCAACGCGTGCTGCCGCCACCTGCGCGCCGGCACCGACAGCGCTTCGATCCAGATGCGCCGGCCGGCCGCGCCGCGCACGATGAGCGCGTTCACCGCGACCGGCAGCACGATCTCCTCCGGCGAATCGCCGAGCACGCCGACGCCCGCCTGCCCGCGGCCGATCCGAATCTCGCCGGGGGCGCCGGCCGGGTCGCCCGTGATCCGGTAATGGCCGGCCGCCAGCGGCCCAATCCCCTGCGGCGGAATGTCGAGGCGCAGCCGCGTGACGGCATCCGTGGCATCGATGGCGCGCCGGCCGGCAAGGTCGACCACCGTCGAGTTCGTCTGTGCGACGCGCGAGAGGAACTCGACACCCGCACGCACCGGCGCGGCGCCATTCGCGCCGTCAGCGCGAAGTGCGAGCACCGTCGCGAACGGCACGGCCGCAATCAGGGCGGTCACGGTGAGCGCCGACGCGCGGACGCGGCTCGACATGCGCGAGATCATCGCCGCCGCCCCGAGCGCGGCCCCCATCACCAGCAGCCAGATGCCGGTGACCATATAGAACGCGCTCTGCGGCAGCGACTCGCGTCCGATGCCATCGGCCGCCCGGAAGAACGCGGGCAGCGCCTCCGTCCACTGCGCGAGCGGCGCCAGCCACTCGAACAACAGCCCCGCCTTGTGCTGGCGGATGTTCCAGGCCAGCTCGCCGCGGTCGGCGAACGCCAGCGCGATCGTCACGAAGATCGTCCAGCCCAGCGCGCTGCCTGATGCCGAGCGCAGGACGGGATGGCTGGCCCGCATCCACAGCACGGCGCCGGCCGGCGCGAGCACGGGCAGCAGCACGGTGAGGAGACGCGCCGGAACACTGTGCCCTGCCCACCACATCGCGTAGCTGGCAGACGCGACAACGTAGGGAATCACCACGAGGAGCAGGAGCTGCAGGCGCGTCGAGCGCAGCCAGCCGGCGGCCGTGCCCGCCGTGAGCCCCGCGAGACCCAGCGCAAGCACGGGGGCGTACGGCAGGAGGCCGAACTGCTGATCGAAGAGCAGGCCCATCAGGCCGCTCGGGATCCACGCCAGGCTGCTGCCGCCGGTGCCGCCCCACTGCGCGATGGGACTCGGCGTGCCGTAGATGCTCTGGAAGAACGCGAACCAGCCAAGCGCGCCGATCGCGGGCACGGCGGCGAACCAGACGAGATGCCGTGGACCAAGCCGCCAGAGCCGCAGCGCGATCATCACGCCGAGGCCGGCCGCGCAGACGGCGAAGCGCGTGTGCAGCCAGGGCAGCATCGCCAGCGCGGCGCCCACGGCCGCCGCTGCCGGGCGCGATGGCCGCGCCCCCAGATCCAGCCGGAGCACGAGCCAGACGCCGCACGCGACCGCGGCGCCGCCGAGCGCGTCGGGGAACACCAGGAAACTCTGAAAGACCCACGTCGCGGACGCCGCCACCGCCGCCCAGCCGAACCACGCGGCGCGCATGTCGCTCGTCGCGAGCCACGCGAGACGCCATGTCAGCGCGCTTGCGAGGGCCATCACGATCAGCAGGAAGATCACGACGCCCGGGTAACCGCCGAGCGCAAACGCCGGCATCGCGAGTGCCGGAAGGCCGGGGGCGTGCACGGGATAGATCTCGCCGTTGCGTCCGCGCACGAGATATTGCGGATGCAGCTCCCCCGACGCGTAGGCGTAATAGTCGCCGCGCGCGTGATTGTTCTCGATCTTCAAATCACGGTCGGTGAGCAGGCTCTGCGTGGCAATCAGATAATGAGGTTCATCGCCGCCGGGAATCATCGGCTCGACGCGCCACGCGGCCAGCGACGTCGTGGCGAGCGCGATCAGGAACGCCGCGGCCGTCGCGCGGTTCGGGCTGGTCGCCCAGCCGCCGCCCCGCACGCGGTGCGTCAGCGCGCCGCCCCACCCGAGCACGGCGACCGCTGCCCAGACGAGTGCGATGATCGGTCCCGCAT
>JALYRV010000031.1 GCA_030855205.1 Acidobacteriota bacterium | reverse complement strand
TCGACTTCGACGACCTGCGCCCCTGATCGGAACGTCTGTTGCGGCACGGCCGGCTGCTGCGCGGCCGTGCGGTTGCCTCCCGCGACGGCGAGCGTGGCCGTGAGAAGACCGAGCGCAATGCTACGAGCGCGACACACGGGCCACCTGCAGCACGACCTTCTTCTTGCCGTCTTTCTGAAGCCACGCGAGTCTCGAGCCATCGGGCGACCATGCCGGAAGCACCGCTTCCTTCGAGCCGGCCACTTCTTTCGTGGTGCCCGTCGCGTCCATGGTGACGATGCGGCCAGTGCCGGGATGGGAGAAGGCAATGATCCCCGAGCCTTTCGGTCCCCATCCGAACGTCAGACCAGGCACGATCACGGTGTTGTCGAACACGCCGATCGCCTGCCCCTTGAGCAGCATCGTGTTGAGGAAGGCGATCTGGGAGTTGAATGCCGCGTCGACCGCGTCGTTTCGGCCGATGCTGCTCTCGACGGTGGTGCCTCCTCGAGCGAGATCTCCCCCGCGCGGCACCGCCGTGGTCTGTTCGCGCCGCGACTCGGACTTCAGTTCGATGCGGAACGCGGGATCGTCAGGTGACACGCGATCGCTCTTGCTCTTCCAGTAGTCGAGCGCCCACTCGGGCTCGGTGCCGGCGTCCCGCTTCTTTCCGTCGGTGGCGCTGATGATGTAGTGACGCAGCTTCGCCTTCGGATTCCCGAATCCCCCTTCGAGCGTCTGCACATAGAACTCGGAACCGTCTGGAGACCAGGCGAGCCTGGACGGCTCGCCTTTCAGATCATCAAGCGTCGCCACCTTTGCGGGTTCCGCGGTCGTGAGCGCGCCCGCGCGCGTCGCGTCCTGCGCCATGGGTGAGGCGGACAGCAGAAACGCAGCCGCTGCGGTGAGGATCATTCGAGCGTTCGATTTCATCGTGTCTCGTGTGCGGCTCGTCAGCGGCCGCGTTCCAGTTGCGCGAGTCGCGCCTGCAGCTCGGGAGACGTGGGCAATGCGACGAGTCCGGCCTTGATGGCCTGCAGAGCAAGCGCGGGGTTCGACAGGCGAAGATAGCCTTCGGCGAGCGCGAGGTGCGCAGACACCAGCGACGGATCGAGATGTGCGGCGCTGCGCCAGGCGCTGAGAGCCGCGCGCGGATCGCCCGCCCCTTCATGGGCCCAGCCCAGGAAAAACGCCGTCAGCGCGCTCGTGCGGTCGGCGGCGAACGCGGCGGTGAGGGCAGATGCCGCACCTGCATAGTCTTCCCGCGCGAACGACGTGAGGCCATGGAGCGCCTGCGCCGCGAACCCGGTCATGGGGCTGAGACGCTGCAGCTGTAGGGCGGTTTCTTCCCACCGACCCGCCGCCGCGTGCAGAGCGGCCGGCTGCGCCGCGGTGCCGGTGGCCTGCCCGACGAGCAACGCAATGTAGCGCTGTCCGAGGTCTCCCTTCGTAATCTCGAGGGGAGAAACCGGCATGGGCGCGGGTGCCGTCGATGTGACGGCCGGCGCACTACCGGCGAGCACTTCGACCTGCCGCGTGCGCTCGGCGACGATTTCACCCCGCGCGCGCACCGTGGCGCGCACGTGATAGTTGCCCGGCGCGACGGTGCTGAGCGGCAGCATGAACAGCGCCTTGCGCATCACGCCGGACTCATCGTCCACGGCCGGCTGCAGTTCGGCGGGAAGCGTGACGATCCGCGCGCCGTCGGCGCTCCGCAGCTCGACCTGTACGTCGAGGCCTTCGAGCTGCACCTGTGTGCGCCCGTAGCTCTCCAGCACCCCGGACAGGCCGTCGCCGGTGTACGCGCGCGGGTGTACCGGAAGCCCGCCCAGTGCGGATCCCAGCACGAGATCGCTGACCGCGACCTCCGTGCCCACGGCTTTGACGTCGATCCGCCGATCGGCGCTGCCACTCAGCCCGCCCGGCTCGCGCACGACGGCCCGCATCACGTACGACCCGGCAGGCACGGTGAACTGCACGCGCCAGCTGCCGGAGCCCATCGCGCCTTCAGCCGCCGACGCAGGGAGCGGGATGGTGTCGCTGCCGCTCGCAACCACGCGGCCGGTGTAGACGTCGCGCGCGATGAACACGACATCGGCTTTCTCATCCGCCTGTGAGCGCACGGGCAGTGCGGCATTGAGACTCAGCACGACCCGGTGCCCCGCGCCTCCCGGCGCCTTCATCACGTATGTCGTGTAGTCGACCTTCAGGCCCTGCTGCACGAACGGCGACTGCAGCACGCTGTCGATCGCGCCGCGGCGCGTGATCGATGTCGACGGGTCGCGCAGCGCGTACCCGGTCCGTGCGCTGACTTTCGCGCCAGGCCTGGTCGTGCGGATCGTGACGCGCTGGTACTGGCCGCGGCTGTCGCGGGCCTTTCCTGATGGCGTGAAGCCCACGAGGTAGTAGTCCTGCGCCTGATCGGCGATGGCGCCGAGCGCGTCGCCGCTTCGTGCGGCGGCGTCGATGACCATCATCCCGTCCGTCTCGACGGCCAGCGTGCTGAGCGGCGCGATGCGCGCCTGCACTTCGGGACCGAGGGGCGTGTCCGACGCATAGGCCTCGGTCAGCGGCGCGCTTCGGCGATTCAGATCGAACGTGTAGAACACCGCGTAGCTTTGCGCCGCGGCCGCCGCGACCGTCTCGAGCTCGCGCGACAGGTTGTCCTGAAAGAAGCCCTCGGAGAACAGCACGACGGTCTTGCGTCCCTCGATCTCGCGAAACTGTTCGATGACGTCAGCCAGGCGCTGCAGGAACTGTCGCGACTCGCCGTCACTCTGGTTGACGACCGCGCGGGCGTTCTCCTGGATCAGGCGCCTCACGACCGACGCTTCCTCCGCCGTCGCGGCCGCACCACCGCCGCGACCGCCCCCACCGGCCAGGTTCGCGCCAACGAGATCGCCGCTGCCTTCCTGCGTGAATCGGTCGATCGTCTTCGACATCAGCACCTGATCGCCGCCCACGATGCGATGCGCGTCGTAGTGACTGAGCGTGCCGTACGGCGTCTGTGACACACGCTCGTACGAGCCGCGGATCGTGCTGAGCGCGGCGAGCGCGCGCGTCTTGTCTGCCGTGAAGCCAATCTGCGGGCCAGGGCCGGGAATCGCGAAGAGCGCCACGCGGTCGGAGGGCCGCACGCGCGTGCGGATGAACGTCTCGGCCGCCACGCGCGCGCGCTGCTCGTTGCCGGGCGTGATGTGCTGCTGATCGAAGATCAGGATGTAGAGATGGCCGCGAGGAAAGGCTTCATTCGAAGAGACCTCCGCCGTGACGGCGCGCAGCGCGGCGTCGACGAACGATGCCGCCGGCTCGGTGACTCGCTGGAAGAGCACCAGCGGCAGCGGACGTCCTTCCTCGAGGATCTGAATCTCATCCTGCCGCAGATCGGTGATCGGCCGGCCGGCAGCGTCGACGATGCGCACGTCGAAGCGCACGAGATCGACTCCCGACTTGAAGGTCGGCTGCGTGGAGGTCTGCGCTGACGCGGGTACGGCGGCCGCCGTCGATGCTGCGGTGAAAATCGCAACGAGAAGATTACGTAGCGTCACGGAGTTCCCCCTGGGTGGAACTTCGATTCTACCGCGCGGTGCCGCGGCTGCGTGCCTTCATTGCCGCTGCCCGCCCGGGCTCGCCGAACATCGTCCACAACTGTTCGGCGAGGGCATAGCCTTCGTGCGTGGGAGACATGCGGATGAGCTCGGCGACTGCCTGATCGGACTCGGCGACGCGCCCCGTCGCGCGATAGAGCATGGCCAGGCCCGCCCGGGCTCGCGTGTGTGACGGAAACACCCGCAGCTCCGAGGCCAGGTAGGGCTCGGCCTCGGCGTAGCGCTCGAGGCGCGCGAGCGAGTCGCCCAGGTAGTAGTTGACGTCCGGCACCTGCACCGTTCGCGCGTCCATGGCGCGGCGGGCTTCGAGGAAATGCGGGAGAGCCGAGGCGAAGCGGCCCGCTCGGTACTCGAGCAGGCCGTCGACGACGGCGATCATGGGGAGGGTGGGCTCCGCTTGCTGCGCGAGCCGGGCGTGCGTGCGCGCGGCGGCGGCGTCATTGGCCTGAATCGCCGCCCGCGCAAGCAGCTGGTGCGCGCCTGCGGGCGCGACATCGACGGCGAGTTCCGCGTGCGCGCGCGCCTCGTCCAGGCGTCCGAGCCGCAGCAGGCCGCCGGCCGCACCCGTGAGAGCCGCGGGATCTTTGGGTTTGCGGCGGATGATCTCCTTGTGAGCCGCGACCGCCTCGGCGAACATGCCGCGCTGCTCGTAGATGCCCGCGAGCTGCAGCCACACGTCGGTCATGCCCGGCTCGCCGCCGAGGAGCGTGCGATACGCATCGGCCGCTTCCTCGAGGCGCCCTTGCCCCGCCAGCTCCGTCGCGAGCTTGTACTGGCGCAGCGCGCCGACCTTGTCCTTCGGGTCCGGCAGTCCGTCGCGCGCCGCCGCGGGGGCCGTGCTCTGCGTGCCGACGTAGCCGAGCGCCGCGAGCTTCCGTCGATCCTCGTCCGACACTGCCGACGGCGCGGCCATCGGGGTGCCCGCAATCATCGCGTCGAGGGCCTGCCGCATAGCGGCGTGCGCCTGCGTGCGCTCGGCGGCGATCGAGCGCGTTTCGCGCGGATCCTGCGCGATGTCATAGAGCTCGTCGCGAGGCGCGCGAATCAGCCGGTAGCGATCATCCGACAGCGCGTAGAGCTCACTCCATCCGAAGTGATAGCGCGGCGACAGGGACTCGGAGTAGATGCTCGCCTCGGTGAGCGCCCCGGTTCCCCTGAGGACGGGCAGCAACGATCGTCCCTTCAGCGCTGAAGGGTTCCGGCCTCCGGCCAGAGCGAGCAGCGTCGGCGCGACGTCGAGATGCTGCACGGCCGCGGCCACGCGCGTGCCCGGCCGGGCGCCCGGCGCCTTGACGATCAGCGGAACCTGAATTGTTTCGCGATACAGAAAGATGCCGTGCTCGTCTTCGCCGTGGTCGCCGAGCCCTTCACCGTGATCCGACAGCAGCACGATCGACGAGCGGTCGTACAGATCCTTGCGGCGCAGATGCTCGAAGAGCGTGCCCACGATCTCGTCGGCGAAACTCACTTCACCGTCGTAGGCGCTGGCGCCGCCAAACCTCGCCGGCGGGGCGTAGGGTCGGTGCGGCTCGTAGATGTGCACGAAGAGGAAGAACTTCGTGGAGGTCTGCCGATCGATCCAGCGCATCGCCGACGCGACGGTGTCGGCCCCCGCCCGCTGCACCTGGCCGAGCGGCGCATCCGGCGACGCCGCCGGCAGCACATCGTCGTACTCATCGAAACCGCGGTTGATGCCGGTCTGCTGCCGCAGCACGTAGGCGGAGACGAAGCCGCCAGTCGCGTAGCCGAGATCCTTGAGCGTGTGCTGCAGGAATCGCTCGTCCGGCTTCAGCGTAAAGCCGATGTTGTCGCGCACGCCGTGCTCGAACGGGAGGCGGCCGGACAGGATCGACGCGTGCGCAGGGAGCGTCTGCGGGGAGTGCGAGTAGGCGTTTTCGAACACCACGCCGCCTGCGGCGAGCCGATCGATGTTCGGCGTGCGCGTGCCGGCGTAACCGTAAGCCGGGAGGCGATCGGCGCGCAGCGTGTCGATGGAGATCAGGATGATCGGGCCGCCGGTGCTGGACGGCGCGCTCCCGGAACGCTGCCAGATCAGGATAGAGACGCCCGCAATGATCACCGCGCCGAGCGCGGCTGCAACCAGGCCCAGGCGCCGCCTCGGTGCGGCGGCGGGAGACGTCCGTGGGGTCGAGGGGGGGCGCGCCACTGTCGCTTAATCATGTCACGCGGCCCATTGCGGCGACGGCCGCGCTGGCGGGCGCTCAGGTCGTGGCGGGGCGCTTCACCTGGTACATGTTGCCGTCGGCCTCCGCAATGACGGCTTGGATGTCCTTCGTGCCTGGTGGCGCTTCCGCGCAGCCGATGCTGAGCCCGACGCCGCCGCCGAGCGCCGTGACGAGCGGCGCAGCTTCGTACTCCGCTTCGAGCGTGCGCATGCGGCGCACCGCCTCGTGCACGGGACACGACATCAGCACGAGGAACTCGTCGCCCCCCCAGCGGAACACGTAATCGGTCTCCCGCAGCTTGCGACGCAGAAACTCGGAGACGTCGCGCAGCAGCATGTCGCCGGCCGGGTGCCCGTGCGTGTCGTTGACCCCCTTGAAACGGTCGACATCGATGAAGACGACCGACAGTGGCTCGGACGCGCGCCTGTGCCGCTCGAGCTCGCGGCCGATGATCTCGTCGAAGAACCGGCGGTTGTACGCGCCGGTCAGCGCGTCGGTCAGCACGAGGCCGCGCAGCTCCTCACGCGCCGCCTCGAGCCCCTTGTTCGCCGTGCGCAACTCCTGCGTGGTGTGCTCGAAGATCAGCAGGTGCATGCCGAGCGTGACGATCGCGTAGGCCACGAAGTTCAGCCCGAGCAGGCGCATCGCAATCTCGGGTGAGACGAGCGCGACCGCACCAATCATCCAGAGATTCGACAACGCGACAATGCCGAGCCCCACCGCGATCAACGCTGCGCCGGTGAGACTGTCGCGGCGCGCCACCTGCGTGAAACGCGCGCTGGCCACGCCGAGCGCCGTGGCCGCTACGAGATAGCCCGGCACGAGCGCGCCCGCAAGGCCGAGCGCAGAGGTCCCAAACGCGAGCCAGACTCCCAGCAGCAGCGCGCCGATCGTGTGCCGCAGCGTCCACCGCAGCATCCCGTTGACCATCTCGGCGCTCAGAGCGAAGGCCAGCGCGCTCGACACGCTCAGCGTCTGCACGAGCCCGGCGAAGTGGGGCAGGTCGAACCCGAGGCGCGAGTCGCCGCCCAGGATCAACATGCTCGCCGCGAGCATCAGCCATCCGAGAATCCAGACGAACACGTAGCCGCGGCGCCGGTTCAGATAGAGGAGGAACAGGAGGCCGGCCACGATGGCCGCGCCTGCCGCCGCGACAAGCCGCGGCTCGATGGGAGCCGGTGCCGGGTAGGTCATGGGGAGCGAGGCAGTATAAACAGAAATGGAGAACTCTGAACTGCCGAACGCAGAGTTCAGAGCTGATACAGCATCAGGTACACGATCACCCCCGTCACCGAGACGAACAGCCAGATCGGCAGCGTGATGCGCGCGATCCTGCGGTGGCGGGCATCGTCGCGCACCAGCCCTCGGCGCAGGGTGACGAGCGCGAGCGGGACGACTGCGGCGGCGAGAACAACGTGCGGGATCAGAATCGAGAAGTACAGCGTCCGCATCCAGCCCGTACCGTGATACGGCCGCGAGCCCGCCTGGGCGTGGTAGGCGACATAGGAGATGAGGAAGAGGGCCGACGTCGCGAACGCGGCCAGCATCACACGGCGATGCGCCTCGATCCGCCGCTGCCTGATGAGCGACCACGCGATCACCAGGAGGACGCCCGCCGTCGCGTTGAGCGTGGCGTTGACCGCCGGCAGCGAGGCCACGAGTGCAGGCGGCATCACAACCGGTCCATCATCATCACCACCCACACGAGAGGCAGGTAAACGATGGATGCGAGGAACAGGATCCGTGCGTTCGTCTTCGTGCGGTTCATGGCGAAGCGCACGCAGAAAGCGAAGAACGCGAAGCCGAGGATGACGGCGCTGACGGCGTAGACGGCGCCCGCCATGCGAAGAGCCGACGGCATCACGCTGACGGGAATGAGCGCCGTGGCATAGAGCAGCGCCTGGCGCGCGGTGCTCATGCCGTCGGGATCGACGACCGGCAGCATCGGCAACGCCGCGCGCGCGTAGTCCTCGCGAAAGAGCCACGCGATGGCGAGAAAGTGCGGCAGCTGCCAGAGGAACACAATCAGGAACAGCGCGACGGCGGGCGCGTCGATCGACCCGCGTGCTGCCGCCCATCCGATGACCGGCGGCAGCGCGCCGGGCACGGCCCCGACGACGGTCGAAAAAGATGTCACGCGCTTCATCGGTGTGTAGACGAAGGCGTAGATCACCGCGGTGAGCGCGGCGACGGCCGCCGCCAGGAGGTTGGCCGTCAGCGCAATCAGCGCGACGCCGGCGACGCACGCACCCCACGCGATCGCTTTTCCTTCGCGCACGCTCATGCGGCCGTCGGCCAGCGGACGCAGCCGCGTGCGATCCATCAGCCTGTCCAGATCCCGCTCGCTGACCTGGTTGAGCGCCGCGGCGCCGCCGGCGACGAGCGCGGTGCCGGCGATGGTGCCGATGAGCGTGGCGAGGTTGATCGTGTCGGGCGACGCCATGTAGAAGCCGCCCGCGGTCGTCGCGACGACGAGCGCGTTGACGCGCACCTTGAACAGCACGAGAAGCTCGCCGAGCCGGCTGCGCGCCGGCGCGATCGTGACCGCAGCGGCCTTCACGCGCGCACCTCCGACACCGCGTCCGGCATCTCGCCGGCGCGGCTGGACACGCTGGCATGGCCCGGTGCGGCGAAGCGCACGCGGAACGAGCGGAGCGCGATCACCAGCGACGTCACGAGCACCAGCGCGCCGTTGACGACATGCGCAGTGTTGATGACTTCGTTGCGGCCGCTCAGCACGACCAGCGCGCCGAGCGCGATCTGCGCGACAACGAGATGCAGCAGGCCGATGGCCGGCCGCGCGATCTCGCGGCGTCCGCGGTGGTGATAGAGGATGTGACCCGCGAGCGCCAGTACCGCGAGGGTGACGATCACGGCACCGACGCGGTGGGCATAGTGGATGGCAATGGCCGCGTTCCAGAACGGGGGGACGAGGCGGCCGAATGCGAGCGGGAAGTCGGGAATGGCCAGCCCCGCCCCCGTGTGACGCATCGCGGCGCCGATCAGAATCTGGAGGTACACGATGAGGGTCGTTGCGGCCGCGCCGCGCCGCAGCATGCCGTCGTCGACCGCGGCGGGTGAGGGCTGGCGCCACCATGCCGAGGTGAAGACGGCCGCCGCTATCGTCATGCAGAAGAAGATCTCGGCGAGCCCCGCGTGCGCGACCGATACCGGCGCGGGCAGGAAGTAGAGCACCGTGATGCCGCCGAGCACGCCCTGCACGATGACCGCGGCGAGCGCGAGGAAGCCGAAGCGCCGCATCCAGCGCCGATCGTCGACTTTCCAGATCCACACTGCCAGCACGATCGTGAGCATCCCGACCGCGCTCGCGATCAGCCGGTGGCCGTGTTCGTAGAAGATGCCGCCGACCATGTGCTTCATCGGGAACGAGAACATGAACTGGCCGTACGTGTTGGGCCAGTCGGGCACCGAGAGGCCCGAGTCGGTGCTCGTGACCATGCCGCCCGCTGCAATCAGCAGCAGCGTCGACGCCGCCAGGAAACAGGCGAAGCGATGGAGCCAGCGCATCAGGCCGCTCAGCCCTGACCGAACGTGAACGAGGCCGACGCCGCCTGGCTGGGCGCAATCGTGATCTGCTGCGTGCGCGTGCCGAGCTTCTCGTGCCACACCTCAATCGTGTAGGTGCCGGGCGGCAGGTTCGGCAGCGCGAACGCGCCAGTCGCGTCGGTGACCGCGAAGTAGGGATGCGCCACCACGTGGCCGTATGACGTCATCCAGCCGTGCACGTCGCACTTGAACGGAATGCCGATCTCCGGCGCCGTGAAGGTTTCCTTCAGCTTCATGCCCTTGAGCGGCATGCCCTGATTGAATTCCTCATTCCTCTGCGGGATGGCATGCACGTTGTGCAGTGTCGCGTCGCTGTTGAGAATTTCGACCGGCTGGCCCACGCGCACGCCGAAGACGTGCGGCTCGTACTTGCAGCCTTTCTGGTCGAGCATCACCGGGGCCCCGGGCATGTCGAACGCGTAGTCGGCGAGGCCGTCCTTCACGTAGACGAAGGCGTGCTTCAGACCGCCCGTGCCATCGACCATGAGCGACTCGTCGATGACGGTGTTGCCCCCTTCGGAGCAGGCGGCGTCGGCCGCCGTGCGGAGGACCGCGGGGGCGGGCGCCTGGCCGGAGAAGCTGACGCGGCCGGAGAGCGAGCCGGCCGTGGCCGCGTCGACGCGTTTCGTGCCGGTCTGCTGTGCCGGGGGGGGTGTCGTGTCGGTGCCGCCGCAGCCCGAGGCTGCCGCGGCGCAGAAAACGGCGGACAGGAAATATTTGCGCATGGGTATAACCGGGATGAAAAGGACATCCCGATTATATCGCCCGGCCGCCGGCCGCTACTGGATGCGCAGCTTGCGCAGGATGCGGTCCTCGATCCAGTGCCCGTCCCACCACTCGACCGGGTTGATCGCCTGGCCGTGCAGCAGCATCGTGTAGTGGAGGTGATCCCCTCCCGCGAGGCCCGTGATACCGGTGCGGCCCAGCTCGGCCCCTTTCTCCACGGTCTGGCCGACCGACGAGCCGATCGACGACAGGTGCGCGTAGAGCGACTGCAGACCCATGCCATGGTCCACGATGACGCAGTTGCCGTAGATGCCCAGATAGCCCGCATACACGACCTGACCGCGATTGCCGCTGATCACGGGCGCGTTGGCGTTCGACGCGAGGTCGAATCCGAGATGCACCTGCTTGTCGACGTCCTTGCCCTGATAGACATAGGTGCGCTGGTCGGCAAACGACGCCTGCACGGCGCCGTTGGCGAACGGGATGAAGGGTCCCTGCCAGAGGAGCTCCTTCGAGGTCTTCTCCGCCAGCTTCGCGATCTCCTCGTTGTTACGCTTGCGCAGATCGCGGTTGATGACCAGATACCGGTCCAGCATGCTGCCCTGCGCCGTGAGGCCAGGCGTCTCGGCCTCGATTGCCGGCACCACCCGGTTCAGGAACGCATCGTCGAGCGGAATGGCGCTGCTGCGGAACGACTTGGGGAAGACGCGGCGCTCGAAGTCGGCGCGTGCGCGGTTGCCCGCCTCGTCTTCGGCGAACACGGCCATCGGCGTGCTCCCGTCCTGATTCCAGTCGAGGGCGAAGAACGCGATGTGCACCGTGGGGTCGGCAAGCTTGTCTTTCGGCAGGTCGGCGGCGAGCACGCCGGCGCCCGACGCGGGATAACCAGGGAAGCGGCGATCGCCAATCAGCACGCCTGACGGCACGCCCGCGGGCTCCACCTTGTAGACGATGGCTTCGACGCCCCCCTGGTTGATGTACTGGTGCGTCGACAGCACCTGCACGCGCGGGGGGCGAATCTTGATCTCGAGGTCGCGCTCCGCCGACGCCGCCTTGGTGCGCACCCGGCCGTAGGCCAGGCGCGACGCGGTCACGCGCAGCTTGCCGGGCCCTTCCTTCACGTCCCGCAGGACGGCGCGGCCGATCGGCCCACGCACGATGACGCTGTTCCCCTCGGCGACGAACTCGGCGGGCGTGAGCTCGGTCACGCGCCCTTCCTGTTCGAAGGTCACTTTGAGATCAGCGAGCTCGCTTTGCGGCGAGGTGACCACGAACTCGTACTGCGCGTTGGCGCCGACGAGCTTCTCGGGTTTGCGGATCTCGATAGAGGGAGCGAACGCCCGTCCGGCGACGAACCAGGCGGCTCCGGCGAGGACGGCGAGGATGACAATCAGGCGGATCAGGAAGCGCATGGCGCTTCGCTATGCCAGACTTGCGCCGTTACCGGCTCATCCGTACCGTTGACACATCTTTTTTTTGTACGAGACAATGGGGGTTCGTCGACCTTCCGCCGGTATCGTCTAGGGGTCAGGACACGTGGTTCTCAGCCACGGGACCGGGGTTCGAATCCCCGTACCGGTAATACCCCTCTCGGACCCTCCGCCCGCTTACAATCGCCCCGCACATGTCCAAAGCCAACAGTGGTGTCCTGGTCGGGATCCTGGCCGCAGGCCTGATCGCCGCGGCCGGCGGCACCCGGCTGATGCAGGTCGCCGAGTTGAAGCTGTACGACGCCCGCCTGGCATGGGCCGCGTCTGCGGCGGCCGCGCGGCAGGACATCGTGCTCGTCGAGATCAACGACACGACGCTCCGTGATCTCGAGCCCGATCTCGGACGCTGGCCGTGGCCGCGTCAGACGCACGCGGCGCTGATCGATTTCATCGCGAGCGGCAAGCCGAAGGTCATCGCGTATGACGTGCTGTTCACGGAGGCCGATCGACGGCTCACGTTCCAGTACGGCGACAGCGTGCTGACCGGCGCCGAATCGGATGCGGCGCTCGCCGCGTCGGTGCGCAGCGCCGGCAACGTGGTGCTCCTCGCTGACGGCGTACATGAGGGGGTGAGCGGCGCGCTGGCGCGCGACACGGCGCCGCTGCCGCCGGGCGGCTACGACGCGGCGGAGCGCCTCTTCTTCGCCGAACCGCGTCCGCACCTGACGCCGCCGATCGCATCGCTGGCCTCGAGCGCGCGCGCGCTCGCCCACAACTATCTCGAGGTCGATGGCGACGGGCCTGTGCGGCGGGTGTTTCCATTCGTGAAGTCAGGAGCGGATGCGCTGCCGTCGCTTGGCGTGGCGGCGGCGATCGAGGCGGCGGGCATCGATCGATCGAGCGTGCGTTTCTCCACGAGTGACGTGGCGCTCATGGTCGGCGATCACAAGGTGCCGCTGGCGTTTCGTGAGGCGGGCGAGCCCCGCAAGCTCGAGATGCTGATCCGTTACGAGGCGGCGCCGAACGATCCGTCGGGGCGGCGGCCCTATCCCGTGCTCGAGGCGCGACACCTGCTGCTGGCGGCCAACGACATGGAGATCGGCCGCGCGCCGTCGGTCGATCCGGCGGTTTTCACGGATCGCATCGTGTTCGTCGGCGTCACCGCCGCCGGCCTGGGCGATGTCTTCGTCTCGCCGTTCGACAAGGCAGGGGCGCTGCCGGGCATCTTCGTGCATGCGAGCGTCGCGGCGAGCGTGCTGTCGGGGCGCGGCGTCGCGCCGCTGCAATCGCGCCCGGGCCGGTTCGCCATCTACATGCTCCCGATCGCGGTCGGCGTGCTGGCCGCATCGCTTCCGCTGTTTACCGGCGTGCCGGCCGCGCTCGCGTTGATGGCCGGCGCCATCGCCGGCGCGTTCGTGCTGTTCTCCCGCGGCATCTGGATGCCGCTGGCCGCGCCGCTCGCGGCCTCCGCGCTCGCGCTCTTCGGCGGTGTCGCGTATCAGTATTTCTTCGAGGATCGCGAGAAGCGGCGCGTCAAGCAGCTCTTTGGCCGCTTTGTGTCGAAGGACGTGTTCGAGCGGCTCCTCGAGGATCCGTCGCTGGCCACGCTCGGTGGCGCGCGCCGGGAGATGAGCGTGCTGTTCTCCGACATCCGTGGCTTCACCTCGGTCTCCGAGCGTGGCAATCCGGAGGAGATCGTCGCGCAGCTCAATGAGTACTTCGGCCGCATGGTCGACGTCGTGTTCCGCAACGGCGGCACCGTCGACAAATTCGTCGGCGACATGGTGATGGCGCTCTTCGGCGCCCCGCTGACGGATGCGCGGCACGCCGATCATGCGGTGCGCGCGGCGCTCGAGATGACGCGCGAGCTCGACGCGCTCAACGCGAAGTGGCGCGCGGAAGGCAGACCGCCGCTCGACATCGGCATCGGCATCAATTCGGGGGAGATGATCGCCGGCAACATCGGCTCGGAGCGGATCATGAGCTACACCGTGATCGGCGATGCGGTGAACCTGGGCGCGCGCCTGGAGTCGCTCAACAAGGACTACGGCACCCGGATTATCATTAGCGCCTCAACCCGGACTCTTCTTCGCGAAGGCTTCACGCTCAGGCCGCTCGGTCAGGTGATCGTGAAAAACCGCCGCGCGCCGGTCGACATTTACGAGGTGACGGCCGCCGGGCCGGCGCCGGCGGAGACATTATGAGAACAGGCATGCTCGTCCTGGCCGCAATGCTGGCGGCCGCTCCGGCCCACGCGCAGATTGGCGCTGTCCAGCGCGGCGCGCAGAAAGGGGCCGACATCAGGAAGGCCGTCGGCGACCTGGTCTTCAGCGACGAGGAGAAGCGCGAGATCGGCTTGAAGATCAGCGCGCAACTGCGCGAGCGCTACGGCGTCGTGCAGGACGCCCGCGTCACGAAATACGTGTCGCTCGTAGGGATGACGGTCGCCAGGGCGAGCAAGAGCCCGTCGCTCGCCTGGCAGTTCATCGTGCTCGACACCGACGCCGTCAATGCGTACGCGGCGCCCGGCGGCGTCGTCCACATCACGCGCGGCGCGCTCGGCGTGCTGCAGAGCGAGGCGGAGCTCGCCGGCGTGCTCGGCCACGAGATCGGCCACATCACTGCCGATCACACGATTGCCGCCATCCGCAAAGGCAAGCTGGTGGAGCTCGGCGCCAACGCCACGCGCAGCCAGGTGCTCGACCTCGTCGCCAACAAGGGCTATTCGCTCGTCTTCGAGAACGCCTTCGACCGCGGCGACGAGATCGATGCCGACAAGACGAGCGTCGAATCGGCGGGCAAGGCCGGCTACGCGCCGGCGGCGCTGTCGTCGTTTCTCGCCGCCCTCGCCGAGCGCAACAAGAACGTCAAGGAGCCGAACGGGCTCTTCGCGTCGCATCCGCTGATCAAGGAACGCACCGACCGCATCGCGAAGTTCGCGAAGGACGCGAAACTGACGTCCGCCGCCACGGTGCAGGCGCGCTACCGCACGAATATCTCCTACAAGCCGATTCCGATGAGCGCCATCACCACGGTTGCGGCGCCCGCCGCTGCGGCAGAAGCCAAGCCGGCCGCGAAGAAGCCGGGTCTCGGAGCCAGCCTGCGCGACAGGATCTCGTCCGGCTCGGCGAACCAGAGCACACAGGTCGCGGCCTCCGCCGGTGCGCGAGGGGTGGGCCCCGATCGCGACGCGAAGGGCGGCCCCAACAAGGCCGTCGTGCGCGTGACCGTGACCGACGCGGAGCTGGCGAGCTTCAAGGGCGGCATTGCCTAGCCTGAGCGCATTCGATTCCGCCTCCACCGCGCTGGGCGTCGCCTTTCTCCTGGCGATGCTCGGTGTGGCGGCGGTGACGAAGAACCGTCTCGTCGCGCGCAAGCTGCGTCTCTCGGTCTATCTCGCCGGCGCGTTCCTCCTGTTGCGCGTGCTCCTGCTGCGCGCCACGCTCGAGCCCGCGCTCGCGTCGCAGATCCAGGACATCCACTACCTCCTGATCCTGCTCGCCGGCATCAACGCGGTGATCGTGCTCGGCCTCAATCCGCTGCGCGACGATCGCGTGCCCGATCGCTTTCCCGCGATCGTGCAGGACGCCGCCGTCATCGGCGTCTTCCTCGTCGTCGCCACGCTGCTCTTTCCCGAGAAGCTGCTCGCGACGTCGGCGGTCGCCGCAGTCGTGATCGGCTTCGCGCTGCAGGACACGCTCGGCAACGCGTTCGCGGGTCTCGCGATCCAGATCGAGAAGCCGTTCCGGGTCGGCCACTGGATCTCGGTGGGATCGTTCGCGGGGCGGGTCAGCGAGATCACGTGGCGCGCGACACGGCTCCGCACCAAGACCGGGAACTTCGTCGTCGTGCCCAACAGCGTGATGTCGAAGGAAGCCATCACGAACTACTCGGAGCCGGCGAGCCCGACGCGGCTGCAGATCGAGGTCGGCGTGAGCTACGACGCCGCGCCCTCACGTGTGAAGGGGGTCATGCTCGACGCGATGCGCCAGTCTCCGCTCGTGCTCGCAAGTCCGGAGCCGGACGTCCTGCTGCTCGACTTCGCGGCCTCGGCGATCACCTATCGCGCGCGTTTCTGGGTCAACGATTTCAGGCTCGATGATGAAGCGTCCGATCAGGTGAGGACGGCCGTCTACTACGCCTTTCGGCGCACCGGTCTCGAGATTCCGTATCCCATTCAGATCGAGTACTCGCGCGATGAGGCACGCGCGGACACGGAGGCCGCCGACGCGCGCAGAGCCGGCGCGCTGGCCGGCGTGCCGATGCTGGCCGGCCTCACGGCGCCCGAGCGCGCCATGCTGGGCGCGGCCGCGCGCGAACAGGTATTCGGCGCCGGCGAGCGCATCGTGCACGAGGGGTCGGCGGGGGAGTCGATGTTCGTGCTGCTCGACGGCATCGCGCGCGTCTCCGTCGCGCCCGACACGGAGGTCGCCATCATCGAGCGCGGCGGGTGCTTCGGCGAAATGTCGCTGCTCACGGGCGACCGGCGCACGGCCAGCGTCTCGGCACGCACGGACTGCACGGTGCTCGAGATATCCCCCGACGCCTTCCATCGCATCGCCGAACTCAATCCCTCCGCCCTGGCCGGGATCACCAGCCTGGCAGCGGAACGCCGGGGCCCGCTCGAACAGACACGTCTCGCCGCGCTCGCCGCCTCGGGATCGCCGCTCGATACGGGCTTGCTCGCCCGGATGCGGAGATGGTTGAAGACTCAAGCCTGAAGAAGCGGCGAGCGGGCCAGACTTGCGTCTTCGTCAGCGATAGCGCCCCTCGCGATACCCCCTGTCGTACCCGTCCTTGAAGCCTTCACGGTACGACAGCTTCCACTGGTCCTTGGTGCCGAAGCGGCGGTCGTAGCCGTTGTCGCCCGAGCGATAGCGCCTGGCGCCGACCGGATCGTAGCGGTCGCTCTTGCGCGCGACTTTGAGGCCTTCTTCGTAGCCGTCTCTGAGGCCCGTCTCGAACGCTTCGTTGAACCGGCGGCCATTGCCGTACCCGCCGTTGCCGTATCCACCGCTGCCATACCCGCCGTTGCCGTAGCGATCGTCATTGCCGTATCGGCCGCCCTGACGGCCGCGGTAGGCGGCCGCGTAGCCCCGCTCGAAGCCGTCGCGGAACGCGCGCTCGTAGACGTCGCGGCGGCCCAGATCGGAATGGTAGCCGCTGTCGGCACGCTGCCACGCCCGCTCGTCCCTGAAGTCGAAGCGGTCGTTGCGGCGCGCGTCGGTCTCACCTTCGCGAAGCCCCTCGCGCTGCCCGCGTTCGAAGGCGACAGCCGACGTGTTCTGGCCGTAAACCTGACCGCGCGGCACCGGACGGCGCACGGCAATCTGGGCCTCGGCGGAAACGGTGGACGCGATCGCGAGGACGCAGGATGCCGTCAGGATCGCAAGACGTTGTGAAGTGATGGTCATGGTGCTCTCTCCCGAGACTCAGGCACCATGCGTTTGTGCAAACGGATTGCCGGGCGTGCCAGGCAGCGGTTTCAGAGGGGAAACACCAGAATCGTCAATGGCAAGTCGATCCCGGTGATGCCTGTGAAAGACAGCTACTGCGTCCAAACGAGGACGCGCGTGCGGTCGGTGCCGCGGTGATCCAGCAGCAGCGACGGGCCGTATCGCTCGAGCTCCTCGGCGCTGATCTGCAGCTGTTCGAACTCCAGGTTCCCCGGGCCGAGCCGGATCTTCTCGCGTCCCATGCGCAGCATCCAGAAGGGAATGGTCACGCGCACGATGCGCTCGTCGTTCGTGTCGTACACCATGACGTGCATGGTCGACGGGCGCTCGGCGGGCGCCGCGGCGGGGGGCTGGCGTGAAAGGGTGACGCGTTCGTCGGCATCGAGCGTGAGGATGGGCGCGTCCTTGAACTTCGCGCGCACATCGTCGAAGGACCGATCGGCCTGGGTGACCGTCGCCTGTTCCATGTTCAGGTTCTGTGTGACGAAGTACAGGCCGAAGGCGGCGAATGCGATGAAACAGAGGAGCAGGAACGCGATGACGCCGAGAACGATCCACAGAACCTTGCGCGAATTTCTCGGCTGCGGCGCAACGGACTCTTGAACACCAGACTGGGGGCTGGTCATTGTGGCCCTAACGATAGCCTGAACCGGCCAGCCGCGCGGCGTCTTCCTGGCAGGCCGGGTCCTGCTGCGCCGCACAGATGCTCGCGGCCTGCCGGTAGAGCGTCACGGCCCGCGCGCGGTTGCCCTCGAGATCCGCGACCTTGCCCAGCTCCAGCGTGATTCGGCCCTGTACCCAGCCAAGCGGACCCTGGCTGAGCGCGCTGTCCAGATCACGCCTGGCGTCGGCCGTGCGGCGCAGGAGCACGCGGGCGCTGCCTCGCTTATAGAGCCAGAGTGCGCGCTCGCCCGGCATCTTGGCCCTGCCGTCCATGTCGAGGCGACGAAGTCCGTCGGTCAGCATGGCATCGGCTTCAGCGCCGCGTCCGGCGCGGATGGCCGTGGCGCCACGTTCGAGCCAGAGCAGCCGATTGCGGGGAAACTGCTGCTGCAACGCCGCCAGCGTGCGCAGCGCATCGTCGTAGCGCCGCTCGCGGTTGTAGATGAGGACCAGCGCAAAGCGCGCATCGGTCTGCATCTCGCCGGCGCGCGCGGCGTTCTCGATCAGTTCCACGCCCTTCTCTTTCCCGCCTCCGAAGCCCACGATGTAGGCGGCCCAACGGGCGGGGAGGGAGAGCACCGACACGACGTAGCGGTACGTGCCGACGATGAGGCCGGCGTCGTGCCGCCGGGGGTCGCGCTCGAGCACCTCCTCGTGCAGGTTGTAGGCGCGCCGCGCGTCGCTGAATGCAGCGCCAACGCGCCCTTCGATCGTGGCGACGTATGACGCCTGCAGGCCGAGCGCCGATCCGAGATCGTAAACCGCGTCGACGTCTTTCCGGTTGGCGCGCGTGCGAGCCTCGGCGAGGACGATGGCCTTCTGCGTGTAGGAGCGGAACCCGGCATCGAGATCCGCGGGAGGCTTCGGCAGCTTGAAACCGGATCGCGTGACGCCGCCGAGGTACGAGTCGACGGTAACCGAGCCGCGCTTGAACAGGATGTTGAGCCAGGTGACGACCGCGACATGACGATAGCCGTCGGGATCAGACGGGTTCGCATCCGCCGCGCGTTTGAGGATGGCGACTGCTTCGTCGTGATCGAGGTTGTAGGCGAGATCGTAGGCGCGCGCGAACACGTCGGCCTGCGGAGGGGCAGCGCCGTCGCCGTGCCGGGCCTCGGGCGCAACCGAAGTCAGCAGGGCCAGCGAGAGAAAGGCGGCGATCGGTCTCATCATCTATTAATGCGTTAGAACGAGAACGTCCGGCCCACACCGGTTGCCTTTGCGCGGCGCGCCACGAGCTCGGCCGCAACGAGATCCTCGACCGCGAGCCCGAGGGACTTGAAGATTGTGACGCCGGTGCTCGAGCCGCGGCCTTTCGCCGTGCCGGCGCAGATCTCGCCGAGCTCTGCGGCAATCGTCACCGTTACGCCCTCCGACCGCGCGAGCAGGATGTCGCCGGCTTCCTGCATGGCGGCGTCGCGCGAATCGACCACGAGGTGGGCCCGGCTGACCAGTGCGGCAGGCATCTCCCGATGCGCCGGGCGGCAGGCCCCCACGGCGATGATGTGTGCTGACGGCTCGATCCACGCGTCCTCGACGACCGGCTCCGTCGCGGAAGTCACGAGCACGACGATGTCGGCGCCCTCGACCGCGTCGCGTGGCGAAGGCGACGCTGAGGTAGCGACGCCGGTCGCGCTCTCTATCTCGCGCGCGCCGCGTTCGCGATGAGGCTGGGCCGGGCTCCAGACGCGAAACTCCCGCAACGTCAGCACGCGCGAGAGCGCGTCGGCGTGACTTCGGGCCTGCACGCCCGATCCGATGATCGCCACGACCTGCGAGTCTTTGCGCGCGAGGTGGCGCGCCGACACGGCAGACACGGCGGCCGTGCGCGCTTCCGTGATGTAGCGGCCGTCGACAATCGCTTCGAGCGCGCCCGTCTCTGCGTCGAGCAGCACGATCGTGGCGAGATGCGAAGGCAGCCCGCGCGCGTGATTCGCAGCCACGACGGTCACGAGCTTGGCGCCGGCGGCGGCAGGCGATACCAGTGCGGCAGGCATGACGGCGAAGAAGCCGCCCGCGGGCAGATCCACGACAGATCGCACCGGCTGGCGCACCTTGCCAGTGGAGAATGCGGCCAGCGCTCCCTCCATGGCATCGATCAGGTCCGCCATGGGAAGCAGTTGTCTTACGTCGTGTTCATCGAGAAGGATCGGCATGCGGCCTCGTGAATCGTGTTGGCGTGGATACGGGCAATGACGTCGACGTCGGGACAGTAGCCACCCGCCATGGTGACCACGCAGGGAACCCCGGCACGGCCGAATCGTCTCGCCGCGGCGAACACGCGCCGATCGCGCTCGCGCAGTCCGTCGACCGTCATCTTCAGTTTACCCAGGCGATCCCCCTCGTATGGATCGGCGCCGGCAACGTAGAAGATGAGCTCCGGCCGTGAGCGGTCGAGTGCGGCTGCGAGCGCCGCGTCGAGCGCCGCGAGGTATGGCGCGTCAGGTGTGCCGTCAGGCAGCTCGACATCGAGATCGCTCCGCTCTTTCCGGAACGGAAAGTTTCCGGCCGCGTGCATCGACAACGTGAACACCGACTCGTCATGCTGGAAGATCGACGCCGTGCCGTTGCCCTGGTGGACGTCGAGATCCACGACGAGCACCCGGCGGATCCCGTGCTCGCGCTGCGCGACGCGCGCGGCCACGGCGACGTCGTTGAAGACGCAATACCCTTCGCCGTGATCGGCGAAGCCATGATGCGTGCCGCCGGCGAGATTTGCCGACGTCCCGTCCTGGAGCGCCGTCCCGACCGCGGCGATGGTGGCGCCGACCGACCGTCGCGCGCGCTCCGCCATCGCCGGGCTCCAGGGAAAACCGATACGGCGCTGCTCGCGCGAGTCGAGCGTGCCCTCGATCACCGCCGACACCCAGCGCGGCGTATGCGCGAGCTCGAGCTCTTCGCGCGACGCAGATGGGGGCACGCGCAGATCCTCCGGCGCGACGATGGCTTCGGCAGTGACCAACTCCCGAAGGCGCGAGTACTTCGCCATCGGAAACGTGTGCCCGGCGGGCAGCGGCAGCACGAAATGGTCGGTGTAGAACGCGATCACGATGTTCGGTGGTTGGGCAGTCCGGACCGTTCGCAGGTCAGTATACTCACCGCGATGCACACGTTTCGCACGATCGACGCGCACACCGCCGGTGAGCCGCTGCGCCTGATTGTCGGCGGCTGGCCCGAGCCGGCCGGAGCGACGATGCTCGAGCGGCGCGCCTATGCGCTTCGCGAGCAGGACGCATTCCGGCGCGCGCTCATGCACGAACCGCGCGGCCACGCCGACATGTACGGCGCGTTGCTCACGCCTCCCGAGCGCTCCGGCTCCGACACCGGCGTGCTGTTCATGCACAACGAGGGTTACAGCACGATGTGCGGCCACGGCATCATCGCCGTGACGACGCTGCTGATCGAGCGCTTCGAGCAGTACAAGGATGCGCGCACCATCACGTTCGACGCGCCGGCAGGGCAGATTCGCGCACGCGCCGTCGTGCACGAGCGCAAGGACGGATCGCGGCGTGTCGAGCGCGTGGCGTTCACCAACGTGCCGTCGTTCGTGCTCGCGGCCGGCGTGCCCGTGACCGCGCGCGGGCGCACATTCCGCGTCGACGTCGCCTACGGCGGCGCATTCTACGCGATCTGCGACGCGGAGGCCGCCGGTCTTGGTGTGCGCTCGGCGTCGCTGCACGATTTGAAGGAGCTCTCTGTCGACGTGCGCGAGCAGGTGGAGAAGGCGATCAAGGTCGTGCACCCGCTAGAGCCCGAGCTCGCCGGCATCTACGGCACGATTTACACCGGCCCGCCCGAAGGCGCAGCCGATCTGCGCAACGTCACGGTGTTTGCCGACAGGGAGGTCGACCGCTCGCCGTGCGGCAGCGGCACGGCCGCCGTGATGGCGGTGCTCGACGCGATGGGGATGCTGCCGGACGGTCACGTGTTCACGCACGAGAGCATCATCGGCACGGCGTTCCGCGGCCGCGTGCTGTCGCGCGAGGAGGTGGGGGAACTGCCCGCCATCGTTCCGGAGATTGAAGGCACGGCCAGCATCACCGGCGACCATACCTTCATCGTGACGGACGACGACGTGCTGGCAGAGGGATTTCGCCTCTAGCTCAATACCCGATCGCGAGTCCGTCCTTGCGCGGATCGGATCCGCCCATCAGCACCCCAGTCTTCGGATCGATGAGGATGCCTTGGAATCCTCCGAAGACGCCGATGCTGTTGATGAGACGATGGCCGCGCGAGTCGAGGTGAAAGCGCGCCTCGGGCGTGATCGCCGATTCGAGCGCGAGACCGTTGGCGGTGTGGCGGAAGCGCGGCGCCTCGCCGGCTTCCTGCACGTTCATCCCGAAATCGATCAGGTTGAGCAGCACCTGCACGTGCCCCTGCGGCTGCATGTCACCGCCCATCACGCCGAACGAGAGCCACGGCTTGCCGTCCTTCAACACCATGGCGGGCACGAGCGTGTGGAACGGGCGCTTGCGCGGGGCGAGCGCGTTCGGGTGCGCCGGGTCGAGGCTGAACTGGCTGCCGCGGTTGTGCAGCACGATGCCCGTGTCGCCGGCGACGATGCCGGAACCGAAGCTCTCGTAGATCGATTGAATGAGCGAGACGACGTTGCCCTGGCCGTCGGCGACGGTGAGATAGATCGTGTCGCCCATCGCTTCGCGCG
Organism: Acidobacteriota bacterium; assembly: GCA_030855205.1. Taxonomy (GTDB): domain Bacteria; phylum Acidobacteriota; class Vicinamibacteria; order Vicinamibacterales; family SCN-69-37; genus JALYRV01. The sequence goes on along the minus strand of JALYRV010000031.1, from coordinate 558 downwards.
GCTCGAGCCCGACCCGGCCGCCTGACCCGGCCGCGTATTCGCGCGCGCTGCGCGCCGGGTTGATCTCTGTGCGCCGCGCCGCCGCGTACTCCTTCGACAGCATCAGGTTGATGGCTTCGGACGTCACCGACTCCGGCGCCGCCAGATGCGCGTCGCGATCGGCGAACGCAATGCGCTTCGCCTCGACGAGATGATGCAGGTAAGCGCCCGAGTTGTGGCCCATCGCCTTCAGATCGAAGCCCTCGAGGATGTTCAGCATCTCGAGGGCGACGATGCCCTGCGTGTTGGGCGGCATTTCGTGCACGTCGTAGCCGCGATAGCTGGTGCTGATCGTCTTCACCCAGTCGGAGCGGTGCGCGGCGAAATCGCCGGCGGTGAGTAGGCCGCCGCGCGTTTGCAGATCCTGCGCGATCCGCTCGGCGAGCGGGCCTTTGTAGAACGCGTCGCGTCCCCCTTTCGCGATCGCCTCGAGTGATGCCGCGAGATTCGGGTTGCTGAAGATCTGGCCGGGCCTCGGGGCGCGTCCGTCGCTGAGAAAGGTCTTCGCCGCGGCGGGAT
>JALYRV010000178.1 GCA_030855205.1 Acidobacteriota bacterium | reverse complement strand
CTCGCGCTCGACGTCACGCGCGCGTACTACGACGCCGCACTCGCCGATCGCCTCGTGACGATCGCCGAGGCCAGTCTCACGCAGGCCGCGGCGCTCTACGAGCAGGCGCGCACGCTCTTCGAGGCAGGCAGCCGTCCGGAGTTCGAGCTGCTGCGCGCGCAGGTCGCGCGCGACAACCAGCAGCCGGCCGTCATCCGCGCGCGCTCGCAGCGCGACATCGCGTACCTGCGGCTCAAGCAGCTGCTGGATCTTCCGGCGGGCGCGCAGCTGGAACTCGAGGCGGGCCTCGCGGGCGTTGCGCTGCCTCCCCCCGCGCCATTCGCGCAGGCACCGGGCGCCGCCTCTGCAGACATCCTCCGTCCTGCCATCCGGCAGGCCGAGGCCTCCGTCGCGCTCAACGAGGCCGCGCTCGCCCTCGCCCGCGCGCAACGCAAGCCCGCGGTGCTGGTGGTCTCGAACCTCCAGGAAGTCGCCTACGGTCTCTTCCCCACCGACTGGCGTGCCAACTGGACCGTCGGCGCCACCATGAGCGTGCCGATCATGACCGGTGGCCGTCTGAAGGCTGAAGAAACGATTGCCGCCGCGGATGTCGCGGCGGCGAGAGCGCGCCTGCAGCAGGCGCGCGAGCTCAGCGCGCTCGACGGCGAGACCGCGCGCCAGGAGCTGATTGCCGCCGACGCGGCCTGGAGCGCCAGCGCCGGCACCGTCACGCAGGCGCGGCGCGCCTATGAAATTGCGGAGCTGCGATATCGCGAAGGCATCTCGACTCAGCTCGAGCTCGCCGACTCGCGCCTCGCGCTCGAGTCCGCTGAAGCCAACCGCGCGCAGGCCGCGCGCGACGTCCAGGTTGCCCGCGCGCGTCTCGCGCTGCTGCCGAATCTTCCTCTTTCATCCGCAGGTCGTTAACGATGTCTTCAATCACCAGATCGCCACTTCACCAGACCACCAGATTCATCGCGGCCGCCGCGCTCGCCGCGTCGTTCGCCGCGTCCGCCGCCTGCGGTAAGGAGGCGCCTGAACCGGCCGCGGCCCCCGTGCCCGTCAGCATCGCGGCCGACGCGGTGGCGACCGCCGCCATCACCGAGATGCAGACCGGTCCGCGCCTCTCGGGGCAGCTCGCGCCGGCGCGCGAGGCGACCGCCCGCGCGGAGGTTGGCGGCTCGATCACCTCGCTCAACGTCGAAGAAGGACGCGCGGTCTCTCGCGGCGCGGCCGTCGGACGCATCGAGGCGCGCGACCTGCAGGCCGCCGTCTCGTCCGGTGACATCGGCGTGCGGTCGGCTGACACGGCCCTCAAGATCGCCGGGACGGAAGCCGCGCGCGTGGCATCGCTCGTCAAGGGAGGCGCGATGGCGCAACGCGATCTCGACATGGCCAATAGTGCCGTCGCCAGCGCGAGCGCACAGCTCGCCGCCGCGCAGGCGCGTCTCACATCCGCGCGGCAGCAGATCAGCGACACGGTACTGCGCGCTCCCATCGCGGGAGTCGTCTCGGTCAAGACCGCCAACACGGGCGACGTCGTCGCGCCGGGCACGCCGCTCTTCACCGTGATCGATCCGACGAGCATGCGCCTCGAAGCGTCGGTCACGTCCGACGAGCTGGCCACGCTTCGCGTTGGCGCGCCGGTGGAGTTCCAGGTGCGCGGCTACCCGCAGCAGACGTTCACGGGACGCGTCGAGCGGATCAGCCCGGCGGCCGATCCGGTGACGCGCCAGGTGTCGATCTTCGTCACGATTCCCAATGCGGGCGGGCGCCTTATCGGTGGGCTCTTCGCGGAAGGGCGCGTCAACACGCAGGCGCACCGCGCGCTGATCGTACCGGCGTCGGCGCTCGACGAAACCGGCCCGTCGCCAACGGTGTCTCGCGTGCGCGACAACAAGGTCGAGCGCGTGCCGGTCACCATCGGACTGCGCGACAACGAACGCGAGGTCGTGGAGATCAAATCGGGACTCAGTGAAGGGGACCGCGTGCTCATCGGAGCCGTGCGGTCGATGGCGGCCGGCACGCTCGTGCAGGTGAAATAGATGGTCATCTCAGACTTCGCCATACGCCGCCCCATCATCACCGTCGTCGCGATGATCGCGCTCGTCGTGTTCGGCTTGTTCGCGCTTTCGCAGCTCGACACCGACGAGTTTCCCGAGATCGACCCGCCTATCGTCTCCATCAACATCCCGTACCCGGGCGCGGCGCCGGATCAGGTCGAACGGGAGATTCTCGAGCCGGTCGAAGAGGCGGTGGCGGGCCTGAGCGGCGTGAGCAAGATCACGTCGTCGGCGCTCGACAGCTTCGCGACGATCACGGTCGAGTTCGTGTTCGAGAAGGATCTGCGCGACGCCACGCAGGAGATCCGCGACGAACTCAACGCCATCCGCAACGACCTCCCGGTCGAGATGGAGGAGCCGGTCCTGATCCGCTTAGATCCCACGGAGATGCCGATCGTCTCGCTGGCGCTCGCCTCCCAGACGCTGGAAGCGCCCGAGCTCACGCTGATCGCCGACCCGCAGATCACGCGCGCGCTCCGCGGGATCGCGGGAGTGGGCGACGTGACGATCTCGGGCAACCGGGATCGGGAGGTCGAAGTCGGCGTGCGTCCGGAGGCGATGCAGGCCTCGGGCATCAGCGTCGGCGAGATCGTCGGCGCGCTGCGCGCGCAGAACCTGGCAGTGCCAGTCGGCCGCATCACTGGCGCGACCGACGAACGCACCATCCGTCTCCGCGGGCGCGTGGAAACGATCGAAGATTTCCGCAACATCATCGTGTCGAACCGTGGCGGACGCCTCGTCCGGCTCGGCGATGTCGCCGAGGTCCGTGTCGGCACCGAGGAACCGCGCACGGCGGCGCAGTACTCAGGGCGCGACGCCGTGGGCATCGACATCGTCAAGGCGAAGGGCTCGAGCACGACCGCGGTCTCGGAGAAGGTGCGCGAGCAGGTCGACATCATCCGCCGCACGCTGCCGGCCGGCGTCACTCTCGAGCTCGTGCGCGACGCCGGTACGCGCGTCGACAACTCCGTGGCCAACGTGCAGGAGGCGCTGATCGAAGGCGCGCTGCTCACCGTGCTCACGGTCTTCCTCTTTCTCAATTCGTGGCGCTCCACGGTCATCACCGGACTCGCGCTTCCCGTTTCGGTGCTCGCCGCGTTCGTCGCGGTCTGGGCGTTCGGCTTCACCCTCAACACGATGTCGCTGTTGGGCCTCTCGCTCGCCATCGGAATCCTCATAGACGATGCGATCGTGGTGCGCGAAAACATCGTGCGCCACGTCGAGCTGGGCAAGGATCATTTCACCGCCGCGCACGACGGCACCGACGAGATCGGCCTCGCCGTGGCGGCGACGACGCTGTCGATTGTCGTCGTGTTCGTGCCGATGGCTTTCATGGGCGGCATGGCCGAGCAGTGGTTCGCGCCATTCGCGCTGACCATCGCATGCGCGGTGCTCGTGTCGCTGTTCGTCAGCTTCTCGCTCGACCCGATGCTCTCGGCCTACTGGCCGGATCCGCACATCGAAGAGAAGGACCGCATGTGGCTGCCGCGTCAGCTCGCGCGGTTCAACCGCTGGTTCGACCGGCAGGCCGACAACTACAAGCGCGTGATCGGCTGGGCGCTGCGCCACCGGGTGGCGATGGTCGCGCTCGCCATCGCGTCGTTCGTCGGCGCGCTCGCGCTGCCCGCCATGGGCTACGTCGGCGGCGGCTTCTTCCCGGTGCAGGATGTCTCGGAGTTCAACGTCAACATCGAGACGCCCGCCGGGTCGAGCCTCGACTACACGGCGAGGAAGGCCGAGGAGATCGCGGCGATCGCGCGCGCGAAGAAGGAAGTGGCCTATACGTACTCCATCATCGGGGGACGCACCGGCGCGGTCGACGAGGGCATGGTCTACGTGCGACTGATCCCGAAGGCCGAGCGCGACCGGCACCAGGACACGGTCTCCAACGAACTGCGCGGTGAGTTCGCGCGCGTCGGCGGCGTCACCGCGTCGATCTCGAGCGGCGACTTCGAGAACCAGAAACAGATTCAGCTACAGATCCAGGGCCCCGACTCGAGCATGCTGGTCTCGCTCGCTGAGCGGCTGGCGGCGGAAGTGCGCACGGTGCCCGGCGCGGTCGACGTCGGGCTGTCGACGGGAGGCCAGAAGCCGGAGTTCGACGTGAAACTCGACCGGCCGATGGCCGGCACGGTCGGCCTCACCGTTGCCGACATCGCCCAGGTGCTGCGTCCGGCGTTTGCCGGCATCGACTCGGGTGACTGGGTCGATCCGACCGGCAAGACGCGCGACGTCACGGTACGGCTCGCGCCGGAGTCGCGCCGGCGCGTGACGGATCTCGAAGCCCTCCCCCTGGTCGTGCGCGATCAGACCGGGCAGCCGGTCACGATGCCGCTGGGCCAGATCGCATCCATCACGCCGGCCCTCGGGCCCGCGCGGATCGACCACCTCGATCGCGATCGGGTGGTGTCGGTCGAGGCCAACACGCAGGGCCGCCCCCTGACCGACGTGCTCGGCGACATCGACGCGAAGCTGACGGCCCTTCCGTTCCCGCCCGGCTATTCGCTGCGGCAGGGTGGCGAGACCGAAGATCAGCAGGAAGTGTTCGGGCGCATCCTCGCCGCCATGGGCCTGGCGCTGATGCTGATGTACTTCGTGCTCGTCGTGCAGTTCGGCTCGTTCCTCGATCCGGTCGCGATTCTGGTGTCGCTGCCGCTGTCGCTCATCGGCGTCATGCTCGCGCTGCTGATGACCGGGTCGACGATCAACATCATGAGCATGATCGGCATCATCCTGCTCATGGGCATCGTGGCCAAGAACGCGATTCTGCTGATCGACTTCGCGAAGTGGTCGGAAGAGAAAGGGATGCCCAGACGCGAGGCCATCATCGAAGCCGGCCGCGCGCGGCTGCGGCCCATCCTGATGACGACGTTCGCGCTGATCGCGGGCATGCTGCCGGTGGCGATCGGCGCCGGCGAAGGCGCTGACTTCCGCGCGCCGATGGGACGCGCGATCATCGGCGGCGTCATCACGTCAACGTTCCTCACGCTGCTCGTCATCCCGACGATCTACGACATCCTGTCTGGAGGACGGGACAGGATGATGCGCCTGTTCGGAAGGGCGCCGAAGACGCACGGCGCGGCCGCGGCGCCGGCAGCGGTCGTCAGGCCAGCGGCGGCGTCGCAGGAAGCCTGAGCGGAAACTGTCGCTCTGCGAATGAATTAGCGGACGGCCGAGCGGACTATTTACCCACCCTGAGCGCCATCATCGTGGCGTCGTCGAACGGCTCGGCGGCGCCGCGGAAGGCACGGACCGCGCTCTCTGCCCGCTCGAGCACGGCGTCGATGCCTTCGCTGTGGGCCGAGACGAGGAGCTCCTCGAGCCGCTCCGCGCCGAACATGTCTCCCTGTTCGTTCTCGGTCTCGACCGCGCCGTCGGTGTAGAAGAAGAGCAGATCTCCTTCGTCGAGCGCGATCTCCTGCTGCGCGTAGCCGTGGCCGGGCAGCAGACCGATCGGAAGTCCCGTCGAGGGCATCCCGATGATCGTGCCGTCGACGCGCAGCACGAACTGCGGATGGTGGCCGGCGTTGACGTAGCGCAGCGTGCGCGTCTTGCGATCGAGCACGGCGGCAAACAGCGTCGCGTACACGCCGCGCGACGATGACTTGTCGAACTCCGTGTCGACGCTCGCGACGAGCTGCGCCAAATCCGGCGCGACGGGCAGGCGCGCCTTCAGCGTCGCCTGCACGTTGGCCATCGTCAGCGCGGCCGACACGCCCTTGCCCGAGACGTCGCCCACGAGCACGGCGAGATCGCCGTCACCCATCGTGAAGTAGTTGAAGAAGTCGCCGCCGACTTCGCGCGCCGGCAGGGAGATGCCCCGGACGTCGGCAAACGCCGCGTGGAACGGCTCGCGCGGCAGCATGTCGTTCTGGATCTGCCGGCACAGCTCGAGCTCGCGCTTCAGGCGCTCCTGCTCGACCGTCGTCTTCTGATGCGCTTCGAGATCGGACGCCATGCGGTTGAACGCCGTGGCGAGCCGGCCGACTTCGTCCTTCGACGTGACATCGACGCGCGCCGCGTAGTTGCCCGCCGCGAGCGCATCGACGCCCGCGTGCAGCTTGCGCACGTTGCGCGTGAGACGGCCGGAGATCGGGAAAATGCCGACCAGCGCGAGGCTGATGACACCGAGGCCCGTGGCGAGATCTCGACCCGCGGCGACACGCAGGTCGCGCACCGAATCCCCGATGCGGCGGGCGATGCCGAAGCGGGCGCCAGACCCGGCCGGGTCGTCGCGCATGACGACGAGCCAGCCGTTCCCGGAATAGAACGTATCGCTCGACTTCGCCACGCCGAGCTTGTCGATGAGCGCGCGATCCTCCGTCGTGTGAGTGACGACGGCACCCTTCCTGTCGATGGCGAAGGCGATCTCGCCGTTCTCGCGCCGCGTGTTCGAGACTACGGTACTGAGGACGCGATCGAGACGCAGTCGCGCGTTGACCTTGCCCACCGGCTTCCCGTCGCGCCGCATCGTCACGTCGAGTTCCTCGCCTCCCTTGACGAAGGATGCCTGCATGGCCTCGGGAGCCGCGTCCGGTTCTACGTCGGCGCGCCTGGCGGCGCGGCGCTCGGCTGCGGCGGCATTCGCATTGCGACGCCGTTCCTCCGCCATGCGCTGCAGTGTTTCGGCACTCATGCGCATCCCGCCCGACGCGGCGCTCGCGCCGAGCCCGATACCGCTGGCGACGAGCTTCTCGATCTCAGGGGACCAGTCGTCTACTTTGACGCCGGCCTTGTCGAGCTCGTGCCGAAGCGCGGCCATGTCGATCACGACGGGAGATGTGGCGCCGCCCGCGCCCATCTGTACGACCTTGAAATGGCGCGGGTCGCCGAGCGGCGGAATGGGAGAAGCGGGAGCGGCGGGTTCCGCCGGCGCGGGCACAGGTGACGCGGACGTGACGACTGTGACGGACGTCGCGGGCGTTTGGCCAACGGCAGGCACGCGCGGCGTCTGGCCGGGCACAGCCGGCGCGCTCGGCATGCGCGCCTGACCTGCCACACCG
>JALYRV010000030.1 GCA_030855205.1 Acidobacteriota bacterium | reverse complement strand
CGGACGCGGTCATCGCGCGCGCCGGCACGCTGGCAGGGCAGGGGTTCTCGGTGGTGAAAGTCGCGAAGCCAAACCAGGACATGCGTTTCGATGTGCCGGTCGTCGGACTCGCCACGATCACCGCGATGCGTGCCGCGGGGGGGACGGCGCTGTCGCTGGACGCCGGCAAGGCGTTGATTTTCGATCGCGACGCCTTCTTCGCGTCGGCCAACGAGGCGGGCATCGCCGTGATCGGACGCACGCCGTGAGCCTGCGCGCCGCCGTGATCGGCGTGGGCCATCTTGGCCGCCACCACGCGCGTATTCTGTCGACGACGCCAGGCGTGACGCTCGTCGCGGTCGTCGATCGCGACGCGGCGCGCGCGGCCGAGCATGCGACGCTCGCCTCGGCGCAGGTCTGCACCGAGGCGCGCGAGCTCGAGGATCTGCAACTCGACGCCGTCTGCGTGGCCGTGCCAACCGAGGATCATCTCGCCGTGGCCGAGCCCTTCCTCGCTCGCGGCATCGGCGTGCTCGTCGAGAAGCCGATGACCCGATCGCTCGACGAGGCCGATCGGATGATCGCGCTCGCGCGCGAAGGTGGCGCCGTGCTCGCCGTCGGGCACACCGAGCGCTTCAATCCGGCCGTCGAAGCGGCGCTGCCGCACGTCACGGCGCCGAAGTTCATCGAGGTGCACCGGCTCTCTCCCTTTCCGGAGCGCAGCCTCGACATCGACGTGATCTTCGATCTCATGATTCACGATCTCGACATCGTGCGCGCGATGGTGCGGTCGGAGGTTGTCGATCTCGAGGCCGTCGGCGTGCCCGTGCTCAGCCACCGCTTCGATATCGCGAACGTGCGCTTGCGGTTCGAGTCTGGCTGCATCGCCAACCTGACCGCGAGCCGCATCAGCCGCGATCGCGTCCGCAAGCTGCGCGTCTTCCAGCGCGATGCCTACATCTCGATCGACTACGCGGAGCAGCAGGTCGAGGCTTTCCGTCTGGACCGCCGCGGCGAGCGGCCGGCCATTGCGGGCGGCGCCCTGCCGATCGAAAAGGAAGAGCCGCTGCGCCGCGAGATCGAGGATTTCCTCGACGCCGTGCGTACGAAACGGTCTCCCAGGGTCACCGGAGAAGACGGTCGCGCCGCCCTGGCCCTGGCCGATAGAATTGCTTCAGCCATGATTGCGGTGACCTAATGTCGTACCCAGATCTCAACGCATTTATCGAAGATCTCGACCGCCGCAAGGAGCTCGCGCGCATCAGCGAGCCGGTCGACCCCAATCTCGAGATCGCGGCCATCACCGACCGGGTGTCCAAGTCGGAAGGGGGCGGCCCGGCGCTGCTGTTCGAGAACCCGAAGGGTTACGACGTGCCCGTCGCGATCAACATGTTCGGGTCGCTGCGGCGCACCTGTCTGGCCCTCGGCGTCGACAAGCTCGATGACCTGGCGACGCAGGTGGAAGAGCTCACGAGTCCCAAGCTGCCGTCCGGCCTCTTCGATGCGATGAAGATGCTGCCGATGCTCAACCGGCTCAAGGACGCCGCGCCAAAGACGGTCTCCGATGGCCCGTGCCAGGAGGTCGTCAAGATGAACGGCTCGCTGGACGAGCTCCCGATCCTGACCTGCTGGCCCGAAGACGGCGGTCGCTACATCACGTGGCCCCTCGTCTTCACGCGCGATCCGGAGACGGGCATGCGCAACATCGGCACGTATCGCATGCAGGTCTACGACGAGCGCACGACCGGCATGCACTGGCAGCAGCACAAGGGGGGCGCGCAGCACCACCGCGTCGCCGAGCGGCTGGGCAAGCGGCTCGAAGTCGCGGTCGCGATCGGCCCCGATCCCGTGCTGTCGTACAGCGCCACGGCGCCGATGCCCGAGGGACTCGATGAGCTCATGCTGGCCGGCATCCTCGGCCGCCGCCGCGTCGAGCTCGTCAAGTGCCGCACGGTCAACCTGGAAGTGCCCGCCAACTCACAGTACGTGCTCGAAGGCTACGTCGAGCCGGGTGAGCGGCGCCGCGAAGGGCCCTTCGGCGATCACACCGGCTTCTATTCGCTCGCCGACGACTATCCGGTCTTCCACCTGACGTGCATCACGCACCGCAAGAAGCCGATTTATCACACGACCGTCGTTGGCATTCCTCCGATGGAGGACTACTACGTCGGCCTTGCGAGCGAGCGCATCTTCCTGCCGCTGATCAAGAAGACGCTGCCCGAAATCGTCGACATGCACTTCCCGGCGGCCGGGATCTTCCACAACATCGTGCTGATCTCGATCGACAAGCGATACCCCGGGCACGCGCGCAAGATCATGAACGCAGTGTGGGGACTCGGACAGCTCATGTTCTCGAAGTGCGTCATCGTCGTCGACAAGGACGTCGACGTGCAGAACGAAGCCGAGGTCGCGTGGATTGTGGGCACGCACTTCGACGCCGCGCGCGATGTCGTGATCACGACGGGACCGGTCGATGACCTGGACGATGCGGCGCTGATGCCTGCGTTCGGCGGCAAGATGGGCATCGACGCGACGCGCAAGTGGCCTTCCGAGGGCTTCACGCGAGAGTGGCCGAAGCGCCTGACGACGACCGAGGCCGCGGGGCGGAAGGCCGCGGAGGTCTGGGGCCGCATCGCTCAGGGCTGGAAGCCGTGAGCGCCGCGATCGGCCGCGCCGAGGCCGACACGCTTCTGGCGTCGAGCGATCTGCTGCAGCTCGGACAGCGCGCCGACGCCGCGCGCCGCGAGCGCCACGGTGATCGCGGGACGTACCTCACCGTGTTCGAGGTCCGCGTCGACTCCGATGAGCCGCGCGCGCTCGACGTGCCTGACGGCGCACGGGAGATCCGCCTGATCGGCGTCCCGCGCTCCGTTGACGATGCGGAAGCCGCTGTCGTCGCGGCGAAGGCTGTCGCAGGCGACCGCACGCTCACCGGCTTCTCGCTCGCCGATCTCATCGCGTGCGCCGCCGAGTCGCAGACGACGCTGCGCGAGCTTGCCGCGCGTCTCTCGTCGGAGGGGCTCGAGTCGATCGCAGAAGTCCCGATTGATCTGATCGTCGACCCGTTGCGCGCCGTCACCGACGCACTCGAAGGCGGGCTGCCGTCGTGGCGCGCGACCGTGCATCACGCGCCGTGGGAGGCGCGCCTCGCGCTGATCGAGTGCGTCTGCCAGCTCCAGAGCGCGACGGGAGCGCTGCAGGCGTTCGCGCCGCTCCCACGCCTCGACGAGCCCACCGCGCCGTCGACCGGGTTCGACGATGTGCGCACGATTGCGATCGCGCGGCTGATGTGCGCGTCGCTCCCGCACATCCAGGTCGACTGGCCGCTCTACGGGCCGAAGCTGGCGCAGGTCGCGCTGACGTACGGGGCGAGCGATGTCGACGGCGTCTCGGCGGTCGATGCGCTGGGGCTCGGCTGGCGGCGCGCGCCCATCGAGGACGTGGAGCGCAACATCCGTGCGGCGGGACAGGAGCCGGTGCTGCGCAACGGGCGATTCACGCTCTGATGACTCCGGTTGCCGGCCCCGTTCGTCTCGGCGCCGTCGACTACCTCAACGTCCGTCCGCTGGTGCACGGGCTCGACAGCGTCCCGTCGGAGTTCTCCCTGCGGTTCGATCCTCCCTCGCTCTGCGCGTCGCTGCTGCACAGCGGCGAGATCGATCTCGGCATGATTCCGACGATCGCGTATCAGCATCGCGATGGCTACCGCGTCGTGCCGGGCACTGCGATCGCTTCGGAAGGGCCTGTCGCCTCGGTGGCGCTCTACACGCGCGTGCCGCTGTCGAAGATCACGCGGATTGCGGCCGACACCAGCTCCAACACGTCTGTTGCGCTGCTACGCGTGTTGTCGGTCGAGCGCTTCCGCATTCATCCGGAGCTCGTCCCGGCCGCGCCGGATCTGGCGGCGATGATGCACGTGGCCGAGGCGGCGCTGCTCATCGGCGACCCGGCGCTCTTTGCCGATCATGTGTCGATGGGGCTCGAGAAGATCGATCTCGGTGAGGAATGGACGCGCATGACCGGGCTGCCGTTCGTCTGGGCGTTCTGGGCGGGACGCGACGGCGTGATCGATCCGGTCGGGGTCGAGCGTCTTCAGCGGGCGCGGCGCGAGGGGGAGTCGGTCTCGGACAGGCTGGCCGACGCCTACGCCGCCGGCTACGCGGCCCGCACGGGCGCGCCGGCCGATGCCGCCCTTGCGCGCCGCTACTTGAAGGACAATATCAAGTATGGCCTTGGCGAGCGGGAGGTCGCGGCGGTGGAGCGGTTCCACGCGCTGGCGCTCGCGGCGGGTATCGTGTCGCGCGCCGAGCCGATTCGCTTCTACTAATCATGACGCTGCTGTCACAGGCCATCGGCAAAGCACGCGACGGCGTGCGCATCGACGCCGCCGAGGCGCTCGCGCTCTATCGCGACGCGCCCCTCGCGACGCTTGGCGAGATCGCGCACGCGATACGCCTGCGGAAGCATCCCGACCCGGTCGTCACCTACATCATCGACCGCAACGCCAACTACACGAACGTGTGCGTCGCGCGCTGTAACTTCTGCGCGTTCTATCGCCCCGTGGGGTCGAGCGAAGGCTACGTGCTCGGCTCGGCCGAGATTCACCGCAAGATCGAGGAGACGATCGAGCTCGGCGGCGGGCAGCTGCTACTGCAGGGAGGGCACAATCCCGATGTGCCGCTCGAGTGGTACGAAGATCTCTTTCGCGGCATCAAGGCGAAGTTTCCCGATTTCCGCCTGCACGCGCTCTCGCCGCCCGAGGTGTTGCACATCTCCCGGCTTGCGAAGCTCTCCGTGCCCGAGGTGATCGATCGGCTGATCCAGGCTGGCCTCGACAGCGTGCCGGGCGGCGGGGCCGAGATTCTCGTCGACCGCGTGCGCAAGCTGATGAACTGCTACTCGAAGGCTTCGGCCGACGAGTGGATTGGCACGATGCGCCATGCGCACTGCGCCGGCCTGCGCACGACCGCTACGATGATGTACGGCAGCGTGGAGACCGACGCCGAGCGCATCGAGCACATGATGCGGCTGCGCGAGCTGCAGGATGAGACCGGCGGCTTCACCGCGTTCATCACGTGGAGCTTCCAGCCGTCGAACACGGAGCTGGGCGCCGCCGAACCGTCGCTTGTCGAAGCGACGGGCGTCGACTATCTCCGCACGCTCGCTGTCGCACGCATCGTGCTCGACAACTTCGACAACCTCCAGTCGTCATGGGTGACACAGGGAGGAAAGGTCGGGCAGTTGAGCCTGTTCTACGGCGCGAACGACATGGGCAGCGTGATGATCGAAGAGAACGTCGTGCGCGCGGCGGGCGCGTCGTACTGCATGGACGAAGTCGAGATCGTGCGCAACGTCGAGAACGCCGGCTTCACGGCGAAGCGCCGCAACATGCACTACGACATTCTCGGCGAGCCGATCTTCCGCGAGCGCACCGTGCCGCGCATGCTCAAACTCGCCGTCGCCCGCGCCGATGGGCAGGCGGGCGAGGCCGAGGAGCTACGCCAGTACGAGGCGCGCAGCGCCGCCGCGCGCCGGCAGCGCCAGCGCGGGTAACTGTTGCCCAAATACCCCTTGCTTGACTAGCGCTCTCGGTGGCCTGAGAATGCCCGCGACGGTGCTCCCTTCCGCAGAGTTGACGAAAACGTTGCTGTGGGTCGATGACGATCAGACGTTGGTCGAGACGGGCTGCCAGCTGCTGCGCGCATCCGGTGTGGATGCGGAGGGGGTGACTGACGGACGGGTCGCCCTGAGACGGATCGAATCATCACGCTGCGCGGCGGTCATCCTCGATCTCAACCTTCCGGGTCTTTCCGGCATCACGGTGTTGGCGAATCTGCGCGAGATGAACCCTTCGCTGCCCGTATCGATCCTCACCGGCTGCGGGGGCGTCCAAGAAGCTGTCGTGGCCACGCGTCTAGGCATCGTCGAATTCCGGGAGAAGCCGATGATTGGTGACGATCTGGTGGCCTTTGCGCGACGGCTGCTGCCGGTGACGTCCGTAGAAGGTCCGCTCGAGATCGTCGCGTCGAAGCTGCGGCACGCGCTCGGTGGGCCCGGCGATCGCATTCGGTTGGCTCGACGAGTGGTGTGCGACGCTCTCCTCGACGAGAGCCTTTCGGCGGTGGAGTTCCTTGCGGTGTGTGTGGAGCTTCGCCGATCTGCGGACGGGTCTCTGTGTGCCGAGGACCTCGACGCCGCGGCATTGAGGCTGAAGGCGCTCGAGCCCGACGCGCGAGCGCTGCTGGGTCGGCTCGAGCGAGGAAAGGCGCATGAAGTCCTGAGAGACGTTGCGGCCGCGGAACGCGTGGCGCCGAAGCGAATCGCCGCGGCCCTGCGTCGTGCGACGGGGTCGGCCTTCCCGCTGTGGCGTATCGCTCGCCGGGTCAGGCCGGCACTGCCGCAGCTGTTGGTCACCGATGAACAGGTCGCGCAGGTTGCGTACGGCGCCGGCTACCAGCATCCCACGCAGTTTAATCGCGACGTGCGGCGTCTACTGGGCACGAACCCATCCCAGTTTCGTCGCAGCTTCTGCCACCACTAGCAAGAACTGTTCAGGCCGACGCGATTCGTTAGGTATTCGCGCGGTGCGGTCGACGCCTTGTGTGCCAAAGTGAATCCGCTCATGGCCGCACGCGTTGTGTCGACCCTCTCGCTCACGGTGCTCGTGGCTGCTGTTGTTATTGGCATGCGTATGGAGCGTGCGGTTGCCTCGCCGACCGCGCGCGGCGCGCGCATGGCCGCGCTGCCGCCTGAACCTCTGTCGCTCGAAGGCGCGGCTGTTCACGGCCGCGCCGATGCGCCGTTCGGCATTGTGATCTTTTCCGACTTCCAGTGCCCATTCAGCCGACGGCTGGCGGCCGATGTGCTCCCGTCATTGAGGCGCGACTATGTCGATACGGGAAAGGCGCTGATCGCGTTTCGGCACATGCCGATCGAGACGATCCATCCGCGGGCTGTTCCTGCCGCGCGCGCGGCCGCCTGCGCCGGGGCGCAGGGGCGGTTCTGGCCAGTTCACGATCGTCTTTTCGCTCAATTCAACAAGCTTGCCGATCGCGATCTGCGAGCGCACGCGCAGGCGGCAGGCGTCGAGATGCGCGCCTTCGGTGCCTGTATGGCCGGCACGTCTGATGGAGCCATCGATCGGGATCGCGCCGAAGGGCTTGCGCTCAGCGTGCGCGGAACGCCGTCGATTTTCATCGGTGCCATGCAGTCCGACGGACGCCTCCGCGCTGTCCGTCACTATCCTGGCGCGCTGCCATTCGAGCAGTTTCAGCAAACACTGGACGCGCTGCTGCGTGAGCGATCCGTTACGGCAACAAAATAAGGAGCAGATCCATGGACGAGCGACACTTTAGACGCACGCTGATTGGCCTGATCATGGCGATTGTGATCGCGGCCGGCGCGAATGGCTATGCGGCCAACCGCTTCTCGACGTGCGATGGCGACTGCGGCCCGAACGGGGAGTGTGAGTTCTCGCTGTTCAACTGCAGCTGGTGTCAAGCGTGGGAGAACCCGGATAGGTCGTGCCAGTTCGAGTGGGAGAACTGCGAAGAAGTGAGCTGCGACTGCGATGGCGGCAGTGGCTGGGAATGCTATTACTACGAACTGTGATTCGCTTGGGTGCGGTCCTTGCCTGCGTCACGGCCGGATCGCTCGTGGTGTACCCGCAGCAACGCCCGGCGCTCGGTTCCGCGCCGATCGATGCCGCCCGCACCGCCATGGGCGGCGAAGGAAACCTTGGCGCGATCAAGTCCGTCCGGCTTCGAGGCGAAACGCGGCAGCTCAACCAGTTCTTCGGCAGTCGCCCGGACGCCGACGAGCAGTATGTACTCCGTTCGATTGAGATCTCGGCGGTGCTGCCCGACCGGTACGTGATGGCAGCGACACGGCGAAGTGGGAGCGGACGGCGCCAAGGATTCGCTGGCGCCGTTCTGATCGATCAGTTGACAGGCCGTCCTCCTGCGAAAGACAATCCCGCGGCCCTCGCCTGGCAACGCAGAAGCTTCGGCGAACTCATGCTCCTGGTGCTCTTGCGCACCGATACAGCGTTTTCGTTGCGAGCGTCTGCGACGGCCGATGGACGCTCGATTCGGTTCACCGGGCCGGAGTTCGACGCCGTGATGGACCTGCATCCCGAGTCACGCCTTCCTCTGCGTCTGCGCTACGGCGTGACGATGCGGGGACCGGGCGGCCCTACCGGCGAGACTCGGGACAATGAGGTGCAGCTGCTCGATTGGAAGCCAGTCGGCGGTCTGCGGCTCCCGCACCGCTTGCGCACAGCCCAGAATGGCCGCATGGTGTCTGAGAAGATCTTTTCCTCGATTGAGCTGAACCCGATGATCGATCCGAAGGTGTTTCAACGATAAAGGAGACGCGATGCGTACAACGAACCTCTGGCGAATCGTCCTTGGAACCTGTCTGGTAGTGGCGGTTGCGTTTGGCGCCGAGGTGGCCACCGCGGGCTGCGGCGTGAACTGTGGGGCCACCTGCGGCCCAGACAACAACGGCGCGTGCGAGATCAACGCGGAGAATTGCGACTGGTGCAGTTCCGGTGAAGAGCCCGACGGCAGCTGCTGGGTCGAGTACGGCACATGTGAAACGGTCGACTGCGACTGCGACGCCGGCAGCGGGTGGGAGTGTTACGAGTACGCACTGTGAGCAGCCGTACGGGGCTGGTCCTCGTAGTCGTCACTGGCGCCTTGGTGGCCTCGGCGGTCACTGCGGCATCGGCGCTGGCCAACATCGGGCTGGCGCCGACGGCATTCTATGGCCGGACGAACAGGGTGGGTACGCTCTATCGGGTTGCCGAGATCCCCGTGGAGCTGATCGCGGCAGGATGGTTCGCGGCGATCGTGGCGGGGCTGGTGGCCGCGCGGCGCCGGTCCGAGCTCGACCGTGTCATCTTCGCCGCAGTCTTCGTGTCCGCTATTCCGTTGGCCGGGACAGGGCTTTGGCTTTCCGCCACTCGCAGCTTCCCGACGTGGCCGACTATCGCCATCACGACGGGCATCATGCTCGCACTCCTGATCTCATCGGCGGCGATCGATGGATGGCCTCCGTTCTCGGAGACGGCGCGAGTCGCGCGCCATCCAAGCGCTCAGGCCCTGGTGCTGTCGACGGCGGCCGTTGTCGCGTTGATCGGTCTTGGCATCCGGGCGAGCGCCGTGGCTGTTCCGCCCGATGACGCCTTGGATCGTGCCTTCGTCCGGTGGTTCGAGCGCCCGCCCTACGCGGACGCGCAACTGGCGACCCCAGGTGGGATACGGGTTGTTGTCTTCACGGACTACCAATGTCCCGCCTGCGCGACACGTCACCCGCAGATCGAAGCGGATGTCGCACGCTTGCGCGAGTCCACGCCGTCCGCGTGGAACTGGTCGTTCGCGACTTCCCCCTGGAACGCGAATGCAATCCGGCCCTCAGCACCGACGTCCACGCCGCTGCCTGCGACGCGGCTGCCGCCATAAGGTTCGCCCGTGCGACCGTGGGCGCGAGAGCGGCCGATGAGCTGGCCTTGGCGTTCTACAGCAGGGGCAGCCGTCTGACTGCGGGGATGGTGCGTGAGAAGATGGCGGCGCTCGGACTCGCGTCGGAGTTTGCGGCCGGGTACGAGGGGCTCCTGCGGGGGGTTACCGCGGAGGCCGTGTACGGCTCGAGCGTGGGCGTCCGTTCGACGCCGGCGCTGTTCGTCAACGGCCGCCGTCTCCTGTCATCGGATCACCTCGCGAGAGCCTTGGAGATCGAGCGCGACCGAGTTATGTCGGACGGGACGGCAGCAAGTGCATTCACGACGCGTTAGGTCACACGTCGATCGCTGGCGGATGGATCTCATCTACGTGTGGAGGTCGATCCGCCGGCGGCCTCTCGCGACGG
The DNA here is from genome assembly GCA_030855205.1 of Acidobacteriota bacterium. Taxonomy (GTDB): domain Bacteria; phylum Acidobacteriota; class Vicinamibacteria; order Vicinamibacterales; family SCN-69-37; genus JALYRV01. The sequence goes on along the minus strand of JALYRV010000030.1, from coordinate 13,235 downwards.
CGTCAGCGGCCGCTGTGCTGACCATTGCCATCGGTGTGACCACCGTCATGTTCGCCCTGTCCGATCCGTTCATTCTGCGGCCGCTGCCGTATCAGGATCCTGGGCGGCTCTTCGTCATTCGAACGACCTTCGACGGCCGGACCGCTGGATTCACGGGCGGCGCGCCGATGCCGGCGCTGGCCGATTGGGAATCGCGCGTCGATTTGTTCCAGGCCGTCGCCGCGTACGGACAACAGGAACGGATCAGAGTCGACTCGGACAGCGGCGCACGGATCGTCATTATGATTCCGGTCACGCCAAATCTGCTGGCGGTACTAGACGCCGGCGGACCTGTCGTACAGCACGCCATGTCGGATCAGGATCCCGACGCGGCCATACTGGTTTCGGGTGGCCTGGCGGCTGCAGAGGCCACACGCGCCGATTGGAGCGCACGCGGGCTGCGAAGCCAGGAGGGCCGCGTCTGGCGCGTGCTCGGCACCACCGACGACGGCTTCCTGTTTCCGTTGCCCCGCGCCACCGGACAGCCCGGCGCGCTTCGCGCCGCACGGTTTCGTCATGTCATCGAGGTGTCGCCGGGGCGGACCGAAGATCTCGTCGTCATCGCGCGCGCGCAACCCGGTGTTGGTCCCTCGGCGGTTCAGGCGGCGCTTCGCGCGCAGCATGCGTCAAGTCCGGTCACAATCGTGGTGCAGCCGCTGCAGGAGTACATGACACGCGGCCTGAAACTGCACGCGATTTCCGCCCTTGCGGCGGCGATGCTGATCGCGCTCGTCAGTGTGGCAAACATCATCAACCTCTTCATCGCGCGCGGGTCCTACCGAGTGCGCGAGTTTGCGATGAGACTGGCGCTGGGCGCGAATACGTCCGATCTTCGCCGCCTTCTCGCGATCGAACTCACGGCGGTAACCGTGCTGGCGGCGGCCGCGGGGATGATCGTCGCCTCTCTGGTGCTTGGGGCGCTGACGCAAACCTTGCCGGCGGAGTATGCCCGGCTCGGCCGACCGGAGATTACGGCCCGCGTATTTCTCTTCCTCCTGACGTTTTCTGCGGCGGTCGTCATGGTGGCCGTGCTGCCGATCTGGATGGGCTGGAAGGCCGGCTTGTCGAATAGCGTCAGCCAGGCGCTCTCGCAGGAAGCTCGCCGTTTGCGCTGGCTGCGTTCTATCATCGCCGCTTCGCAGGCGGCGGCGGCAATGATCGTCCTGATCGGCGGCCTGATGCTCGTCCGCTCCTACGCCAAGCTGATGGCCGTCGAGAGTGGCTTCTCTGGTCCGGTCTTCGCAATTTCAGTGTCGTATCCTCGAACGGCGGCGCCGTCCCAGATAGGCGACTACGTCGCGCGGACCGTCGAGGACCTTCAACGCGTACCAGGCACGGCGGCGGCAGGCGCGGTCGCGGGGCCGCTCCTCGAACCCCTCAATGTCTTCGGCGGAGCGGCATTGCGCGTCGGCGAGCGCGTGGTGCTGCTGACACCGAAGGAAGTGACACCGGACTTCTTCCGCGCCGCAGGCACCGCCATTCGGGCGGGGCGGGACTTTCAAGCGCGCGAATCCGATCGCGGCGCGATTATCGTCAATGAGCGGTTCGCTCGTCTGATGCGGCCTGACGGCTCGCACGAGTCACTCGTGGGAACCGCGCTTCGCAGTGCAGATGGGGCCGAATTCGGCCGCATCATTGGTGTCGTGCAGGACATCCACGACCGCGCGCTCGACACGGCGGTGCCACCGCTCGTCTTTCGGCCCCTCTCGGCCCCCCGCGCCTCTCTGCCAGTGAATTACCTCGTCAGGTTTCCACGCAGGGATCCGGGCGTGCAGCCGATCGTCGAGCGGGTCGTGCGCGCGGTGGAACCGGATGCCGTCGTCACCACGGCAAACTGGGTCGATGAACGGCTTGCGTTGAGCGTGACGGATCGCACGTTCGCGACGCTGATGCTGTCATTCTTCACGATCGCGGGTATTGGCATTACCGCGAGCGGCTTGTTCGGCGTTGTGGCGTTCGCGGTCGCGCGGCGAACGAAAGAGATCGCCGTTCGCAGGGCCCTCGGTGCACGCGGGCGCGACGTCGTCGGACTCGTCGCGAGGCAGGCCCTCGGGGCTGCTGCGGCGGGGACTCTCGCAGGTCTCGTCGTTGGTCGATGGCTCTCGCGCATATTGGAGAGCTATTTATTCGGTGTCAGCCCTGGCGATCCACTGTCGCTGGCGGGCGCCGTTGCGGTGATGGTCGTCGTCGTTCTCCTCGGCGCATGCGTGCCCGCTCTGCGGGCGCTCAAGCTTCTGCCAAGTGAGGCGTTGCGAGTGGACTGAAATAAGATCACCACGAACGCCGTGGAATCGAAGATTGCCCTCGTCCGCGCCCGCTGGGTCTTGCCGGTCGACCGACCGCCCATCGACGGCGGCTGGATCGCCTTGGAAGAAGGCGTAATTCGGACAGTCGGCCGCGGCCAGCCTCCGTCCGGCCCGCTGACCGATCTCGGCGACACCGCCATCCTTCCCGGCCTGATCAACGCGCACACACATCTCGAGCTCTCGTGGCTGGCGGGCCGCGTGCCGCCGGCCTCGTCGATGGACGCGTGGATTCGCCGTCTCATGTCGCTGAGGCGCGAGGCGTCGCCGCTTGCGGAGGTGCAGCAGGTCACGGCGTCGATGGCGGCGGCAAAGGCGCGGGAGCAGGGAACGATCGCGTTCGCCGACATCAGCAACACGCTGGTCACAGCGCCGGTGCTGGCCGAAGGCCGGGCGCCGTCAGTGCTGTTTCACGAGCTGCTCGGTTTCGCGGCGCACGATGCGGCGGCGCGCGCCGCCGAGGGCGCGGATCGCGTCGAGGGGCTGCGGCACCAGGTGCGCCCCGGTCTCGCGCCGCACGCGCCGTACTCCGTCGCTCCGGATCTGTTCGCCGCCATCGATCGCGAATCGTGCGAACGCCAGTTGCCCTCGTCGGTGCATCTCGGCGAATCGCCGGAAGAGATCGAGTTCCTCATGACCGGAGGCGGCCCGCTTGCCGGCCTGTTGAAAGAGCTCGGCGTCTGGCGAGACGACTGGGCGCCGCCCGGTGTCGACCCTGTCACGTATCTCGACAGGCTCGGCGTGCTCAGGGCCGGCTTGCTCGTCGTGCATGCAACGCATCTGAAGGCAGACGCGCTCGCGACGCTGGCGGCGCGCCGCTGTGTGATTGTCTCCTGCCCCCGCAGCAACCGCTGGGTCGGCGCCGGCGATCCGCCTCTCGATGCGTTCTACGCGTCAGGCGCGACAGTCGCGCTCGGCACCGACAGCCTGGCGAGTGTCGAGTCGCTCGACATGTTCGCGGAACTCGCCGCAGCGCGCGCCATCTCGTCGGTCCCGCACGCCAGGCTGCTCGAGAGCGCGACGCGCGGGGGAGCGATCGCCCTGGGTCTCGAAGATTCGTACGGGCGAATCGCACCAGGCATGCGCGGTCCGCTGCTCGCGGTACGCGTGGGGGCGGACGCGACCGATGTGGAAGAATACCTGGTGAGTGGAAAGCCCCGGGACATGCAATGGGTAGGCTAGCGACCTATGCCTCGTTCGTGCGTGTGAGTCACACCGTCTTCGCGCTGCCGTTCGCGCTGGTCGGGGCCGTGCTCGCCTCCCGTGAGCATCCGCTCACGTGGACCCGCGTCGCTTGGATCGTCGGCGCCATGCTGACCGCGCGCAGTGCCGCGATGGGATTCAACCGCCTCGTCGATGCGCGGCACGACGCGCTGAACCCGCGCACGGCCGCGCGCGAGATTCCACGCGGCGCAATGTCGCGCGGCGAAGCCGTCATCTTCATCCTCGTGTCCAGCGCGCTGTTCGTGGCGTGCGCATGGCAGCTGGGCCCCGTGACGCTCGCGCTGTCGCCGGTCGCGCTTGCGATCGTTTTCTGGTACTCGCTCGCGAAACGGTTTACGAGCTATACCCAGTTGTTCCTCGGCCTGGCGATGGCCGTCGCGCCCGTCGGCGGGTGGCTCGCCGCAGGGGGCCCGATCGCCGCCCGCGAGCCCTGGTTGCTCGCGCTGGCGATCGGCGCGTGGGTCGGCGGCTTCGACATCCTCTATGCCTGCCAGGATCTGGAGTTCGATCGCGCGCACGGGCTGTATTCGATCCCCGCGCGCTACGGCGTGCGCACATCACTCTGGATCTCGCGCGTGATGCACATCCTCACCATCGCGTGCCTGGCCGCCATCGGCGTCGTGGCGCCCGTCGGTGCGATCTACATGGCCGGCGTCGCGGGCGTCGCGCTCCTGCTCGTGTGGGAACAGTCGCTCGTGCACGAGCACGACCTCTCACAGGTCAAGCGCGCATTCGACATGAACGGTTACGTGGGAATTCTGTATATGGCGACGACGCTGGTGGCGGTGTATGTCTCAGGCTGATCCGCGTCCGAGGCAGATTACGATTGGGGTGACGGGCGCGAGCGGCGCCGCCTACGCGACGCGCACCATGGCCGCGCTGCTCGAGAGGGGAATGTCGCTGGAGATCGTGTTCAGCGACTTCGGCCGCCGCCTGTTCAAGGACGAGCTCGGCGCCGCGGCCTCCGTCGACAGGCTGGGCGACTTCCTGCGCGACAAGTATGGCGACGGCGTGAAGAACGGCAGCTTCGTCGTGCACAGCAACCGGGATCTGGGCGCCACGATTGCCAGCGGGAGCCATCGCTCGACCGGCATGGTCGTCGTGCCGTGCTCGATGAAAACGCTGGCGGGCATCGCCCACGGCCTCTCGCGCAATCTCGTCGAGCGCGCCGCCGACGTCATGCTCAAGGAGAAGCGGCCGCTCATCATCGTGCCGCGCGAAACACCCATGAGCCTGCCGCAGCTGAAGAACATGGTGCTGGCCGCCGAAGCCGGCGCGCACATGCTGCCCGCGATGCCTGCGTTCTATCAGATGCCGAAGACGCTCGACGATCTCGCCGATTTCATGGCAGGCAAGATTCTCGGCGCGCTCGGCATCGAACACGAGCTATACCCCGACTGGACAGGGGAGGGGGGAATTGAAGATCGATGATCTGGGATTGATGATTCAATGCAGATTGTCGATTGGAGATTGCAGAATGATCAATCATCAATCTTCATTCTGAAATCTAAAATGAATCGTCAATCCCCAGATCATCAATCTTCAATTCCCCTGGAACCTCTCCTGGCGAAGCCGGGGGCGGAGATCGCGTCGATGTTCGACTCGATCGCGCGGCGCTACGACACGCTCAATCATCTGTTGAGCGCGGGGCTCGACAAGCGCTGGCGCGCGCGCGCGGTGCGCGAGCTCGGGTTGCAGGGCGGCGAGCGCGTGCTCGACGTCTGCACGGGCACCGGCGATCTTGCGGTCGCGCTGCTCAAGGGCGGACGCGCAAAGGACGTCATCGGCGTCGACTTCTCGCACGAGATGTTGAAAGTCGGCGTGGCGAAGGTGCGCGGCTCGGCGCAGTCTGGCCGCGTGCACCTCGCGCGCGGCGACGCCATGCGCCTCCCGCTGCCAGACGCCTCGGTCGAGGCCGCGGCCATCGGCTTCGGTATCCGGAACGTCGAGCGTCCTGACGCCGCGCTGCGCGAGGTTGCACGCGTGATGCGGCCCGGCGGCCGCCTCGCCATCCTCGAATTCGGCTTCCCCAGGATTCCGGGGATCGCCGGGCTCTACAAGTGGTACTTCCGCGCCGTTCTGCCGCGCGTTGGGCGCGCGGTCTCGAAGCACGGGAAGGCCTATTCGTACCTGCCCGCGTCGGTCGAGCGGTTTCCGTCGCCGGAAGCGTTCTCGAACGAAATCACCTCAGCAGGCTTTTCCCGCGTTCGTACAGTCCCTCTCGCTCTCGGCATCGTCTATCTCTACATCGCTGAGCTCTGAACGCTCACGGCGTCCGGCTCATCTGGCCGGGCCTGTTACACTCGTTACTTCCATTGTCTTACTTCGATTTCGACGGCCGTTACGACGATGAGGGCCGTGTCGGGAGTGCCCTCTCCTGGCGCGAGAGCGTCCTCGTGTCGCTGCTCGTCCACGCGCTGCTCGTGATCGCGATGCTGGTGCTGCCCGACGTCCCCTGGTTCGCGGAGATGATGGCGCCCGATGTCGTCGCCGCACCCGCGTCGCAGGAGGAGCGTCCGCTGCCGTTCATGATGGTCGAGGCGTCGCGTCCCGCGCCGGCGGATCGCCCGCGTGTCGCGTCCGACATGGACAGGCGTGCGGCTTCGCCGGAGAAAGCCGTGCGGCCCACCAACGACGAGCCCGTGTCGCGCGGCAACACCGCCGACATGATGGACGGCACGCCCGCGCCGCCCGTGCGCGGCCCTGAGACTTCCGCGCCGCCGTCGGCTGCGGCCGCCGCGCCCCCCTCGCCCTCGGTCGCGGGAACCGGTTCGACGGTGCCGCGTCCGGCCGAATCGCACAACGCGCCCTCGGGCCTCGGCGCGGCGTTGCGCAACATGGATCAGCTGATTCGCCGTGAGCGTTTCGACAACCCGCAGGGCGGACAGGCCGACAGCGACGCCGCGATCAGCTTCGACAGCAAAGGTGTCGACTTCGGGCCGTGGCTCTCGCGCTTCGTCGCGCAGGTCAAGCGCAACTGGATGATCCCGATCGCGGCGCAGACCATGAGCGGCCGCGTCGTGATCACGTTCAACGTGCACCGCAACGGCCGCATCACCGATTTGCAGGTCGTCAAGCCGTCGGGCATCGGCGCGTTCAACAGCGCCGCGTTCCAGGCGCTCGTGCAATCGAATCCCACGCTGCAGCTGCCGGCCGAGTACCCCGACGACAAGGTCCTGTTCACGGTCACGTTCTTCTACAACGAACGGCCTCGATAGGTGCAGTACTCACGCGTGCAGCAGCGGGGCTTGCTGATACTCGCCACGATCCTCCTGATTGCGATGCTCGTGCGCCTCTTCGTGTGAGCCGTGTGCCGTGAGCCGTGAGCCCCGCAAACGCTTCATTGCCGTGCTCGGGCCCACCGCCTCGGGCAAGAGCGCGCTGAGTCTCGCGCTCGCCCGGCGCCTCGGGGGCGAGATCATCAACTGCGATTCCACGGCCGTCTATCGGGGGCTGGACATCGGCACGGACAAAGTGCCCATGGCCGCGCGCCTAGGCATCCCGCACCACCTGATCGACGTCGCGGAGCCGACCGAGACGTACACCGCCGCGAGATTTGCCGCCGATGCCGCGCGCGCCGTGCGCGAGATCGACGCGCGGGGCCGCGTGGCCATCCTGGTGGGGGGCACGGGGCTCTACTACCGCGCACTGACGCGCGGGCTCTTCGCCGGCCCGGGGCGCGACGCGGGGCTGCGCGCGCGCCTGTACGCGATTGCGGAGCGGCGAGGCCCTGAGCGGCTGCATCGCTGGCTCGCGCGCGTCGACGAGGCCTCCGCGCTGCGCATCCAGCCGCGCGACACCCAGCGCATGGTGCGCGCGCTGGAGGTCTATCTGCTCACCGGCAAGCCGCTCACCTCGCACTTCGACGACACGCGGCAGCCGCTCCCGGAGTTCGAGCCGATCGCCATCGGCCTCGCCCCCGAACGGACGCAGATCGCCGCGCGCGTCGCGGCGCGCGTCGACCAGCAGTTCGACGCCGGCATCGTGCGCGAGATCGAGACGCTGATCGCCTCGGGTGTGCCGCGCGAGGCGCACGCCTTCAGCGGGCTCGTCTACCGGCAGGTGCTCGAGATGCTCGCGGGCGTCAGAGGGGAAACGGAAACCAGGGCGCTCATCGTGCAGGAGAACCTGCGGTACGCCAAACGGCAGTTGATCTGGTTTCGCAAAGAGCCTAACCTGAGGTGGATTCCGGCAACGGGCGAGATCGACAGCACGATCGAAGCGGCTTTGGTGGCCGTCGCCGCGCCCGACCACGACTCCTGAACATGGCCCCCACCTTCTCCCGCGTCATCGTCATCGTCATGGACAGCGTCGGCATCGGCGAGCTGCCGGATGCGGCGGTCTATGGAGACGAGGGCAGCAACACCGTGGGCAATATCGCGCGGCACGTGCCGCTCAAGATTCCGACGCTGCGATCGTTCGGTCTCGGCCGGCTCGTCACGCTCGATGACGTGCAGCCGCCGGCGGCCGCCGCGTCGTACGGGCGCATGGCCGAGCGCTCTCCCGGCAAGGATTCCGTCACGGGCCACTGGGAGATGGCGGGCCTCGTGCTCGACCGGCCGTTTCCCGTCTTTCCCCAGGGTTTCTCGCCGGAGTTGATCGCCGCGTTCGAGCAGCGCATCGGCCGCAAGGTGCTGGCGAACAAAGCGGCCTCGGGTACGGCGATTCTCGACGAGCTCGGCGCCGAGCATGTGGCCTCGGGCCGCCCGATCGTCTACACGTCGGCCGACAGCGTCTTTCAGATCGCCGCTCACGAAGACGTCGTTCCCGTCGCGCAACTCTACGAGTGGTGTCAGGTCGCCTACGAGCTGGCTGGCCAGGGGCTCGGTGTCGGACGTGTGATCGCGCGCCCGTTTGGCGGCGTCGCGGGAGCATGGTCGCGCACGTCGAACCGCAAGGACTTCGCGTTGCAGCCGCACGCGCCGACGCTGCTCGATCGCCTGCACGCGAGCGGCGTGCCCGTGATGGCCATCGGCAAAATCGAGGATCTCTTCGCGGGCCGAGGCATCACCGGCGCGATACACACTGCATCCGACGAGGAAGGCATGAATGCCGTCGAGCGCGAGGCCGGAAAGCTCGATCGCGGCCTCATCTTCGCGAACCTCGTGGACTTCGACTCGCTCTACGGACACCGGAACGACGTGGAAGGGTATGCGGCGAACCTGGAGCGCTTCGACGCGCGCCTGACGAAGCTGCTGCCGCTCCTGCACGGCGACGATCTGCTCCTCGTCACGGCCGATCACGGCAACGATCCGACCACGCCGAGCACCGACCACTCGCGCGAGTACGTGCCGGTGTTCGCGTGGGGCGAGCACGTCACGCGCGGCGCGGACCTGGGCACCCGCTCGACCTTCGCGGATCTGGGGCAGACGGTCGCCGAGGTGTTCGGTGTCGGCCCGCTCGATCACGGCACCAGCTTCCTCGAGCAGATCACGCGTTGATGTCGACCATTCGCGAGCAGCTCGAGTCGCGCGAGCGCGAGATGCTCGCACCGCAGGCCTCCTTCAGCGCCGGCACGCAGGGCCGTGTCAGGCCCGATCCGGAAGACCCGATTCGTCCCGCGTTTCAGCGCGATCGCGATCGCATCATCCACACCAAGGCGTTCCGGCGCCTCAAGCACAAGACGCAGGTCTTCTTCGCGCCGACCGGCGATCATTACCGCACGCGCCTCACGCACACGCTCGAGGTGTCGCAGATCGCGCGCAGCATCTCCAAAGTGCTGCGCCTGCACGAGGAGCTGACCGAGGCGATCGCCCTCGGGCACGACGTCGGCCACACGCCGTTCGGTCACGCCGGCGAGCGGGTGCTCGATGATCTCGTGCCGGGCGGGTTCTCGCACCACGCGCAGAGCCTGCGCATCATCGACGTGCTCGAGAACGATCGGCAGGGGCTCAACCTCACGTTCGAGGTGCGGGACGGCATCGCGCGCCACTCCAAGGGGAAGCACGGCATGCCCGTGGGCGCGCCGCCCGAGCATCGCGCGACGACGATCGAGGGGCAGGTCGCGCGGGTCGCCGACATCATCGCCTACGTCAATCACGACATCGACGATGCCGTGCGCGCCGGCGTGCTCGACGTCGCGGCGCTGCCCGCCTCGGCCACCGGCGTCCTCGGCCGGTCCTCGTCGGAGCGTATCGGCCGCATGGTCACCGACGTGGTGCTGCGCACGCTCGAAGGGGGGCTCACGGAAATCCGGATGAGCGACGAGATCCTCCAGGCGACGCTGACGCTCCGGGAGTTCCTCTTCGAGGCCGTCTACGAAAACGACGCCGCGACGGCCGAGTTCCGCAAGGCGGCCGGGATTCTCGGGGGGCTGTGGGAGCGGGTACGGCTCCAGCCCGACACGTATCTCGACATGCGCACGGTCGAGGCGGAGGGGGTCGATATGGCCGCCCAGGACTTCGTGGCCGGTATGACCGACCGGTATGCCGTGAGCCTCTACGAACAGCTCTTTATCCCGAAGCCCTGGGCGTAGGGTTCGGCCCGTTGGAACCGCGCACCCCCGAACTGTATAATGTCCTCTTGGCCCGGGCTCTGCAGGGCCTGCCAGTAGGACTACTATGCAGCTCGATCTGAACCGCATTCACGACGCGGAAACGCCTGTCGGCCGCACGTTCGAGCCCTCTGAGCTCACGTCCGACGGTGATCCGTTCACCGTCGCCGGTCCGGCCGAGCTGGTGATGACCGTGCAGAAAGACGACGATCTGTTTCAGCTCGCGGGACGCATACGCGCCGACCTCGAGCTGGCCTGCAGCCGTTGTCTCGAGCCGTTCGTCTCGCATCTCGACGTGCCGTTCGACCTGCGCTATCTCCCGCACCACATGAACGTGGGCGGATCGGGCAAGGGCGCCGACGGCGCCGATGGGGAAGATGAAGACGACGAGGATGCCGTGGAAGTGGGCGGCGACGATCTGACGACGGCGTTCTACAAGGACGACCAGATCGACCTCACGCAGCTGGTGCGCGAGCAGCTGTTTCTCGTGCTGCCGATGAAGCCGTTGCACCGTGAGGACTGCAAGGGGCTGTGCGTCAACTGCGGAGCCAACCGCAACGAGACGGACTGCAGCTGCACGATCGAATGGGAAGACCCGCGGCTCGCGCCGCTTAGGAAACTGAAGACAGACCATGCCTAATCCAAAACGCAGACACTCGAAGACGCGGACCTCGAAGCGCCGCACGCACGATGCACTGACGGCGCCGTCGATGAGCGAATGCCCGCAGTGCAAGGAGCGCAAGCTCCCTCACCAGGTCTGTCCGCACTGCGGCTTCTACCGCGGCCGGCAGGTGCGGGCGGCCAACGACGACTAACGGCTGGATCGAGGCCCGGTGACCAGGATTGCGGTAGACGCCATGGGTGGGGATTTCGCCCCGCGCACCGTGGTCGACGGCGCCGTCCTGGCCGCGCGCAGGCTGCGCGCTGACGATGTCGGCCTGACGCTGGTGGGCGATCGGCACGCGCTCGAGCGTGAGCTCGAACGCCACCTCGATCGCGCGGCCCTCGATCTCACCATCGTCGACACCCCCGAGTGTGTCGTGATGGACGAGTCGCCGGTGCAGGCGTTGCGGCGCAAGCCGCGCGCGTCGGTGAAGGTGGCTGCGGAGCTGGTGGCGGCCGGTGAGGCCGCAGCGCTCTTCAGCGCGGGCCATACGGGCGCGACGGTCATGGCCTCGCATGGGGCCTTCGGGATGGTGCCTGGCGTGGATCGTCCGGCGCTTGCGGCGACGCTGCCGGCGAGAGGTCGCGCCGTCGTGCTGCTCGATTCCGGTGCGAGCGTCGAGTGCCGCCCGCAGCATCTCGTGCAGTTCGCGATGATGGGTTCGGCGTTTGCCAAAGCTGCGCTGGGCGTGAGCGAGCCGCGCGTCGGGCTGCTGTCGATCGGCGAGGAAGCCACGAAGGGAAACGACCTGACGCGCGAGGCGCACCGGCTGCTTCAGTCGGCTCCCGTGCGATTCGTGGGTAATATCGAAGCGGGGGAGCTCTATTCGGGGTCGGCCGACGTGGTCGTCTGCGACGGGTTCACCGGCAACATCGCGTTGAAGGTCAGCGAGGGGCTGGTCGAGACGGTCGAGGATATGCTCCGCGAGGAGCTGGCGCAGACGCTGGGCACCCGTCTCGGGTGGCTGCTCTCGCGCCGGGCGTTCAGGAATTTCCGGCGCCGGGTGGATTACGCTGAGTATGGCGGCGCGCCGCTGCTTGGGGTGGCGGGCATTACGGTGGTCGGTCATGGGCGCTCGTCGGCCAAGGCCGTGCGGAGCGCGATCCTGATGGCGGCGCGGCTGGCCGAGGCGGGATTCATCGAGCAACTGAAGGTGGAGGCCAGTGTCGGCGAGTCTTGAGAACCGCGTCGCGATCGTCACGGGCGCCTCGCGCGGCATCGGGCGTGCAGTGGCGGGGATGCTGGCGGCTCGCGGGGCCCACGTGATTGCCGCGGCGCGTGGCGACAATGCCCGCGACACGGTCGAGGCCATCGTCGCTGCCGGGGGGAAGGCGACGGCGGTTGCCGCCGACGTCACCGATCCGAAGGCGGTCGAGGCGATGATCGCGGCGGCGCAGGAGGCGGGCAGCGTCGACATCCTGGTCAACAACGCCGGGATTACGCGCGATCAGCTGATGCTGCGTATGAAACGGGACGACTGGGATGCGGTGCTGGCGACGAACCTGACGGCGGCGTTCACGACGTCGCAGGCGGTGCTCCGGCCGATGATCAAGCAGCGCCGCGGGCGCATCATCAACATCACGTCGGTCGTCGGGCAGTCGGGCAATGCGGGCCAGGCCAACTACGCCGCGTCGAAGGCGGGGCTGATCGGGTTCACGAAGGCGCTGGCGCAGGAAGTCGCGTCGCGCAACGTGACGGTGAATGCCGTCGCGCCGGGTCTCATCGAGACCGACATGACCAAGGCCCTCACGGGTGACGCGCAGGCCGCGTGGGCCGACAAGATTCCCCTGGGGCGGCTGGGGACGCCGGAAGACATCGCCGCTGCAGTTTGCTTTCTCGCCTCTGACGAGGCGTCGTATATTACGGGACACGTGCTCGCCGTCAACGGCGGCATGTACATGTAGGAGGATTTGATGGCGGTCGCGGACAAGGTTAAGAGCATCATCGTCGAGCAGCTCGGCGTGGACGAAGAAGAAGTGACGCCGGATGCGTCGTTTGTCGACGATCTGGGCGCCGATTCACTCGACACCGTCGAGCTGGTGATGGCGTTCGAGGAAGAGTTCGGGATCGAGATTCCGGACGAGGATGCCGAGAAGATCACTCGCGTGAAGGAAGCCGTCGAGTACATCGAGGCGCACGCCAAGAACAAGAAGTAGCAGTGTCGAGGCGAGTCGTCGTAACCGGCGTCGGGCTGGTCTCACCGCTCGGCATCGGGACCGGGGCCAACTGGGAGGCTCTGCTCGCGGGGCGGAGCGGTATCGGGCCTATCACGCGCTTCGATGCGTCGCTGTTTGCCGCAAGGATTGCCGGCGAGGTCCAGCACTTCGACCCGCTGCAGTTCATGGAGAAGAAAGATGTCAAGAAGATGGACATCTTCATCCAGTTTGCGGTGGCGGCGGCGCAGTTCGCCATGGACGATTCCGGGCTGAAGGTCACCCCGGACATCGCCGACAACGTCGGCGTGTTCATCGCGTCGGGCATCGGCGGCTTCACCACGATCGAGCGCGAGCAC
>JALYRV010000366.1 GCA_030855205.1 Acidobacteriota bacterium | reverse complement strand
ATCTCGAGCAGCGCCGCGAGCGCGCCCAGGATCATGGTCTGGTCTTCCGCGATGAGCACCCGGATCACGAGGCGGCCTGCGCCATGCGCGTGGCGCGCGCGTCGGGCACCCGGAGCGTGAGGCGCGTGCCCCGGCGACCATCCCGTTCGAGCGTGCCGCCGAGCAGCTCCAGCCGCGCGCGCATCCCCGACAGTCCCGCGCCTTCCGGATGCGTGCCGCCCTGGCCATCGTCCTGCACGATCAGGCGGACGCCGTCGGCGTCCCTCGTGAGCGTGATCTCACACCGGGCGGCGCGCGCGTGGCGGATGACGTTGGTGATCGCCTCCCGCAGGCCGAACGCCAGCGCGCGCTCGGCATCGACGTCGAGGCCCGCCGGCTCGATGTCGCTCGTCAGCGTCACACTGGCCGCGGTGAGCGCAGTCCGTGCCGACGCGAGCTCGTCCTGCACGCGCTCGCCGCGGTAGCCGTGGATGGCGCTCCGCACTTCCTGAAGCGCGTTGCGGGAAATACGCTCGACATCGCGAATCTCCTCCGCCGCGCGCGCCGGATCGATGTCGGACAACTTCGAGGCGAGCTCCGCCTTGATGACGATCACCGATAACGTGTGGCCCAGAAGGTCATGCAGGTCGCGCGCGATCCGCTCGCGCTCCGCGACGGTGGCGAGCTTCTCGGCTGCGCGGTGCGCCCGCACCAGCGCTTGGTCCTTGCGGCGCATCTCGCCATAGTGAATGTTCGTGCCGCCGACGATCACCGAAAAGACAATGCCGGGGATCCAGGCCTGCGGCGGGAGCGGTGCGAGCCACGCCTCAACCGCGACGATGCCGACGATGAGCAGCAGCCAGCGCGTCGCGATCGCCGGTGTGCGCGCGGCTTCTCCGAGAAACGCCGCGCCGTAGATGAAGAAGACGCTCGCGCCCGGGTTGCGCGGTGTGCACAGCACTCCGAGCGCGACGATGGCGAAGGCGATCCTGAGCAGGGCGTCGCCGCCGACCCAGAAGCCGCGGAAGTAGAGGACCAGGAACACGACGATCGTCGCGCCGTCGATGACCCAGTCCGTCGCCGAGTCGTTGATCGCGAGTGAATACACGATCAGGATCGGCAGATAGATCAGCCACGCGTACGGCGTCCAGCCGAGGGGTGAAGATTCCGGGAGCAGCCTGAGACGCATGGGCAGGGCGCGATGTTATCGCAGCCGCACCTGGTCGATGGCGAACCGGAACGGGCCGGGCGCCGCGCTCGCCGAGAACAGGATGCCGCGCAGGTCGGAGCCGTCGAGGCCCTGGAACTCCGAGAGCTGCATCACGTGCTCCTTCCACTCAGGCCCGGCCGTGAACGGCTGTGACGCCGGGATGTTGCCGAGGCGCGTCGCGAACATCATCACCTGATACTCGCGTCCGTCGCCGCGCGCCCAAAACACGACCTCCTTGAACCTCGACACGTCGGCCGGCACCATCGGCACAGTCGCGGGGAAGAACATAGGGCCGGCCCACGGAAATGGCGCGCCGTCTGCGACGACGCCGGCAATCTCCAGCGCGCCGTCGCTCCCGGCGGCGCCCGGCTTCACGATCTGCATCTGTGCCGTGGACTTGCCGCCCATGAAGCTGTCGGTCGAGATCTGCCAGCCCGCGCCGAACGCCGCGCGCGGTTCGGTGCCGGGTTCATCGAACGTGCTGATCACGCCGGTCGATGTGGCGGCCTGTAGTGCGGTAGCCGGCGCGGCGGCTGCGGGCGGCCGCCGTTCGAGGCGCACGCCGCCTTTCCAGACCGCTTCGATGGCGCGTGTGGCCAGGATGTCTTCGGCGGGGTTGCCTGTCACGAGCACGAGATCCGCGCGCATGCCGGCAGCGATGCGGCCGCGATCCGCGAGGCCGAATGCGCGCGCCGGCGCGGACGTCGCCGCGATGAGTGCGTGGACGGGAGAGAGCCCAGCGCGAACGAGCAGCTCCAGTTCGCGGTGCATGCTGGCGCCGTGCGACGTGCCGGGGTTCGGCGCGTCGGTGCCCGCGAGGATCGGCACGCCGGCCGCGTGCAGCGCACGCGTCGCGTCGAGCGCATGCTGCAGGCGATACGGCGAGTTGGCGCGAGCCGGGAACGATCCGTTGAGCGCGACCTTCTCTTCCGCAGTGAGGAACGTCGTGAACGGCGAGCCGGCGACGAGCGACGCGCCGCTGGCAACGCCGGACGCGCTCTCGTTGACGCTGAGCGTCGGCACGACGAATGCGCCCGAGACTTTGACGCGCGCGGCCATGTCGGCCTGCGGGGCGGCGGTGGTGAAGATGTGCAC
>JALYRV010000365.1 GCA_030855205.1 Acidobacteriota bacterium | reverse complement strand
CCGCGATCTCGAGTGCGGCCGCGTGGATGTCGCTGCGCGAGCGGCCGGAGCCGGCAGGCGCGCCGCGCGTCGCCGACCGCGGTCCCGATCCCGACGCGGCCGGCGGTCCCGTGACGGTGGCGAACTTCGCGGACGAAACCTTCGAGCTCGCGGTGAAGGATCTGCGCAACGCGCTCGAGTCGGGTCGCAACCGTTTGGACCCGCAGACCATCCAAGTCCTCGAGAAGAATCTGGCGGCCATCGACGCGGCGATCGCGCAGGCGCGCGCGGCGCTCGAAGCCGACCCGGCCAACGTCTCGCTCAACAGCTATCTCGCAGGCGTGCGCCGCCGAAAACTCGATTTGCTTCGCACCGCGAGCGACCTGACGCAACCGTCGCTCTGATCTCACGGCACAGGAAGGCAGAAGAATGATTTCGATACTCCCCCTCATGCTTGCGGCGCTGATTGCCGGACAGGCCGCGCCGCCGGCGGAGCCGTCACAGGCCCTGGCTTTCGATCAGACGGTGCCCGCCGCGCGCGGCACGCGCATCAGCGTCAAAAATCCCGCTGGTGAAATCATCATGCGCACCTGGGATCGTGACGCCGTGCGCGTGACGGCGCGGCACAACGCGCGCGCCAGAGTCGGCCTCCGCACCGCCGACAACACCATCTGGGTCGCGGGCGGCGGCATGGGCGCCATCGACTACGACATCACCGTGCCGTCCTGGATGCCGGTGAAAGTGTCGGGGCACTACAACTACATCGAGCTCAATGGCATGGGGTCGGAAGTCTCTGCCGAGAACGTGCGCGGCGACATCGACATCAAAGGCGGGCGCGGCTTCATCACGGCCACGTCGATCGAAGGCCGCATCGCGATCAGCGGCACGCAGGGCAAGGTGACGGCGACGACGGTCAACGAGCACCTGACGGTGGACAATGCCACCGGTGAGCTCTCGGTCGAGTCGACCAACGGCAACATCACGCTGACGGCGATCAAGTCATCGGCCGTCAGGGTCAGCGCGCTCAACGGCACGGTGCGCTACAGCGGCCCGCTGGCCGATCAGGGACGCTACGGGTTCGTCACCCACAACGGCAGCATCCGCCTCGAGATTCAACAGAACCCGAACGCGACGTTCTACGTGCGCACCTATGGGGGCTCGTTCCACCACGGCGGCGTCAATCTCAAGCCGCAGGGGGAAGCGCGGCGCGGGCGGCGCAACACCTTCGTCGGCGGCACGGGCAGCGCCCAGGTCGAGGTCGAGTCGTTCCAGGGCAGCGTGCGCGTGTTCACGGCGGGAGGACAGTAGGCCGGCTCACGGCTCTCGGCGGCGGCCAGGCACGGGGCAGGACAAAGCTGCCCCGTGTGACGTTTAATAGGCCCCCTCATGTCTTTCCGCCGCGTTCTCGGTCCCTTCGACGCCACGATGGTGGTCATCGGCGGCATCATCGGTTCGGGCATCTTCATCAACCCGAGGCTCGTGGCGCAGTCGCTCGATTCGACGGTGCTGGTGCTGGCGGCGTGGATGGTTGGCGGGTTGGTGGCGCTCTGCGGTGCATTTGCGTACGCGGAGCTTGGGTCGCGCTTCCCCAAGGCGGGCGGCCAGTACGTCTATCTGAAAGACGCGTGGCATCCGCTCGCCGGGTTCCTGTATGTCTGGGCGCTGCTGCTGGTGATCGAGACAGGGGCCATGGCCGCGGTGGCCTTCATCTTCGCGGAGTATCTGCTTCGCTTTCTTGGCCGCGACGCGTCTCTTGCCCTCCCTCTCGCCGTCGCTGCGCTCGTCATCGTCTCGGCAATCAACTACGTCGGTGCCAAGCCGGGTAGCCGCGTGCTCAATGTGTTCGTGGTGCTGAAAGTGGGCGCGCTCGCCGTGCTCATCGGGATCGGCCTGCTGCTCCCCCCCGGCGCCGGTACGTGGCTGAGCGACACGCGTGCCGTCACGCCGGGCGCAGGGGACAGCGGCACGTTGATCGCGTTTGGCGCCGCACTGATCCCGATTCTGTTTGCGTACGGCGGATGGCAGAGCGCGAACTACGTCGCCGAAGAGATCGAGCATCCCGAGCGCAATCTCCCGAGGAGCCTGATTGCGGGCGTGATCGTGGTGGTACTCGTCTATGTGCTCGTCAACGTCGCCTATCTGCGCCTGCTCGGGCTCGAAGGGCTCGCGGCGACCGCGACGCCCGCCGCTGACGCCGCCGCGCGCGCGCTGGGATCGGCCGGAGACAAGTTCGTCGCCGCCGCCATTGCGATCTCCACGTTCGGCTTCCTCGACCTGGCGGTGCTCGCCCCGACGCGCGTCTACTACGC
>JALYRV010000364.1:2012-2296 GCA_030855205.1 Acidobacteriota bacterium | reverse complement strand
GGCGAGCGCGAGCCGCACGGCCGACGCGCGATCGCGCCAGTCGAGCGCCGTCCATCGCCACAGACCGGCGGCGAGGTTGAAGGGGGCCGGCAGATCGGCGCACGTGAGGTCGTGTCGCGTGCCATCGGGACCCGCGAGCGGCACATGCAGCGCGGGCTGAATCGACACCGCGTCCCGCTGCCCCAGCTCGTCGAGCAGCGCGAGGGTTTCCCGATAGCAGCCAAACAACACGTGTTGCCCGTTGTCGACCGGCTCCCCGGTCACGCGATCGACCAGGGTCGCGG
>JALYRV010000364.1:0-2002 GCA_030855205.1 Acidobacteriota bacterium | reverse complement strand
CCCGCGCGCTTCGATCAGCAGCACCCGCTTCGACGCCTTCGCTAGCGCGACGGCGGCGGTGAGCCCTGCGAAGCCGCCGCCGATGACGGCGGCGTCGAAGTGTCGTCCGGCGGTCATGGTCGTGCGAGCCGTCAGGAGCGCGGCCGATGCAGTCCCGCGAGCGTGCGCAGGTACACGCCGAGCGCGACGCGCGCGCGCTCCGGGCGCGGCACCGTCGCGCGCTCCGATACGACATCGAAGTTCCGCTGCTCGATCTTGTCAAGCAGGCGCCTGTAGACGGCGTTCATGATCTCGGCCGCGACGAGCTTGCGCGCCCGGCGGTGCGGAAAGACTTCCGCCACGCGCGCGAACTGTTCGCGCGCACGGCGCCCGTGGCGCTGCAGGAGCGCGCGCACGCGCTCGTCGGTGATCGCGCGATCCGCGACCGCGGCGCCGAGCAATTGATCGGTGCAGCCGGTCGCCTGCTGATCTTCCTCGAGCAGGTAAATCCGTCCCGCCTCGAAATCCGCGGGCACGTCGCGCAGAATGTTAGTGAGTTGCAGCGCGATGCCGAGTTCGTGCGCGTACTGATCGGCCGACCCGTCCCGCACGCCGAAGATCTCGAGGCAGATGAGCCCCACCGCCGACGCGACACGCTCGGAGTACTCGCGCAGGTGCGCAATGTCGGCGTACCGCCGCGGGCGCAGATCCATCTCGATGCCGGCCATCAGCGCGTCGAAGTGCCAGCGCGTGAGATTGAACGTCTGCACCCAGTGCCTGAGCGCGGTCCCCTGCGGTGTCGCAGGCTGCCCCCTGCCGAACGCCGCGTCGAGCTCTCCCTTCCATCGCTCGAGCTGAAGAGTCTGTAAACCGTCTTCAGCCGGGGTCTCGTCCACGGCGTCATCGACGACGCGGCAGAAGTCCCAGACCGCGATGATGGCGCGCCGCTGCGCCGGCGGCAGCACGAGAAACGAATAATAGAAGCTCGTATCGCGGCTCATGCGCGGGCGCTCCAGATCGCCGTGCGCGCCGCGAGCAGGGGCAGGTCGCCGAGACCGAGCGCCGGACGCGCGCGAAAGACGTCGAAGTCGGCGCGTTCGAGCCGGTCCAGAATGCGCGTGCCGCCGAGCCACGTCGCGCGCAGCTCGATGCCGAGGCGCCCGCGCACCCGGTCGCACACGAACCGGCCCCACTCGAACAGGTTGCGCGTGCGCGCGGCGGCCTCGCCGAGCGCGGCCCGCAGCGCGGGGGTCATCTCGCGCGCGCCAATTGCGTCCTCGCCGGCGCCGTGGGCCGCGAGCAGATCGGCCGGCAGATACACGCGCCCCTTGTCCCAGTCCCGCGCCACGTCCTGCCAGAAATTCGTCAGCTGCAGCGCGGTGCAGAACGCGTCGGACGAGGCGTCGAGCGCCGCGTCGTCACGGCCGCTGATCCGCAGCACGAGGCGTCCGACGGGATTCGCCGATCGGCGGCAGTAGTCGAGCAGATCGGACCAGGCCGCGTAGCGGTGGACGTCGATGTCCTGGCGAAACGCGCTCAGCAGATCCGTGAACAGGGAGAGCGGCAGGCTGCGGGACGCGATGGTCTGCTCGAGCGCCGCGAAGACCGCCGAGACGTCCGACCCGTCATCATCGGCCGACCCGGCGAACGCCACTCGCAGCCGGTGCTCCCAGTCGTCGAGAAGACGATGGCGCTCTTCGGGCGTACGATCGCCCTCGTCGGCGAAGTCGTCCGCGGTGCGCGCGAAGGCATAGACCGCGGCGACGTGACGGCGCATATCGCGGGGCATCAGGAGCGACGCGACGGGGAAATTTTCGTAGTGCTCGCGCGCGATGCGCGCGCACACCGCGTAGGGATCGCGGTTCACCACTCGGTCTCTGGCGCGCCCGCGCCGTGATTGGCGGCGCGCGCCATCACGAACAACAGATCCGAGAGCCGGTTCATATAGGTGATCAGCAGCGTGTCGGCGCCGAGCGCGACCATGCGCCGCTCCGCGCGGCGGCAGACGGCGCGCGCGAGGTGC
>JALYRV010000363.1 GCA_030855205.1 Acidobacteriota bacterium | reverse complement strand
AGCCTGCTCTACGAGATGTCGGCGACCGACCCTGGCACCTACGTGGCCGTGGCAGGCTTCGTCTGCGCCGCCGCAATGGTCGCCGCCTGGGGACCGACGCGGCGCGCCACGCGCGTGCAGCCGGTCATCGCGCTGCACGAGTAGCGCGGGCAACGCGGGAGTAGACTGCCGCATGCCCATTCCGGCATGCGCGCGCGGCGGGTCGTCCCGGACCGCCGGAAGGCTGCTCCTCGGCGCCCTGACGCTGGCCGGCTGTTCCCCTCCGGAAGCGCAGCGCGCCAATCCCGCCATCAGGCCCGCCACCATCAGCGGCCGCGGCTGGGTCGTCACGCGGCGGTACAGCGCAAACCGCGCCCTCATCGTCAACATCGAATGCCGCGATCGGGAGCAGGCCGTGGCCGTCGCGCGGTCGATTGTGGATCCGGTGAAGGAGCTCTATGCCGAGGCGCTCGTGTACGTGCGTCCGCCCGGTGGCGCAGGCTGGACGCGGCGGGTGCAGTGGACGTCCGCGACGGGATACAAGGTGCTCGACTACTAAGCGAGCTCCGGGCCGTGCTTCAGGAGCCAGCGCTTCGCGGCCTTGTAGTCCGGACAGACCTGCTCGACGAGCGTCCAGAATGCGGGCGAGTGATCGGCGCGACGCAGGTGCATCAGCTCGTGCCAGAGCACGTAGTCGCGCACGGCCGGGGGCATCAGCAGCAGCCTCCAGTTGAGCGCGATCGATCCGCGTGAGGAGCACGACCCCCACCGCGACCGCTGATCCCGCACGGTGACGCGCGCGACGGGCAGATTCACGCGTGACGCCAGCTCGAGGAGGCGTGCGGGCAGCTCTTCGCGCGCCGCGATCCGGATCGCGCGTCGCACGGCCGTCTTCACGTCTCCATCGCGGCCGACCTTTCCGCGGATGCCTCCGGCCGTGACGGCGTTACCCTCGCGGGCGATCGCGCACCGCTCGCCGCGCAGCCATATCTCTGTCCCCTCGGTCCACGCGCGGGACGCCGACTCGGCGAGTCGGCGCACCTGCTCGCGCGCGATCCACTCCGTGTGCTGCTCCGCAAACGCCCGCGCCTGCTTCGCACTTCCCCATCGCGGGACGGTCACGACGACTTCGGCGTCCGGGGTCACGCGCAGCACGTAGCGGCGTGCGCGGTCGTGCCGGACGAGTCGGACAGGAGTGGCCTGAAGCTCGGCGACTGGCGTGGTGCCTGTGGGCGCGCCGAGAAAACGGAGGAGTGGCAGCGGCAACTGCATCGCGGGTAGGGCGATGGTACCAGACCTGTCCGGTATCCCTTGGTGGCGGCAGGGACACGCGCTGATAAGCCCAATATCCAAGGAATTTACAGAGATGGAACCTGATTGTCATGGGCGGCGTCTAAGGTCGAGGTGTGCAAGCAAGCACTTGCACCCGGCGCCCTGCCCGGCGCCGCAATCCGCTACTTCAGAGGTAAGGCGTGAGCAACGAAAGACCCGATCTGCGCGAGGGACAGGACCCCAGCACCTCTCCCCCGATGAGCGACGTGCGTGAAGCGCTGCTGCGCTCCACCGTGAAGCTGTTTGCCGAGGGAGGCACGAAGGCGGCCAGCACACGCCGCATCGCGAAGGAAGCCGGCGTAAACGAAGTCACGCTCTTCCGCCACTTCGGCAAGAAGGAAGAGTTGATCTGCTCGGCGATGCGCTGGTTCGCGGATCAGAACCGCGTGGAGCCGCTGCCGGCCGAGCCGCGCGATCCCGAACGCGAGCTCACCGACTGGTGCACCGAGCATCACAACCGCATGCACAAGTTGCGCACGCTGATCCGCACCTGCATGGCGGACCACGTCGAGCATCCCGATCGCAACTCGCCGACGTTGAAGATGCCGGTGCAGGTCAACAACGAGCTGTTCGAGTATCTCGTGCGCCTGCGCGCGTCGGGCCTCGCGTCCGGCGACTGGGATGCGCGCTCGGCGGCCAACATGCTCATGGGCGCGCTCTTTTCCGACGCGATGGGGCGTGATGCGATGCCGGAGCGATTCCCGCACGCGCCGGGCGACGCCATCGTGCAATACGTGCAGCTGCTTCTCCTCGCGATTGGCGTCAGGCGGGCCGCGGCGCCGCCGGTGCGTCACCCGCGGCATAGACCTTAAAGGCAGGTTCGTTTCAGATGGCATCCAGACTGATCGGTTTCCTCCTCCTCTTCCTCGCGTCGGCCGCGCCCGCATCGGCGCAGGCGCGCCGGACGCTGACGCTCGACGAGGCGCTACGCCTCGCCGGCATGACCAGCGAAAGCGTCGCCGCCGCACAAGCGGCGGTCGCGCGC
>JALYRV010000029.1 GCA_030855205.1 Acidobacteriota bacterium | reverse complement strand
TGCTCCACCACTCGGACCAGGGGTCGACGCCCGGCCTTGAGCAACAAGGGCTGAACCCGTGACACCTAGAGCGGGATCCAAGCGGGCTTCTGATCCGGCGGGCAAAGCCCCTGGCGACGTCCCCCCTTCTTCAGTAGCAGATCGGTTTAGAGCCCGGACGTTACTTTAACCTCACCAGACCCCGTCATGAGCTGCCGAGCATAGGCGGTCGGGGTGAGACCGCCTAGCACCTTCTTCGGCCGTTCGTCGTTGTACTCGCGTCGCCACGCTTCAATCACCGTTCGCGCATGGGCCAAGCTGGTGAACCAGTGCGCGTTGAGGCATTCGTCGCGGAACCGGCCGTTGAACGATTCGATGTACGCGTTCTGATTCGGTTTGCCAGGTTCGATCAAGCGCAGGGTGAGCCCGCGTTCGTGCGCCCACGTGAGCATGACACGCCCGCAGAACTCGCGGCCGTTGTCGGTACGCAAGACGCGCGGCAAGCCCCGGCTGCTCGCTAAGCCCTCGAGGACGCGGGTCACCGGGAGCCCACCCAGCGCGCGCGCCGGCACGATGGCCACGGCCTCCGTGGTGGCGTCATCGACGATCGTCAGGCACTTCACCACACGGCCCTCGGCGGTGCGATCGAACACAAAGTCGGCCGACCACACGTCGTTGCAGCGCTGCGGACGGCCCAACGGTTGGCGGTCGGCTACCGGCACCTTCTTCCGGGTCCGTCGCTTCAGTTGCAGGCGGGCCTGGCCGTAGAGCCGATCCACGCGCTTGTGATTGACGCGCTGTCCGGCCTGGCGCAGCTTGAGATAGATCATGCCGGCGCCGTACCGGCGGTGTCGCTGGGCCAGGGCGATGATCTGATCGCGCAACGCGGCGTTGCGATCCGGGCGCGGCACATACCGCAACGCCGACGCGCTCATCCGGACCACGGTCAGCGCCCGCCGCTCGCTGAGCCCCTGCGTCACGATCGTCCGCACCACCTCGCGTCGAGCCGGTGCGGTCACCACTTTTTTCGCAGCACCTCACGGGTCACCTCGATTTCCAGGAGGGACTCCACGAGGAGTTTCTTCAGGCGGGTGTTTTCGGTTTCGAGCGCCTTCAACCGTTTCGCGTCCGGCACGCTGAGCCCGCCGAACTTGCTCCGCCACAGGTAATAACTCGCGTCCGAGAAGCCATGGCGCCGACAGAGATCCTTCACCGGCAACCCGGCATCGGCCTCCCGCAAGAACCCGATGATCTGCTCTTCGCTGAACCGCTTCTTCATCGTCCGACCCTTTCGCTAGGACCGGACTCTAAACCAAAGCGCTACTCAATTCCGGGGGGACGTCGCTGGCATTGATCCACTTCCTGTCAGAGACCACAACCCACAGTTCGCCTGATGAGACGAGAAGAGGCAGGAATGCCAACCACCCAAACGGTCAATGACCCATCAGACACCACCGTCATAAGTGAACGTTCAGGCTCACAATCGTTCTTGCTGTTCGCGCCGGATCGCGGTGGATCGCGCCGGTGGCGCGAGCCGATGCTTCGTTCGATCCGCCCTATCTCTGACCCGCGGCGGCGACCTCTGTCAGGAACTCCGCTACGGTACGAGGATTCTTTATGAGGTGCATGGCGAGTCGGCTGCGATACGCGCCAAGCGGGATAACCCTTTTGAAACTAGTGCCGCCTTCCAACGCGTAAATTCCAAGCGGGCCGAAAGTTGGCACATAGCTCGCGCCCTTGGACGAGTCGTCGCCTCCTTGGGTCAGGTTCGCAGGGGCTCTCCGCAGGAACCATACGTAGCGCGTTTGCGGCTGCGGGCGAATCATGTCCGCGAGCTGCATTTCCGCGACGGCTCCGCTTGCAAAGCGAATCTTCCCTCCAGGAATATTCACGACAATCCGATCGCCGCGCTTGTGTGCGCCCTTCACCGACGATTCGATTTCGACGTGGTAAAGCATCACTATGGACCGCCCATCGGCCGTCAGCTGAGATTCGTTCGTGAAGGATCTACCGACGACCGCAGTGTGACTGAAGTCCGACACCTCCTTGATCGAAAACGGATCGCCTGCTGTCCAGAACGCCCGAGCGGGGCCCGTGTAGTGCCCGGTTATGGATGCGGCAGCTTCTACTCCACCATTCCTCAGTGCTTCCGCCTGCTGCCGACGAAGTTCCTGCGCGGCTGAAGGAGGCGCGGTTCCCCGGCCTTGAGCAACAAGGCCTGAGCCCGTGACGCCTAGAGCGGTGACGAGAATCAACGGTCTCGCCCACGTGGTAACACGACGACCTTTGGTCATACGCGCCTCCCCAAAATAACTCTTTCCATTACAAGTAATACGGATAGCAATCCCAGTTTACAAAGTATGTGTCCGTGTGCGAGTACACCCAGCCCATCGAACGCTCGGGGCCATTGGGATATCCCCAAACATAGTTGTCCACATTGACAAAAAAGTCGTAGCAGACGTAGTCCTCATATGGCTGCGATGACGATGGTTGGTAGGTCTCGTACTCGCCGCCACCCGGATTAGCCGGCCACAAACTGTTGAACTCGGCGGCGTCCGCGCAAAGCATTCCTTGGCTGGGATTCCAGGGCTGAAGCGTCCCCCACGCTTGCGTGTATACGTCGCAGCCCTGTTGGTAATTGTCGTCGAAGCCGAGCACATGGAGGAACTCGTGAATGCCGAGATTCCGCCATATGTCGTCGCTGTACCCAGCCGCTATTGTGGTTGGGGCGATCCGAACTTTGGCTCCATGGCCGGTCCACGTCGGATAGGCTCTAGCCGCAGCAGTCGTCTCTAACGGGTCAACGTCCACCGTAACCTGATGACTCGGACATTGGCCCTTCGGCGCTTCGACGAACGTGAACCAGATCTGGCTGTCCGAAGCCGCAAAGGTGGCGTTGATGTAGCGCTCAACACCATCACGCAACGAAGCAACTTGATTGCCTTGGTACGGATAAGCGGGGTCGTGTTCGATGCAGACGGTATAGTTACCCGCCAGCGAGAACCCCTCGATCATGTAGGGTCGGCAACTCTGGCAGTTTTGCCCCTCAAGGACGACTAAACCACCGGCTGTAGCCAGACTGAAGACGAGCGCAACCATGAACCGCCGCATCGGAGTTCCTCCGTCAACGCGTTAGGATCGGGTAGTCGAGCGGCTTATCGAGATCTCTTTCGAACCGAATCAAGCAAGGCTGCAAATTCGGCGCGTGACAGGTGCGGTCCGCGGAGCCCACTCATGTGACGGACGGTCGTCGGCACATCGACCTTGTCACCACGGAAGCGGAAGGCTCCAGCCCGCCCGAAAACGACGGTGTAGCCGCCGGGGGCAAATGGCTTTAAGAACAGCACATACTCGCCTGCTTCGTTGAGTGATGCAGCGCCGCCATTGTGGACGGATACTTCGCTACCGTTGACCTCGAGCGCCCCGCCCTCTTGGCCAACGCGCAAGATCGCGCCAACTTGGACTCGCCCATCGCCCTCCGCGTTCTTGATCACTTCGGCGATCTGAATGTCATGCTCTCGAATCACGCTCGGTGGGTTGCCACCACCTCGCTCCCATGGCCTGAGTCGGCTTGATCCAACGACTACTGCTCGCACGACGATTGGCGCAGCAGCGCCAAGCTTCTCGAAAGAATCCGGCGGAGGAAAGCCATCGACGAACTGCGGAGGCTGCGGGCCCGAGGGTGGCTGCTGGCGTCCATTTTGCTGCGCCTGCGCAATGCCTACGATGAGTAGGAGGACGACGATAGCGGAGATCTTTGTCTTCATGTACATGCTCCCGGAGTAGAGACATCGATGGAACCGGGCGAGGGGGCAGCGCGGAATTGGGCGCCGTCTGGGGAGCCGGAGAATACTGCAATCCGAGCCACAACGTCAACCTGGCTGACAGTGTCTCGGTCGATGGCTCCTACGTCTCTGGCTGGAACGCAGAAGGTTACACGCCTTTGATACTTAGGGTCAGCATCCTTGCGAGGTGCTTAGGCGTTCGTCTTGACGATTCTTTTCGACCCTGATAACGAAACCCCTGGCTACGAAGTAAATTCCAGCGTCGATTCGCAAAACGCCACTGAATCGTACCGGGAATCTGCAAGGGCGAATTAATTCGGGACTAGGTATTTGTTGAAAATGGCGCTTGAGCCTCCATCCTAAACCCCTCAAAATCCAAATACGTCTAGTGCCGGCGGCACGTACCCGATCGGCTCGAGGAGCCGCCGCGTGTTGAACCAATCGACCCACGCCAAGGTCGCGAACTCCACGGCCTCCAGACTCCGCCACGGTCCCAGCCGGCGAATCACCTCCGTCTTGAAGAGCCCAATCACCGATTCAGCGAGCGCATTGAAGCCCCTATGTGTCAAGAGTGTGGCGACGGGCGTGTTCAGGCCGCGGCACTCGCCGCCGCGCGAGCTCGATGGTCCTCGATGAGTGCGTGATAGATCTCCCGGGCCACGAAGCGCTTCAGACAGCGAATGATGTCCTTCTTGCTTAAGCCTTCGGCGACCCGTCGAGCCACATAGGCGAGCGTGGGTTCGTGCCACCGCATGCGGACGGTCACGATGCGGTAGAGTGCTGCGTTGGCTTGGCGATGGCCGCCACGAAACAGTCGATGTCGATTTGTCACGCCGCTGGATGCTGGAATGGGGCACGCGCCGCACAGCTTGGCGAAAGCGGCCTCCGACCGCACCCGCGTTGGGTTGTCGCCGGCGACGATCATCATCGAGCGTCTCTCGCAGCTCTGGTGGCGCGTTGACGATCAGCGTTTTGAGCGTAATGATCGCCGCGCTTCTCGCCTTGACGGCCGTGTCTCGGGCGACCTTGATTTGGCGCACCATCTCTGCCGCGCCATCCGCTGTCTTGGGCACGGTCGTCGCGAGGCCGGCGAGCACCGCGCGGGCGGCGACCTCCGCATCAATGGTGTCGCTCTTGCCATTGTTTCGCCGCTTCCGTCGGTCGCAATGACTGACTTCCACGACCCGGATCGCATTCCGCCGAACATGACTGGCCAAGCCGACACCATCCGAGCCCGTGCCTTCAATACCGAACGCCTCGACGACGCCGAGCGATCTCGCCCACGCGAGCAGCGCGGCGTAGCCGAGACGATCAGCGGACACGCTACAGTCCGCGAGACGAACGCCCAATGGCGAGATCGCCACGGCGACATGTACGTGCTTGTGTGTCGACGCCGATGATCACGGTGGTCGTCGAGTCGGCGGGTACGCGGTGCTGCGACATGCGGCTGACCTCTTTGACAGCTGCGACACGCCTTGATCGAATGAGCGGACAGGACTGTGATGGGTCTATGAAGCCAGGCCCCTATTGGGTCACAGCCCACCCGACCAAATCGTGTCTGGGTGAGTGCTGTCCGCCCCGGCCGACAGATCAACGCCAAGACACAAGGTCGTTCGTACTAGGGGTCAGACCCGGCCGGACAGCATCGAGATCATGCTCACAGTCATACGAGTCGCCGCGACTCCCGACCGACGGCGCGATGCCGGCATCGGCGAGGCGGTCGGTGTAGTGCATAGACACGTACTGGGTGAATTCAATCGGTCGTTGCAACAGCTCTGCAAGGAGAAGTTGCAATGGGTGCTTCGAAACGACGTCGGTCTGATCGCGCGGGGCGTGGCCCCATCCGTTCACCAGGTCGTCCGACGGCGGGCCGTCGTGAACATCGAGGGCAAGACGTGGAATCATCCTGTTGTCATTGGCGACATTCTGCTCGTCCGCAACGGGCAGGCGATGGCCGCGTTCAGGTTACCGGCCGCGCGCTGATTGTCGCCCGGCGTGATGCGGAAGAATCCGCCCATGTTGACCATGCGATTGCGGCGCTGGCCATCTGGGGCACGTCAGGTCGCCGGTCCCGCAGACCAGCGCAACGCCATCACGTTTCTGACAGGCGTGTGGGATCTGCAGTATCGAACTTGCCTCACGCGCGGCACGCCCCCCGGGTCAGACCAGTGTGCGGCGGCGGTCGGGCCAGATATGAATGGATTGGCTCGCAGAGTCCCTTAGGCGGATCGTGCGGCTAGCTGCCGAAACCAATCTCGTACACTCAACCGAAGGCGTATCTCCTCATCCTCCGCCAGTTCGCTGCAGTGCGCGATCTGCGCTTGATCCGTTTCGGTGGACATCTTCCCAAAGGTGGATACGATGTCCGCAATGGGATCTTCCGACCGGCCGCGTCGCGCGCGGCGACAGTTTTCTGAGGAGTTCAAGACGAGCGCCGTCCGGCTGGTGCTGGACGAGGGCCGCAGCATTGGGGCCGTCGCGCGCGAGCTCGATCGGACGGCGTCATCGCTCGGGAGCTGGGTGCAACACGCGCGCGCCGATCGCACGCTGGCCGCGGCGGCGGAGCGTCTCGCGAAGCTCTAGTCCGGATAGCGCAGGATCTCGTAGAGCGCGATGTCTCCGTCGCGCTCGATGAACTTCAGCACGCCCTCGGACACGTAGTGCGCCAGGCCCTGCTCGATCTGCGGGCGCCGGCGATGCTCGTACCAGTCCAGGTGCATGACGACGTAGCGGGCCTCGTGCGCCTCGAGGTGCGCGAAGCTGTCGGGATTGGTCGGGAAGTCCTTCACGACGTCGAGCATGTCGAGAAACGGCTTTGGATAGTGATCGCTGTAGCCGTTGATCAGCGGCTGCCAGTGATACGTCGACATCAGCATGTAATGGCCGTGCCGGTTGAAGTCGACCGTGCGATAGAAAAACGGAAACTCCGCGACGGCGCCGCGCGGCGCGCGCGCTAGCGCGTGATAGACGCGCGGAACCTGCAGCGCGTCCGGGTAATGCAAAGGCGCCACCCAGGAATCGAGCACGATCACGGCCATCAGTGCCGTCCCTGCCACCGTGCCTGATGTGCGGGTCCGCCCAGAACTGCGCCACCAGTCCTGCAGCAGGACCACCGCGAAGCCAACGCCGACGGACAGCGCGAGGGGTACGAGCACCGTAAAGCGCTCGACCGCGCGGCGAAACGCGAATATAGGCGGGAACGCATAGTGGAGTGCCGCGTACAGTCCAGCGTCCGGGCCGAATGACGTCCAGAACGTGAGTGCGGCTACCAGCAGATAGAAGAGAGCGTGATTCCGGCCGTTCGGAAGGCGAGCGGCATATCGCCCCGAGAATGCAACGAGCGTGAGACCGGCGAGACCAAACAGGACGCGCGCTACGCCTGGGAAGGCGACCATGCCGCGCCGTTTCTCGTTCAGCAGCCACCCGTGTGTGGCTACCGGCGACGCCAGCCATCCCCACAGGTTGACGCCGTACTTGCGCGCTTCTTCGAGGGTCCGCTCGAAGCCCTGCTCACGAATTGTCATGTAGGGCAGGAAGAAAGGCGTAAGCACAACTGCTAGAACTGCGAGCGCAATGGCGACGGAGATCCAGTACCGGGGGGTCGTCCAGAGTGACAGACGAAAGGCGTAGAAGATGACACCGAGACCTACTGCGAGCCCGACCAGCACGCCGTAGTATGCGGAGGACAGTGCTGCAACTGCCAATGCAGCGCCGAGCAACGCGCCGTTGCGCCATTCAGGCATGTCGACCAGACGATGGAACGCCAGCAGTGCCAAGGGATGCCGAACGTCATCTGCAACTGGATGTGAGGCAGGCGCGCGTAGACGTACGGCATGTAGGCAAATGCCGCAGCGGCAACCAACGCCGGCAGACGCCGCCCGGTCAATCGGTGCACGAGCGCGTATGTGCAAAGGAACGACAGGGTGAACCCGAGCAGGACCACGCTGTTGTAGGTCGTGTACGGGTTGCGCGTCAGCGCCCACGCCGGCGCGCCCAGCACGCCCGCGCCGATGTTGCCTTCCGAATAGGCGAGCGTGCCTTTGTGCGGATGGAAGATGTTCGCGTTGAAGAGCTCGGCAGGATTGGACGTCACCGCCCGCGCCACCCAGGCGACGTTCCACATGGCGTACATCGCGTCGGTGCTGTCGATGCGCGCCGCGCGGTTCATCTTCGGCGCGATGGGCCACGTCATGACCACGGCGAGCATCACCCCGGTTGCTAGCACTATCAAGCTCTCGCGAAGACGACCCATAGTTTCGGTTCGCCTCTCCACTGTGCGTTGGAATTCTGCGCCAGCCATCACAATTCGCATATTACCTGCACGCTTGCACGCGACGTCAGAAAGTCTCGGGGAGTGATGTCTCAGTGTCGGCCCGAGCCGTAAGACGGTCGGCGGCCAAGAGACGATTCAGTTGGCACCCGCCATAAACAGGGGAATACTGCGGTCCCCCAGCGAGAAAGGACTGTGTGGCTGGTGCTCTCGGAGGAAGGCGAGCTCGTGCTCGTCAGCGCGAAGCCTGACAAGTTTGCCGAGGTCGCGAAGTTCCCGGCCATCGAGGGCAAGACGTGGAATCATCCTGTTGTCATTGGCGACATTCTGCTCGTCCGCAACGGGCAGGAGATGGCCGCGTTCAGGTTACCGGCGCACCGGTGAGCCCCGCGCGTCTCCTCCGTTCCTGGTGTTGACAGACGACACCAGGAACGCGTAGTGTCGGCAATCGACACCATGGCGCGCCCCACGATTCCCGACTTGCTGCCCGGCACGCTCGACCTGCTGATCCTCCGCACGCTCCGCACGGAGCAGATGCACGGCTGGGCGATTGCCGAGCGCATTCAGCAGATTTCCGAAGACGTGCTCCAGATCAATCAGGGCTCGCTCTATCCGGCGCTCCACCGTCTCGAGCACCAGGGCTGGATCGAAGCCGAATGGGCCGTCTCTGAGCTGGGGCGGCGCGCGAAGTACTACCGTCTCACGGCCTCGGGCCGGCGTCAGCTGGCGGTCGAGGCGGGTGAGTGGGATCGCATGTCCGAGGCCATCGGGCGTGTGATGAAGCTGGCCTAGCGCATGAGCATCCACGACCTGAAACTTCGGCTTCGGGCGTTGATCGCGCCGAGGCGCGTCGAGCGGGAGCTCGATGAGGAGCTCGCATTTCATATCGAGTGTGAGACGCGCAAGCATGTCGGGCGCGGGTTGACGCCCGCCGAAGCCCGCACGCACGCACGCGCGCGATTCGGATCCGTTGCGCTCGCCGCAGACGAATGCCGCGACGCGCGCGGCACGGCGTTCATCGACACCACGGCGCGCGACGTGTTCTACGCACTGCGCGCCTTCCGCCGAGCCCCTCTTGCCGCGCTCACGATCGTCGCGACCGTCGCGCTCGGCCTGGGCCTCGTCGCGGCAGTCTTCACGATCTACAGCGCGCTCTATCTGCACGTCGACAACGTGCGCGACCCCGCTGCTCTGTTCGAAGTCCGGCGGTTGCCCGTCGCTGGATCAACAGTCTGGAGGCCATTGACGCGCGCGGAATATGACGCGATGAAGCGCGAGACCAGTGACTTCCTCGATCCGGCCGGCCTCGAGCAGGGTATCCGCACGCGGATCGAGGGACGTCCCGCGAACGGCACGCTCGTCACCGGCAACTTCTTCCAGGTGCTTGGGATCGGTGCCTCTCTGGGGCGCACGCTCTTGCCGGCCGACGATCAACGCCACGATGCGCGGCCGGTCATCGTGCTCAGCCACAAAGGCTGGATGAAACTGCTCGCCGGCGACGACGCGGTCGTCGGGCGGACGGTCGAGATCAACGGCGAGCCGTTCGACGTGGTCGGCGTCATGCCCGAGGGCTTCCGAGGACAGGGGAATGCCGCTGCCGACTACTGGGCGCCGCTCGGACTCGCACGTCAGCTCAGACGCGCTGGCACGGGCGAGGCAGACGACCTGCGCATCGAAACCATCATCGGCCGGTTGAAACCCGGCGTGTCCAGAGAAACGGCGACAGCAGCGCTGAGCGCATGGGCGGCCGCCGCGCCGAACCCGAATGGCGGGGGACGCCGCGCGAGCATGGCACTCCGTCCCATGCTGCCGACGTTCTCCGGGCTGGTGAACTCACTCAGGGTCTTCGGGCCGATCTTCATCGCGTTCGGCCTGGTGCTCATGATCGCCTGCACCAACGTCGCCAACCTGCTCATGGCGCGCGGCGTCTCGCGTCAGAGAGAAATCGGCATCCGCCTGTCGCTGGGTGCGTCTCGTGCGCGCATCATCAGGCAGCTCCTGACGGAGAGCCTCGTGCTCGCTGCCGCAGCCGCGGTCTGCGCCTTTGCCGTCTCGAGGATCGTGCTCGTCTTAGGGTATTACCTGATCGTGACCGCGTTGCCGCCGGAGTTCGCGGAAAAGACGAACTCCGCCGCGCCCGCCCCTGACTGGCACGTGGCGATCTTTCTCGTGGCCGGGGCTGTTGTGTCCACGGTGCTCTTCGGTCTTATGCCGGCGTTGCAGGCGACGCGTCTCGAGCTCGTGCGCACGATGCGTGGCGAGCTTGCGAGAGATGCGCGGCCTCGCCGCGCGCGCCACGCGCTCATCGCCACGCAGGTGGGCGCGTCGGCCCTGTTGCTGATCTGCGCGGGCGTGTTCCTGCGGAGCGCGCTCGCGTCCGCGGCACGCGATCCCGGCGTGCGCACACGCGACACGGTGACGCTCGACATCGGCGACGAAGCCCGGCGTGCGGAGCTCATCGAGGCTGTGCGCGCAGATCCCACGACAGCGGCGGTGGCGTTCTCGTGTCCCGGCGTCCTTGGCCTGACACCGACCACCTTGGCCGAGGGGCTCGGCGCCGTGCCGGGCGCGCCCTCAACGAGAGTGGGCGTCGGGTATCAGTTCGTCTCGCCTGACTACTTTGATGTGCTGGGCATCGAGATCGCGCGGGGCCGCGGCTTCACGGAGACGGAGCGTGCAGCGTCCGCGGGCGTGGCCGTTGTTTCGGAATCCATCGCGAAACGCCTGTGGCCCGATCGGGAGGCGATCGGACAGGTCGTCCGTCTTTCAGCCCGGACACCCGGAGTGAGCGACGCGCAGAGTCCTGCACCCCGGGCGTTTACGGTCGTTGGTATCGCGCGCGATATTCGGCACGGGCTCGTCCTGACTTCGCTTACGGACGCGGGCATCTATCTGCCCATTGCGGGGGAGAGCGCAGGCACGTCACTGACGGTGCGGGTCCATGGCGATCCCGATACGGCGAGACGCTCGCTGCTCGATCGGCTCACACGGGTCGATCCTTCACTGAGCGACGTGAGAACGATGCGGGCGATGACCGGCATCAGACCTTCGCCTTGCAGGCGGCGTTTTGGGTGACAGCCGCGGTCGGAGGGCTCGCCCTTCTGCTGACCCTGTCGGGTCTGTTCAGCGTGCTGTCCTACATCGTCGAGCAGCGCCGGAAGGAAATCGGGGTGCGGATGGCCCTGGGCGCGACTGCGGGGAACGTCATGCGCCTCGTGGTGTCGCAGTCGCTGCGTCCCGTGGCTCTCGGCCTGGCCGCTGGCGGGGGACTCGCCGCGCTGCTTGCAACGGCTCTGATGTCGACGCGTGCCGCTTCCCAGATCGGGGCGGTGTTCAATGTGCTCGACCCCCTCACCTACATCGTGAGCCTGCTGGGCATCGTCACAGCCTGCGTGGCTGCCGCGCTGATCCCTGCGCTACGCGCCACCCGCATCGACCCGATTGGTGTCCTCAGGCAGGACTGACGCTGGTTGCTGATCTTCGCCCGGCCGCGATCCACGCGAAGCGAGTGAGCAGAGAGCCGGCGATTGTTAGCACGGCCGTCGCGATGCGGATCGCCGGCACCTGAGACGCGAAGATCCGCAGGGCGAGGGGCAGAGGTCCCGACAGGATCTCGGCGCCGTGCATCAGGCGGCCGGACGAAGAGCCGCGCTTCAGCAGCACGAGGATCAGGACCGTCTCCACCGCCGCCGCGATGATGCCGAGCGCGTTCATCGCGGCTGTGCGGTGTCCGAGTAGCTCGAGAATCGACACCGCCGCGCCGAGGCCCGAGGCGCCGAAGTGCACGGGCAGGATGTCGACGTTGCGCGCCCACACGGGAATCGCCGTCGCGCCGATCAACACGCCGGTGTAGGTCGCGAGTATCGCGCCGGTCCCGGCAGCGACAACGGTCGCCGCGTCAGACACCACGCCGAGCGGCAGCAGAGCCGCGATGGCGGCGTTCGTGAAAATCACCAGCGTCCAGACCCCAACCGACATCGGGCTCTGCAGCTTGAAGACGCGCAGCATGTAGAGAAATCGCGCAGGGCGTCCGAGATCCGAGATCAGCAGCGCGGGCGAGGCGAGCGCGCCGATGACGGCAATCCACTTCGCATCGCGCGCGAGTGAGGCGTACGCCGCGCCCGAGAAATGCGCTGCCGCGGCAATGACCGCGGCGACGCCAGCCGCACCGCCGATGAAAAAGTAGAGAGGGATCTCCCATGTCCAGACCGGCGGTTTGACGATCGGCGCGTCGCGGTAGGTTGCGGACATCAGCCGGCGAAGTAGCCGAACACCGCGATCGCGCTCGCCGCGAGACCAAGCGACGTGAGGAAAGCGGACGTCCAGCCTGTCCGCAAATGCACGGTCGGCATGACGGGATTGGCCGGCAGGTTGAACTCTTCCGGATCGCCGCGCAGGATGAACAGGGAGTGGATGCCGCCGACACTGCTGTTCGCGGCGTCATACAGCGTCGCGTCCGCCGCGCCGCGCGCGTGCAGGGTCTCGATGCGCGCCGCCGCCGTCGCCTGCATCTCGTCGATCGGGCCGAACAGAATCGACTCCGTCGGACACGCCGTCGCGCACGCGGGCTTCAATCCGGCTTTCTGCCGGTCGTAACAGAAGGTGCATTTGAACGCGCGCCCGTCGCCAGGCCGGCGATCGACGACGCCGAAGGGGCAGGTGACGACGCAGTAGCCGCAGCCGTTGCAGATGTCGGGCTGCACGAACACGCCGCCGAACTCGGTACGCACGATCGCCCCGGTCGGGCAACCCTCCAGACATCCGGCGTTCTCGCAGTGTTTGCAGACATCGGAAGAAAACTGCCACGAAGGGCTGCTGGTTGCTGGTTGTTCGTGGCTGGAACACGACGACTCCACGAACTTGACGTGGCGCCAGGTGGAGTGGCCCAGCGCGCCGGTGTTGTCGTAGGAGTGGCCCGACCACGCGTAGCCGTCCGACGGCACGTCGTTCCACTCCTTGCACGCGACCTCGCACGCCTTGCAGCCAATGCACAGCGTGCTGTCGGTCAGAAACGCCGTGACTGTGGAAGCAGGGCGGCTCACGGCTCCCGGCTCCCGGCGAGTTCGACGCGGCATACCAGCGCCTTGGCTTCCATGATGCGTACGTTCGGTTCTTCGGACATCGGGATCAGATCGTTGACGACGTCGCCGGTGACGAGGCCACGGCCGCCCCAATGGTAGGGCATCCCGACCTGATGGACGATGCGGCCGTCGATGACGAGCGGTCGCATGCGCCCGGTGACGAGCGCCCGCGCGCGAATCGCCGCCCGCGGCGTCGTCACGCGCACGAACGCGCCGTTCGTGATGCCGTTGGCCTCGGCAAGCTCCGGCGATATTTCGCAGAACAACTCCGGCTGCAGTTCCGCGAGCCGCGACAGCGTGCGGCTCATGCCGCCGGCCGTGTGGTGCTCCGTCAGCCGGTACGTCGTCAGCACGTGCGGATACGACGGGTCGAGCGCGGCGGCATACACGTTGTCGGGACGCTCGAGTCTGCGAGCGGCGGGATTGTGCTCCTGCGCGTAGACGATGTTGCCGACGGGTGACTCGAGCGGCTCGTAGTGTACGGGCAGGGGTCCGTCCTTGAGACCGGACGTCACCCACAACCATCCGAGCCCATCGTCATGCATCACGAATGGCTGCGCGCCGCTGATGCCGGCGTCTCCCTCGGCGTCGCGCGCGGGCACGTAGTCCGGCGGTTTCGTGCGGTTGAAGTCGGGCACGTCGGTGCCTGTCCACGCGCCGGCCGCGGCGTCCCACCAGACGAGCGCTTTGCGATCGCTCCAGGGCGTGCCGTCCGGGCGCGCGGACGCGCGGTTATAGAGGATGCGTCGATCGGCGGGCCAGGCCCATCCCCAGCCATGCGCGTATGCGCCGGAGGCTTCGCGCTCGCGAGCCCGGTTGCGATCGGGCGACGGGAATACGCCGGAGTAGATCCAGCAGCCGCAGCGCGTGGAGCCGTCGGCGGCGAGATCGCCGAATCCGGCGAGGTGTTGCCCGTCGCGCGACGTGCCGTTGATCTCGGCGAGCACCTCCTCGATGACCGGCTCGCCGTGCCCGTCTTCCGTGTAGTGCCAGTCGAGCGCGTTCAGCGCGGCATTCATGGCACGCGTGTCGCGCGCGGCCATCGTCTTGAGACGCTTGGCGAGATCGTGCACGAACCAGGCTTCACTGCGCGCGTCGCCGGGAGGATCCACGGCCTTCTCGTGCCACTGCAGCAGCCGCTGCGTGTTGGTAAAGCATCCGTCCTTCTCGGCGTGACCGGCGGCCGGCATGAAGAACACTTCCGTGCCGCACTCGGGCATGTCCTGCCAGAACTCGGCGGTCTCCGTGAGCACGAGGTCGCGCACGACGAGCCACTTCAGCGTGCCCAGTGCCTTGCGCTCGAGCGAGGCATTGGGGCCGCCGACCGCGGGGTTCTGTCCCATGACGAAGAGGCCCTCGAGACCTCCGTCGGCCATGTCGAGCCAGTAGCCCATGAACGAATGGTTGCCGGTCAGACGCGGGACCCAGTGGAAACCGAAGTCGTTGTCGCGCGTGGC
Source organism: Acidobacteriota bacterium (assembly GCA_030855205.1). Classification (GTDB taxonomy): domain Bacteria; phylum Acidobacteriota; class Vicinamibacteria; order Vicinamibacterales; family SCN-69-37; genus JALYRV01. The sequence goes on along the minus strand of JALYRV010000029.1, from coordinate 8,642 downwards.
CGCGTCCCCGTACCAGGCTTTGAGCAGGCTCACCAGATAGCGATCGAGATAGGCCCACCATCCGCGTTTCGTGCGATAGCGGGCGACGAACGTCTCGAGCGATGCGCTGTCATCGCCGAACACCGGCATCGGAATGTAGCCGGGCAGGATGTCGTAGAGCGTCGGGATGTCGGTGGATCCCTGGATCGATGCGTGACCACGCAGCGCGAGGATGCCGCCTCCGGGCCTGCCGACGTTGCCGAGCAGCAGTTGCAGGATGGCGGCGGCGCGGATGATCTGCACGCCGGTCGAATGCTGCGTGAGCCCGACCGCATAGCAGATGGTGCCCGTGCGCTCGGGACCCGACGCGGCGACGTAGCGCCCGGCAATCGTGAGGAAGTCGGCTGCGGGAATGCCGCACGCGCGCTCGACCATCTCGGGCGTGTAGCGCGCGAAGTGCCGCTTCAGGTGCTGAAAGACACAGCGCGGATGCGTGAGTGTCGGATCGCGCATCGGCGCGCCTCCGGTCTCCGCGTCCCCTTGTTCGCGCGAGTGTCCGCCGCGTTTCGCCTCGGCGCGCACTTCGGAACCGGACTGGCCTCCGCCCGCGTTCTCGTATCCCCAGGTCTCGGGGTCGTACGCCTTCGTCTCCGGATCCCAACCGGAGAACATCCCCTCGAGATCCTCCGGTCCCTGATAGCGCTCGTCGATCAGCGCCGACGCGTTCGTGTAGGCCTGCACGTACTCGCGGAACTCGAGCCCGCGATCCAGCACGTAGTGAATGAGGCCGCCGAGGAAGACGACGTCGCTTCCGGCGCGGATGGGCGCCCAGAGGTCGGCCATGGCCGACGTGCGGGTGAAGCGGGGGTCGACGTGAATGACGGTCGTACCCTTCTCGCGGGCGCGGACGACCCAGCGGAAGCCGACGGGATGCGCTTCGGCCATCGACGAGCCGACGATCAGGATCGCGTCTGCATTGACGAGATCCTGCTGCGCCATCGTCGCGCCGCCGCGCCCGAACGAGGTGCCCAGACCGGGCACCGTGGAGCTATGTCATATCCGGGCTTGATTGCTGATGGCCACCATCCCGAGCCCGCCCGTGAAGAGCTTCTTGATCAGGTAGTTCTCTTCGTTGTCGAGCGTCGCGCCCCCGAGATGCGCGATGGATCGGCACTGCATGAGGGGACGGCCGTCGCGCTCGGTCTCGAAGCCGCGCTCGCGCGACGTCCAGACGCGCTCGGCGATCATCGTCATCGCCGTGTCGAGGTCGAGGTCCGTCCATTCACGCGAATGCGGCGCGCGGTAGCGCACTGTGGTCATGCGCCCGGCGTGCGTGAGGAGCTCGTGCGTGGCGGCCCCCTTGGGACAGAGGTGCCCTTCCGAGATCGGGGATGCCGGGTCTCCTTCGATCGACACGAGGCTGTTGCCGCGATGGAAGATCAGCTGGCCGCAGCCGACGGCGCAGTAGGGACAGACCGATCGGGCGACGCTTGCGCCTTCGTTCTTCGGGCGAAGCTCCCGCGTGCGATCCGACATCGCGTCGGCGCCGGTGCCGTTCGTGCGCGAGCGAAGCTGCTCGAAGAGGGGCCACATCAGGGGAACAATACTCCAGCCGCAAGTTTTCCTTCGGGGTCCATTGCGCGCTTGATCGCGCGCATCTCCGCGATGCCGGCATCCCCATAGAGCTGCCGGAGGAGCTCCTGCTTGACGGGATGGCGTCCGACGCCGTGTTCGGCGAGCGGGCAGCCGCCGAGGCGCGCGGCTTCACGGCCAAACTCGAAGATGGCATCCTTGCCGGCTTCGACGTCCTCATAGGATCGCGGGATTACGTTCGGATGCACGTTGCCGTCGGAGACGTGCCCCCATATCGCGTAATCGAGCCCGCGCGCGCGATAGCCCCGCTCGTAGATCGCCATCATCTCTGCGAAACGCCCGAAGGGCACGATCATGTCGGCGGCCGTCTTGGAGATGCGCTGATCGGCGCGCTTCGCGTCTCCTACGCGCCTGTTCACGCCCGTCGGCGCGGCCTCGCGCACCGCCAGCATCTGTTTCTTGCGCCGCTCGTTCCCCGGCATCGCAATCTCGGTGCGCTCGAGCGCGCCGTGCCGATCGAGCAGGCGCGTGAATCGCGCGAGCTCGCTGTCCGCGGCGTCCTCGTCGAGCGCGCCTGCAATCTGGTCGAGCCCCTCGTCGTCCGTCATTGCGGCAGGCAGCTCGATCTGCACGATGAGCAGCATGGCGGTGTCGGAGGGAATAACGACGCCGTTCTTCACGTCTTCGCCATCCTCGCGCACGATCTCGAGGCAGCGCCGGTCCAGATGCTCGATCGCCGCCACCATCGGCAGCGCCCGCAACCCGGCGACCAGACGCAGGGCGTCCTCCTCGTCGGCGCTCGTCAGCAGCGCCAGCGCCTGTCGCGGCTTTACCGGCAGCACGCGGAACGTGACGCTGGTGATGACGGCAAGCGTGCCCTCGGAGCCAACGAAGAGATCGACGAGGTCCATGCCCGGAGCCGCGAAGTAGCCTGCCGACACCTTCGGCACATCCGGCATGCGGTAGGTGCCCGGCACGACCGTGCGGGTGCCGTGCGCGCACGCGATCTCGAAGTGCGGATCGGCGTTCGTGGCGCCGCGCTCGACGTCGAGCACGCATCCGCAGGTCATGACGCAGGTCAGCCCCTCGACCCACGCGCGCGTCGTCCCGTACTTGAACGTCGCCGCGCCCGCGGCGTTCGTCGCGACGACGCCGCCCGCGAACGCGCCCATGAATGTCGGCACGGGTGGAAACCACGCGCCCCAGGCGTCTATCGACTCCTGCAGCGCGAGCAGCGGCACGCCGGCGCCCGCGCGCACGTGCCCGGCATCCATGCGCTCGATTCCCGTCAGTTTGGCGGTGCTGATCACGATGCCGCCGTGCGGCGTGGCGCCGCCCGTGAGCGACGACTGCGCGCCCGCGATGAGGAGGGGGGCATGCGAAACCAGGAGCGCCGCGACGCCCGCTTCGCTCAGAGGGCGCGCGACACCATCCGCGTGCCCGCCCGGGAAGTGCGCCGCGTCACGGATGAAGCCGTCGACGATGGCGGGCTCGCGCTCGACGTGGGGCGCAGCCGCACCCGCCGGCTTGCGCGCGCGAATCCGGAATGTCGTGCCCTTCATGACCCAGTTCTGTCGCGCCGGCTGAGCCGCCACGCCAGCCAGATGAGTACCGCTTGAAGCGGCAGTCTGAGCCACAGTGCGGCCTGGAACGAGCTCGACGATCCGTTCGCGCGCGCCTGACGCAGCATCTCGATGTTGGCGGGGAACACTGCGATGAGCAGCAGCATGAGCCCGACGCCCGCCGCCGCGCGCCAGCGCGCAAGCAGAAACCCGATGCCTCCCAGGATCTCCGCGACACCGCTCAGCGCGACGAGCAAGGTGGGTGCGGGCAGCCAGGGCGGCACGATCGCAGCGAAGTATCCCGGCATCGTGAAGTGCAGGGTGCCCGCGACGATGAAGAACGCGCCGAACGCGGCGCGGGCGAACGTCACGCGTGCTTCCTCATTCCTACCAGGGTGCCGGCGGCGCCGGCACGGGCTTGGTGAGATCGAACTCCACCCGGAAGCGACGCCCGCTCGTTTCGCGGCGGAGCGCGTAAGAGAACGTCTTGCCGGGCGCGACCGCCATCGTCCAGATGTTCGACGCTGAAACGGGCAGCAGTTTCGCCGTGTAGTCGTCGGCGTGGAAGTCGAGGCTCAGGCCGCTCGCGACGCGCGTGTCGCCTCCATACTGCGTGACTTTGTCTTCGGAGCCGTCTTCGTGCCGATGGTCGTGCTTGAGGCGCAGGCCCGTGGGCGTGCGCGTGAGAACCCAGGTGCGCGAGCGATTCTCGCCGACGAAGAATGGGATGCGCAGTTCGTCGGCCTTGCACCCGCGCACGTGCATGACCATGCGCTGACCGGCCATGTCCTTGTCGCCAGGCTCCGTGCCCTCGACCATGCGCCCTTCGAACGCCTTGCCGCACATCGATGCAAGCGCATTCCACAACTGATCGCCGGGCTTCCCGGTCCTTGCCCCTGGCCCCTTCAATGCGCGCCCCGGCGTGGCCCCCGTGTGCTCGCCGTTCCTGAGCACAAGCGTGCCGTTGACCAGCACGTGTTTCATGCCGGTGGCATATTGATGCGGCTTCTCGAACGTCGCGCGATCCGCGATCGTGCCGGGATCGAAGATCGCGATGTCGGCGAAATAGCCTTCCTCGAGGCGTCCGCGCCGATCCAGGCCAAGGTTCGCGGCCGGCAGACCCGAGAGACGATGCACGGCCTCCTGCAGCGTGATCACTTTCTGCTCGCGCACGTACTTGCCGAGCAGACGCGCGACATTGCCGTAGGCGCGAGGATGCGGATTGCTTGCGAGGAACACGCCTTCCGTCGCCATCGATCCGCCGTCGGACCCCACCGACACCCACGGCTTCGCGAGCTGCAGCGCGATATTTTCTTCCGACATCAGGAAGTACACGGTGCCGACGCGCGACTGGTCCTCGAGGATGAGATCGAGAATCGTGTCTTCCGGCCTCTGTTTGCGTTCGGCGGCGACCGACGCGAGCGACCGTCCTGTCAGGTGCCGGAGCTTCTCGTTCCTGAACTCGACGAGCAGCACGCGTTCCGCCGATCCCGCCGCGAGATACAGGTTCTCCCACGCGTTGGTCGGCGTGACGATCGCCTGTCGAATCTTCTCGCGCTCGGCGGGGTTGCGGATGCGCTTGTACAGCTCGTCCCATCCGCCGCTCAGCGCCGACGGCGGCAGCGCCGCGTCGAGTCCCGTGGCGCCGGCCGTATACATGTACATGTCGGCCGTGATCTTCAGGCCCTCGGCCCGTGCCGCTTCGATCATGGCGAGCACGCGCGCCATCTTCGGCCAGTTGGACTGGCCGGCCGCCTTGAGGTGATAGATCTCGGCGGGCACCCCGGCCTCGCGGCTGATGCGAATCAGCTCCGCCGCCGCCTCCTCGAGGCGGTTGCCCTCACTTCGCATGTGCGAGATGTACTTTCCCTGAAACTCCGCAGCCGCTTTCGACAGCGCAATGAGCTCCTCGGTGCTGGCGTAAAAGCCCGGCGCGTAGATGAGCGACGATCCGATGCCCAGGGCGCCATCGGCCATCTCCTGGCGCACCAGCTCCTGCATCAGCTCCAGCTCCCATGCCGTCGGCTTGCGGTCTTCGAGTCCGACGACATGCTCGCGAATCGTCGCCGCGCCGATGAACGACGCGACGTTCGGCGACACGCCTTTCGTCTCGAGGAATTGCAGGTACTGCGCGAGCGTTGTCCACGAGATGGGATATTTGATGGCCCCCTGCTCGCGCGTCCATCGCGCGCGCATCTCCTCGTTGACCGGACCCATAGACGATCCCTCGCCGAAGATCTCGGTCGTGACGCCCTGGCGGATGTCGCTCTGCGATCGGCCGTCGACGATGAGCGACTCGGTGGCCCACGACAGCATGTTGATGAAGCCCGGCGACACGGCGAGGCCGGTGGCGTCGATGACGGACGCGCCCGCTGTCGGCAGCGACGGCGCGATCGCCGTGATTGTGTCGCCGGTGATGCCGACGTCGGCCCGCACCGGTGCGCCGCCCGTGCCGTCGTACACCATCCCACCGGTGATGACCACATCGAAACGGCGCTGCTGTGCCGTCACGCCCGTGATCCCTGCCAGAACGAGCGCGAAAACGTATCTCATCGGCCTGCCTCTTCCCTGATGAAGCGGTTGAATGCGTCTTCGTCGACGACCTCGACGATCGCGCGCATGCGGTAGTGCCCCAGCCCGCAGAGCTGCGAGCACACGAGATCGAATTTGCCTGCGACCGTCGGCGTGAACCAGACCGGAGACAGCATGCCTGGATTCGCGTCCATCTTCACGCGAAAGTTCGGCAGGCCGAAGCTGTGGATGACGTCCTTGGACGACAGCTGCACCATCACCGGGCGATCCTTGAGCAGCACAATCCGGTTGATCGTCACCACATCGTCGGCCCCCGCGCCGGAGCGGTCGAGGCCAAGGGGATTGGCCGGCCCGACCATCTGGATGCGCGTGTCGCCGAACACGCCGTCGATGCCGGTGTAGTGCGCATTCCACGCGAACTGTTCGGCGATGACCCGCACGGCCAGAGGCACCTCCGGCGCCGAAGGCGCGCGCGCAAGCGCGACCCAGGCCGGGATGGCGAACGCGGCGAGCAGCACGGCCTCGACGGCGACCACGGCGATCTCGAGGCGGGCGGGTGTTCGGCTTCGCAGTCCTTCGACGTCGGCGCTGGGCTGGCGCGACTGACGGAAGCGCACGAGCATCCACACGAGGAAGAGAGACCATCCGGCGAAGAGCAGCGCGACGACGACGTGCACGAGCGTCATGATCGTGTCGAGCTCGCCCGCGTGCGCCGACGCGGGGATGGGCATGAACCGGGTCACGCGTTTCGCTCCGCGCGTATGAGCCTGCGAATGAGGACGGCAAATCCGCTGACTACCGCAGCGGTGATTGAGAGGAGTGTTCCAACGCCCGCCATGACACCGGCGGTCAGTGGCGATTCAGGATCGCGAAAACAGATCGGGCACGCCTCGGCGACGGCAGGCACGGCACACAACGCCAGTGCCGCGAGCGCTAGATGTGAAACGCGATGAGGATGCCGAGCCATACGATATCGACCAGCCACCAGTAATAGAGCAGCAGCTTGCGGTTGACGGTGGTGAACAGCAGCGCCAGCGCGCCGCCAAGCACGTGCAGTGCGTGCAGTCCTGTCAGCACGAAGTAGAGCCCCGCGAAGACGGACGTCGCCGGTCGTGTGCCGTCCGCGAGCAGCCGCGACCACTCGAGCGCCTCGACGCCGAGGAACAGCCCCGCCGCCAGGAGAACAACTGGAACAACCGGGCGACGGGTGTGCCGCAGAGACACAGTCGCCGTCACCAGCAGCAGCGTCGCGACCAGCGGGCCCATCCACCCGAATGTGTCCGCGCCGGACGGCCATGCGCTGGAGCCGCCGCGCAGCAGCACGTAGGCGGAGAACAGCCCGCCGAACAGCATGGCCTCCGACGCCAGGAATAGCCACATGCCCAACGCACCGTTGGTCGTGCCGGTGTCGGGCCGCGCCTCGGCGCGCCAGCGTATCGAAGACGCGTCAGCGGACGCCGCATCCGCGGCGACGATCGCGCCTTGCGGTACGAAGTCCGCCCCGCCCGCGGCCGCACCATAGGCATACGCGCCTCGCTCGACCACCGCAATCCCCGCGAAGTTGCCATGCGGCGGCGGAGATACCGTCAGCCACTCCAGCGTCGTGGCCGCCCAGGGATTCTCCGGCGCCCGGCTCGCGCGCGCGCTCAACAGCACGTTGACGATGAACGGCAGCTGAAACAGACCGAGCGCGACCGCGCCCCAGAACTGCCACTCGTTGAGCGCGTGCAAGCCGTCCGAGAACGCGTAGTCGTAGCTGCGACCGCCGTCATAGAGCCGCCGGTTCAGGCCCGCGAGTCCCTGAATGAACATCGGGAAGAACACGACGTTCATCGCGACGAACGACCCGAAGAAATGCAGCCGCCCGAGACCGTCGTGCAGCGTGCGGCCGCTGACCTTCGGATACCAGTGATAGATCCCCGCAAACAGCGCGAACAGCGTGCCCGGCGCGACGATGTAGTGGAAGTGGCCGACGACGTAATACGTGTCGTGCAGATGAATGTCGGTCGCCGCGAGGCCGAGCGGCAGTCCCGTCAATCCGCCCAGACCGAACATCGGGAGGAATCCGATCGCAAACAGCGCAGGCACCGAGAAGCGAATCGACCCGCCATACAACGACACGACGAGCGACGTCAGAATCACCACCGACGGAATCGACACAATCATCGTCGTCGTCTGGAAGAACGCGCTCATGGTGGTCCCCATGCCCGTGAGGAACATGTGGTGCGCCCACACGAGAAACGACATGGCGCCCATGAAAAGCGCCGAGAAGACCATCGGCCGGTATCCCCACAGCGGCTTGCGAATGCTGGCGGCAATGACTTCGGCGACGATGCCGAGGGCCGGCAGGATGAGGACGTACACCTCGGGGTGGGCAAGAAACCAGAACAGGTGCTGCCAGAGCAGCGGATTGCCTCCGCCCGCGGCGGCGAGCACCTGGCCGCTGACCACGAGTCCCGAGGGCAGGAAGAAGCTGGTGCCGGCCACGCGATCCATCAGCTGCAGCACCGCCGCGCTCTGGAGCGGAGGGAAGGCGAGCAGCAGCAGGAACGCGGTGACGAGTTGCGACCAGACGAAGAAGGGCAGGCGCATCAGCGTCATCCCTTCCGCGCGCATCTGCAGCACCGTGACGATCACGTTGAGCGAATTGAACAGCGCCGAGACGCCCAGCAGGATGATGCCGATGAGCCAGTAGGTCTGCCCGCCCGTGGCGAGCACCGAGAGCGGGGGATAGGACGTCCATCCGCTGCCAGCCGCGCCGCCGTCGGTGGCGAAGCTCGCCAGCATCAGCAGGCCGGCCGCGGCGTAGATCCAGAAGCTGGCCGCGTTGAGGCGCGGAAACGCCATGTCGCGCGCCCCGATCATGAGCGGCACGAGGTAGTTGCCGAAGGCGCCCGCGGCGAGCGGCACGACGGCCAGGAAAATCATGATCGTGCCGTGCATCGCGCCGAGCTGCGTGTAGAACTCGGGGAGCAT
>JALYRV010000028.1:5821-23275 GCA_030855205.1 Acidobacteriota bacterium | reverse complement strand
GGTTACCAGCGGGGCTCGGAACGACGGCCGCCGCGGCCGCCACCACCGTCGCCGTATCCGCCGCCGCCGCCGAAGCCGCCGGTGCGCGGCGCCTTGGGCTTGGCCTCGTTGACGGTCAGATTGCGGCCGCCGAACTGGTAGTTGTTGTATTCGTCGATCGCCTTCTGCGCTTCTTCATCCGTGCTCATTTCGACGAACGCGAAGCCGCGCGCGCGGCCGGTGGCCTGATCGCGCATGACGTTGACGCTGTCGACCGTACCAACGGTGCCGAAGAGCTGCTGGAGATCCTGTTCTTCCGTGTTGAACGGAAGGTTACCGACGAAAAGCTTACGAGCCATGTTCTGAGTCTCTTTCGCCCCGCGACGCGGGGCCACTAACGGCGGTTGTCTGCCCGCCATACCTAACGAATCCGGACGAATTCCGGTGTTGGATTGAAGACATTCGGGCTGATCTGCGGGGGAAGATACCTACCTACGCGGGTGAGCTGCGGACATCTGCAAACCTGACCCTCGGAGCATAGCACAAGCCGCCAGGGGCGGGTCGAGGCGCCGGCTCACAGGATGACCATGGCATCCCCGTAGCTGTAGAACGTGAAGTCGCGCCGGATCGCGTCCCGGTACGCCTCGAGCAACAGCTCCCGCCCCGCAAACGCGCACGCCAGCATGAATAAGGACGACCGGGGTAGGTGGAAATTGGTGACCAGACCGTCGACCACGCGGAACCGGTGCCCCGGATAGATGAACAGGTCCGCCATGCCCGCCGAGGGTTCCCCCGGTGGCTCTGCCGCCCCCCAATGCTCGAGCGCTCTCGTCGTGGTCGTGCCGACCGCCACGACTCTCTGCCCCGCCGACCTGGCCGCACGAATCGCGAGCGCCGTCTCCGCGGAGATCTCGTACGCCTCGGGATCGACGACATGCGCCTCGACCTCCTCGACACGTACCGGCTTGAACGTGCCGTAGCCGACGTGCAGCGTGACCGGCGCGCAGGCGACGCCGCGCGCCGCGAGATCCTCGAGCACGCGCGCGTCGAAGTGCAGCCCGGCCGTCGGCGCCGCGATCGATCCGCGCTCGCGTGCGAAGACGGTCTGATAGCGCGCGCGATCCTCCTCGGTATCGGCGCGGTGGATGTACGGCGGAAGCGGGATGTGACCCAGCGCATCGACCGCGGCGTCGACCGGCAGGGCCCCTCCGGCTTCGAGGCGCACGCGCCGCCGGCCATGCAAGAGCCGGTCGAGCACTTCCCCGCGGATGACGGTCCCGGGCGCGCGGACGGGATCGTCGACGATGAAGCGCGTGCCGGGCTTCAGCTTCTGACCCGGGTGCACAAGCGCCTGCCAGGTGTCCCCCTCTTCGCGCGAGAGGAGAAAACACTCGACGGCGCCCCCACTCGGGTCGCGGCGGCCGAGCAGGCGCGCGGCGAACACGCGCGTGTCGTTGACGGCGAGCAGGTCGCCTGGATCGACTAGGCTGGGAAGGTCGCGGAACGTCAGCTCCCGCCAGGCGCCGGCCTTGCGGTCGACGGCCAGCAGCCGCGACTCTCCGCGCGCACGCGCGTGCTGGGCGATCAGGCGCTCGGGCAGCTCGAAATCGAAGTCGGAGACACGCAAGGCATCCTTCTTGTAGCACGTGGAGCGCAATGACCAAGTCTGATCCGGGACCGCCTTCCGACACGACGCCTTCGGCTCCCACGACGACCGTCGCCGGGGCAATCGACGTCCGCAGCGTGGCGCTGTCGATTCTCGCGTGCGTGGCCCTGGTGTGGTTCCTCCGCTTCGCGCAGGAAGTGCTCGTGCCTGTCGTGCTCGCGATCCTCGTCAGCTACGCCCTCTGGCCGCTGGTCAACTATCTCGTGAAGATCAAGGTGCCGCGCACGATTGCCGCGGCGCTGGTGCTCTGCGCGACGACCGGCGCTCTTGGCTGGACGATGTACACGGTCCGTTTCCAGGCGATCAATCTCATCGATCAGATTCCAGAAGCGACCAAGCTCGTGCAGCGCGAAATCCTGCGGGGCAAGCGCAGCGGCGACGAAAGCGCGATCTCGAAGGTGCAGGAGGCGGCGACGGCCGTGCAGGCGACGGCCGAGCAGGCCTCCACGCCTGAGACAAAACCCACGGGCGTGACGCGCGTGCGAATCGACGAGCCGGCCTTCGACGCCGCGGAGTACCTCTGGTGGGGCTCGATGGGCATCGTCGGCTTCCTCGGGCAGGTGGTGCTGATCTTCTTCCTCGTGTTCTTCCTGCTGCAGTCGGGCGACATGTTCAAGCGGAAGATCGTCAAGATCGCCGGGCCGACGCTCTCGAAGAAAAAGGTCACTGTCGAGATCCTCGACGAGATCAACCGTCAGGTCGGCGGCTTCCTCTTCGTCAGGGCGGTGACCAGCATCTTCGTCGCGATCGTGACGTGGTTCGCCCTGCGGTGGCTCGGGCTCGAGAATCCCGCTGTCTGGGGCATCGCCGCCGGCGTGCTCAACTCCATTCCGTACTTCGGCCCGTTCATCGTGTCGGGCGGCCTCTTCGTGGTCGCGATGGTGCAGTTTCGCGAGCTCTCCGCCGCCGCGTGGGTCGCGACGGTCGCGATGATCATCACGTCGCTCGAAGGCTGGCTGATGACGCCGGCGCTGCAGGGCCGGGTCGCGCGGATGAACGAGGTCGCGGTGTTCATCGGGCTGCTGTTCTGGACGTGGGTCTGGGGGCTCTGGGGCGCGATACTCGCGGTGCCGATGATGGCCGTCATCAAGGCGGTCTGCGATCACGTCGAGGATCTGCAACCGGTGGGCGAGCTGCTCGGCGACTGAGTCAGTCCTTCACGTACACGCGGTAGGTGCCGATCGTCTCGACGCGCGAGGGGGGCAGCAGCGCGATGTCCGCGGGCGACAGCATCGGATAGAGCGTCGAGTCGACGATCGCCTTCACCTCCGGGTGGTGCGCCGCGCGCAGCAGCGCGACGCTGCCGCCGTAGGTTTCCGCTTCGAGCCCGAAGCCGCGTCCCCGGTAGTAGTAGACGACTTCCTTCTGCGCGAGGATCATCGCCCCCGGCTCCAGGGTATCGAGCCGCGCGATGAGCGCGTCGAAGCCGATCTGCACGCCCGCGCTGAGCGGCGCGTTGTCGTGACGCGCGAAGACGATGCGCGCCTGCTCGATCGGCGCGCTGACAGCGAGGCACAGCGCGAGCATGAACGCCGGCGCGGTCGCGCGCCACGGCGCCGCGATCAGGCGAGGCGCGATCAACGCGAGCGCCGCCGGCGCGACCGTGAGCGCGAGCAACGCCTGATTGCGCGGATCCCACAGGGCCGTGCCGGCCGACAGCAGCATGTGACCACTTCGGACGCGGGGAACGGGCATCGCGAGCACGAGCGCCCCGAGCCCTGCGAGACAGACGAGCAGCACGCGCGGCCGCGTCACGCGGATGGCGGGCCACCGCTCGGCGAGCCACAGTCCGGCACCCAGCGCCCCTGCCGACGCGGCGGGCACGGAATACTTGCCCCAGTACGCGGCGGCGCCCGCGTAGAACGCCAGGTTCAGCGCGGAGAACATCCACAGCAGATCCGCTCGCTCCACGGCGCGTGCGCGCACGATCGCCGCGGCGCGCGCCGCGAAATACACCGCGAGCATCAGTACGAATGGCGGCCCCAGCCAGGCGAGGTGCCATCGGAGCGCGATGGCGTAGTCCGACGCCGGCTTCGCTTCGACGACGCCCGCGCGCAGGCTGTAGAACCTGAACATGTAGTCGGCCGGATAGCCGGTCAGCGCGCAGTACGCGAGATACGCGGCGCCGAACATCAGCGCGCCCGCAATCGCCGCGGCGCCGAGGGTGACGCCGAGGCGCACACGGCGCCGATCGCACAGCGCGTGCAGGCCCATCGCCGCAATCGCCAGAAACGGCGTCGTCAGCTTCGCGCTCAACGCGAGCGCGACAATCGCGGCGAGCAGCGCCGTGCGCGCGGGCGTGATGCGGTCGCGCCACGCGAGCCACCGCTCCAGCATCAGGAGGATGAGCAGGTTCAGCACGCCGCCGTCGATGTCGACGAAGAGGGCCCCTTCGACGACGATGGGAGAGAGCAGCATGAGGGAGACAGGAATCGCGCGGAGCGACGGCGCGAGATCGGGCGCGAGCATGCGGACCATGCGCCAGGCGACGATGAGCGATCCGGCCAGGCACAGCAAGCCGACGATCCGTATCGACCAGTTGGCCGTGGGCAGCACCATGGCGGCCGCGGCAAGCATGTACTGGTAGAGCGGCGGGTGCCACATCCCGTGATGCGCCTCGGCGAGCCCTGTTACTGGATCCGCGTAGATGAGCCGCCGCTCCTCGACGGGAATCGCGGGGATGCCGTGACGAAGAATCCCTTCGCGCACGATGGCCGCGAAGTCGCTTTCGTCGGCACGCAGAGGGCTGTCCAGATAGCGGACTGCCGGCGCGAGGAGCATGAAGGCCGCGGCGGCCGCAAGCAGCCGCCGCGGGATCACCGCACGGCCCCAGCCGAAAGGAACAACGTGTTGAACAGTAGTTTGAACGTGCCGTGCGGCTGGGCGCGGTGCAGAATCTCCGGCCCGAACAGCACCACGCGCCCCGCCCCGACCCGCGCCTCGAGCGCGGCGATGCCTGTGTCGAGATGCTGCTGGCCCCAGGCCCACCCGCTGCGGAGCGGCGCGGGACCGTCGAACCAGACGAGCGGAGTGACGGCATGAGCAGGGCGACCGGCGGATCCATTCACGAGCCTGAACACAGGGCTCTCGTCGAAGAACACGTCGACGCGCTCCGGGAGACCGCGGGCTATCGGGTGCGCCGTGGCGACTCGTGCCGACAGCACGGAGCCCGGCACGAAGAACTTCGCGCGCCCGAACGGCTGGCCGTTTTCGGAAAGATGATCGCTAATCGGCAAGCCGAGGAACCGCGCGAGATTCGCCGCGGAGCTGCCAATGGCGATCACCGTGCCGCCGGCCCTGATGAACGCCTCGATCTGCGGCAGCGTGCGGGCCTGCGTCAGCGTCCCGGCCTGATCGCGGTACTCGGCGGGTATCACCGGGGGCGCGCCGCCTCGGCCGCCCGCGGCCGGACGATCGGCCGCGCCTATCGCACCCGACACGAAGATCAGCACGTCGTACTTCGCGCGCAGGTTTCCGGCGTCGAGCGCCGGCGCGAAGACGCGCTCGAACGGAAACTCGAACTGCTCGAGAATCCATCGCGTCCAGCCCGACGGCATCGACCCGCCGTACTGATCCCACAGGCCGATGCGCGGCGCCGCGATCGCGGGCGGCAGCGGCGAGGGCTCGACCGACTCCGCGAAGCTCACGCCCAGCTCGCGCGTCATCGTCAGCGCGCGGTCGCGCGTGCCTGCGGCCAGCGCCACATACAGCGAGCCGTCCGGAAGGCGCCGTACCGTGTCACCCGCTGCCAGGAAGCGGTTGATCGCGCGCGCGCCGTCGTTCTGCCCCGGGCGCGCCGTCAGCCCGCTGGCCCGCACGGTCGACACCGAAAGCGGCCGAATCGCGCCGGGCGGCGGCACGATGTTCCAGTCCGTCACCGCTTCGAACGGACCGTCGAACGGCTCGAGCACGCGGTCGAACGCCACCCCCATCTGGTAGGCAAGCGTCCAGCCCGCGACGTCGTACGGCGGCGTCGGCGGGCCGCCGGGCACAGGAAAGACGTTCGGATGATCCTGCGGCTCGAACATGTCGATCACGTGCGGGCGAAACGGCTGCGCGGTCCTGACGACGAGCGAGCCGGCCGGATACACGCGTCCGGCGACCGTGAACGCGCCCGTTGCGCGGAGGACCGCGACGTTGACCTCGCGCAGCGCGTTGATGAACTTCACCGCGGTCGGAAAGTCGGTCTGGCTCGCGGGAATGACGTAGCCGTACGGGTCCTTGTCTTCCGGCCGGTGCATCGCGGCCCACAGCTCCGGACTGTTGGCGCCGAGCCTTCCCGCGGCTTCCTGAAAGCGCGACGGCGACGGCGTCCACGTGTCGCGGCTCCCCCGCTCGATCGCGTTGCGCGCCATGCGATGCACGTTGAAGAGCAGATGCTCGCGATTGCGCGCCGCGTAGTCGATCACGGCGCGGTTGAGCGAGATCGAATAGTCGACCGACTGCCGGAAGCGCCATTCCTGCGGAGCGATCGGATTCGGCGAGTCGCGGCTCGGCAGCTGGCGGGCGACGACGAGCGGGATGCGCATCGGTGTGGGGCTGCCGATCGTCTCCGTGAGAATCGCGAGGATGTTGTGGAAGTTAGCCGTGTTGCGGATGCCGCCGTTCCACCATCCGTCATACGCGCCGCCCGACGCCATCGTCGCGCCAGGTTTCCCCTCCGACGCGAGACGCTGGTGCATGTGCGTGCCGAGGGCCTGGAGGCCGAGCACGACGAGCGGATCGAGGTTGTAATTGTAGGGATCGCGCTGGGGCGACGACCAGAGCACGGTGCCTGCCGGGCCGCTCTGATGGTGGTTGTAGAGCACCTGCGGCATCCACTCGTGGTACAGCGCGCGGCTGATGTTCTCGGTCTCGGGCTGCGTCGACATGAAGAAGTCGCGGTTGTTGTCGTGCCCGATGTACTTCTGGTAGAGACGCGGCAGTCCCGAGAGCGAGCGCTCGAGTGGATCCGCCGCGCGCATGTACCAGTTGGCGACGAGGTCGTTGCCGTCCGGATTGGCGTGCACGAAGAGCACGATGGTCTCGTCGAGGAAGCGCAGCGTCTCGGCGTCCGAACGGCTGGCCATCTGATAGACCATCTCGGCGAGCTGTTGCGCGCCCAGCGTCTCGGTGGCGTGCAGGCCTCCGTCGATCCAGACGATCGACTTGCCCTCACGGGCCAGCGCGCGGGCCTCGGCCTCGGTCATGTCGTCGCCGAAACCGAGTCTCAGCGAAATACGGCGGTACTTTTCAAGCGCCGCATGATTGGCCGGCGAGGTCACGACGGCCATGAGCTGCGTGCGCCCCTCCGCCGTCGTCCCCATCCCGCGCAGCGCGACGCGGTCTGACTCGGCGTCGAGCCTGCGCCAGTACTCGCTGATCTGCGTGTAGCTGGCGAGCTGGTAATCGTCGCCGAGGTTGAAGCCGAACGCGTCCTTCGGAGACGTGATCGCGGACTGCGCCGAGAGCGTCGCAGCGGCAAGGACGATGAACAGAGCGGGCGCACGGCGCATGATGGATTCCTCCGGGTGGCCGGATTATAGTCACGCGCATGTCACGCGTGCGCATTCGTCTCGTCCTGCTGTTCGCCGCCCTCTGCGCCCCGGCCGCCGCG
Source organism: Acidobacteriota bacterium (assembly GCA_030855205.1). GTDB lineage: Bacteria > Acidobacteriota > Vicinamibacteria > Vicinamibacterales > SCN-69-37 > JALYRV01. The sequence goes on along the minus strand of JALYRV010000028.1, from coordinate 16,034 downwards.
CAGCAGGCCAAACCGCTCGAGCCGTTCTTCCCGGGCGGCACCTACGACCCCAGGGTCGCGACGCCCGAGGCGATTCTCGGGTATGCCATCGGTGAGCGGCATACGGACTATGCGGGGCTCGAGCGATGGCTCGCCGCGTTGCGGCAATCGGACCGCGTCATCATCCGCAAGTACGGCGAGTCGATCGAGAAGCGCCCGCTCTATCTGATCTTCATTTCGTCGCCGGCGAATCTCGCGCGGCTCGACGCAGTCCAGAAGGGCATGGCGCAGCTGGCCAACCCGCAGGGCCTCACTGACGCCGATGCCCGGCGCATGGCGGCCGACCTGCCCGCCGTCGCCTTCATGAACCACGCGAACGACGGCAACGAGTCGGCCGCGTTCGAGGCGGCGATTCACACGAGCTATCAGCTCGCGGCGGGCACCGACGCAACGACGAGGTTGATCCTCGATCGGCTGGTGACGATCGTGAACCCGGCGCACAACCCGGAGAGCCACGAACGGTTCGTCAATTGGTACAACGCCGTGCAGGTCGGCCGCGCCGGCACATCCGATCCCGCCTCAGCCGAGCATCACGCCCCCTGGGGGATGAACACCAACAACAATCACTATCAGATCGATCTGAATCGCGATGCGTTCTTCGCGACGCAGCCCGAGACGCGCGCGATCATCAAGGCGTTCAACGACTGGAACCCTGTCGTGTTCGTCGACCATCACGGCCAGACGAAGAACATGTTCTTCCCGCCGCCGGCCGACGCCGTCAACCTCAACGTCACCAAGCCGCAACTCGAGTGGATGAATCGCTACGGCAACGCGATCGCCGACGCGTTCGACGCGCGCGGCTGGAGCTACTACCGCCGCGGCCGGTTCGATCTGTTCTTCGCCGGCTTCTGGGACTCGTGGCCGACGCTCAACGGATCGATCGGCATGACGTTCGAGACGGACGGCGGCGGCGGCAAGGGATTGGCGTGGGAGCGCGAGGACGGCACCATCCTCACGCTGCGTGACGGCATCCTGCACCATCACACGGGCACGATGGCGACGCTGAAGGCCACGGCGGACGACAAAGCCGCGCGCCTCGAGCAGTTCTATCAATACAAGAAGAGCGCGATTGCCGAAGGCGCGAGCGAGCCGATGAAGCAGATCGTGCTGCTGCCGGGCAACGATCTGTCGCGCGTGCAGGAGCTGCTCGGGACGCTCGCGGCCCAGCGCATCGCGGCGTATCGCGTGCCGCGCGCCTTCAGGCTGTCGCATGCCCAGAGCTATCGCGGCGGTGCGGCGGCGCCGCGCGAGGTGCCCGAGGGCGCGTACGTGATTCCGATGAATCAACCTCAGAAGCGTCTGCTGAAAGCCCTGCTCGAGATCGAACCGGCGTTCACCGACGAGTTTCTGCAGACGCAGCGCGACAAGCGCCGCGAGGCCGAGGCGCGCGGCGAGCGCGTGCGCGACGGGTTCTACGACACGACGGCGTGGTCGCTGCCGCTGATCTTCGGCGTGGATGCGGCATGGTCGAGTGACGCGCCTCTCTCAGTCAATATGGAGGCCGGCGACGAGATCGGCGCTGCCATCACCGGCGGGCCGGCGCCAGTGCCGCGCTATGGCTATCTCTTCGACGGCAGCACCTACGCGTCGATGCAGCTGACGAGCGAACTGCTCCGGAAGGGCCACAACCTGGTGATCGCCACGCAGCCTTTCAGCGTCCAGGGACGCCAGTTCGATCGCGGCGCGGTGCTACTGCGCGTCGAGCGCAACGGCGCGGCGATGCCGGCCGATGTCGCCGCCGCCGCGGGGCTCCGGCGCGTCGATCTGCTCCGGCTCGACTCTGCGCGCGTGGCGGCAGGACCGGATTTCGGCGAGGACCCGTTCGTCGAGACGCGCGCGCCGCGGATCGCGGTCATCACCGACGAGCCGACGGCGGAAACCAGTTACGGCGCCTCGTGGTTCACGCTCGAACAGCGGCTCGGCCTGCCGTTCACCGCCATCAAGATCGAGCAGTTGCTCGGCGCCGACCTCACGCGCTACAACGTCATCGTCATGCCCGACGGCGCGGCGGCCGCGTACCAGTCGGCGCTCGGAGAGCCGGGCATCGCGCGGCTCCGCCGCTGGGCGCAGGAGGGGGGCACGCTGGTGCTGATCAAAGGGGCGGCGGCATTCGCGGCGCGGAAGGGGGTCGAATGGACCGCGGCGACGCTCAAGCGCACCGAGCAGCCTGTGCAGATGTTCTTCGACGAGAAACCGGCGGACAAGGCGCCGATGCGCGAGGTCGATCTGCCGCGCGTGCCGGGGGCGATCCTGCGCGTGAAGATCGATCCGCAGCACTGGCTCGGATTCGGCGGCGGCGCCGAAACGGCGGCGACCGTCAGCAGCAACTACGCGTTTGCGCCGGGCCGCACGGCCAGGATCGCGGCGGCGTATCCCGACGCGGGGTCGCTGGAGCTCGCGGGATTCATGTGGCCTGAATCGGCGCCGGCGCTGGAGCGCACGCCGTACGCATGGATCGAACGGACCGGACGCGGACAGTTCGTGCTATTCGCCGACGACCCGAATTTCCGCGCGACGCAACTGTCGACGCTGCGGCTGTTCTTCAACGCGGTCGTGCTCGGGCCGACCTTCGCGCGCTAGAGCAGATCGCGCACCAGCGCCCACGCCTTGCCGGCGAGCCAGATCGTCAACATGAGGATGGCGATGATGCCGGCGGCGAGCAGCGCGAGTGCGACCCAGACGAACCAGTAGTCGCCGCGCGTGGCCGGCAGGCCGCCAGGCACGGCGTGCCGCTCGAGCAGCGCCATGTTCTTCGTGTTGGCCTTGATGAAGATGTCGGCGACGGCGCCCGCGAAAGGAATCACGCCGACGACCGCGTCGATCAGCGCATTGACGACCATCCGCATGAGCACGATGCGCGGGAGGCCGAGGCGCGCGCCTTCGAGGACGAGCAACCCGGCAAACACCGGCGACGCCAGGTCGCCCAGCACGGGAATCAACCCGATGATCGGATCGAGGCCGAACCGGATGTTGGTGCCGGGAATGCGGAACGCCTTGTCGAGGACGGTTGCGTAGCGCCGAAGGTCCGGGAGTCTGATCATGCCGTTCGGGTTTCGGAGGTTCGGGGTTCGAAGGTTCTCTCGTTCGAACGGTGGTGCAAAGAACGCACCGCCGTATGATCGGGAGATATGCGCGTGTGGCCGGGCGCCCCATACCCCCTTGGCGCGACGTGGGATGGCGGCGGCGTCAATTTCGCTTTGTTCTCCGAGCATGCCACCGCGGTCGAGCTCTGCCTGTTCGACTCCCCCGCCTCCACCGGCGAGTCGGTAACCATCGCGCTCACTGAACAGACCGACATGGTCTGGCACGGGTATCTGCCGGATATCCGCCCGGGGCAGCTCTATGCGTACCGGGTGCACGGCCCGTACGATCCGTCGCGCGGGCACCGGTTCAATCGCGCGAAAGTGCTGCTCGATCCGTATGCGCGCGTGATCGGCCGCGACGTACGGTGGCATCCCTCGCTCTACGGCTACCTGCCGGACGTCGAGGACGCGCGGAGCAGTGACGCCGACAGCGCCCCCTTCGCGCCGCTCGGGGCCGTGATCGACACGGCGTTCACCTGGGGAGGCGACCGTCACCCCCGCACGCCGTGGCACGAGACGATCATCTACGAGCTGCACGTCAAGGGCTTCTCGAAACTCAATCCTCACGTGCCCGAAGCGCTGCGCGGCACGTACCTCGGGGTCGCGTCCGAAGCCGGCATCGCGCATCTCAAGGCCCTCGGCGTCACCGCCGTCGAGCTGATGCCGGTGCATCATCATCTCGACGAGGCGCGGCTGGCGGGGCACGGGCTCGTCAACTACTGGGGCTACAACACGCTCTCGTACTTCGCGCCCGACACGCGCTTCGCCGTCTCGTCCTCGCCTCTCGACTGCGTGCGCGAGTTCAAGACGATGGTGCGCGCGCTGCATGCGGCGGGCCTGGAAGTGATTCTCGATGTGGTCTACAACCACACCGCCGAAGGGGACCATCTCGGCCCGACGATCTCCCTGCGCGGCATCGACAACGCGAGCTACTACCGGCTCGGGCCGGGCGATCGCGCGCTGTACCAGGACTTCACCGGCTGCGGCAACACCCTGAACATGCGCAGCCCGCGCGTGCTGCAGCTGATCATGGACAGTCTGCGCTACTGGGTGCTGGAGATGCACGTCGACGGCTTCCGCTTCGACCTCGCCAGCGCGCTCGCACGCGAGCTGCACGCGGTCGACAAGCTCGGCGCGTTCTTCGACATCATCCATCAGGACCCCGTGCTGTCGCAGGTCAAGCTGATCGCCGAGCCGTGGGATCTGGGCGAGGGTGGCTATCAGGTCGGCAATTTCCCCCCGCGATGGGCGGAGTGGAACGGCAAGTACCGCGACGCGCTGCGCGCGTTCTGGCGCGGCGACGGCGGCGGCGTGTCGGAGCTGGCGACGCGGCTCTCGGGCAGCAGCGATTTATATGCGCAGAGCGGGCGCCTGCCGTACGCGAGCGTCAACTTCATCACGAGCCACGACGGCTTCACGATGGCCGACCTCGTCTCGTTCGAGCGCAAGCACAATCACGCGAATCTCGAAGCCAATCGGGACGGCGAGAATCACAACATCAGCTGGAATTCCGGCGCGGAGGGCCCCGCGCCGGATCCGGCCGTCCAGGCGCTCCGGCGCCGGCAGCGGCGGAACCTGATGGCGTCGCTGCTGCTCTCGCACGGCGTGCCGATGCTGAGCGGCGGCGACGAGATCGGCCGCACGCAGCAGGGCAACAACAATGCGTACTGCCAGGACAACCCGATCGGCTGGACCGACTGGCAGCTCGACGAGCATGACGAGGGGTTCCTCGCATTCGTCGGAAGCCTGATTCGGCTGCGACGGTCGCAGCCGGTGCTGCGGCGGCGCCGGTTTTTCCTCGGACGGAGCATCCGCGGGGCAAAGGTCAAGGACGTCGCGTGGCTCGACGTCTCGGGCCGCGAAATGACCGATGCGGACTGGGCGGCGCCCCACGCCAACCAGCTCGGCGTACTGCTTGCAGGGGACGCGATCGACGAAGTCGACGAACGCGGCCGCCATATTCGCGGCGACAGCGTGCTGATCCTCCTCAATGCAGGCACCGGCGCCGCGACGTTCGCGCTGCCGGCGCCGCCGGCAGGCCGGATCTGGCGGCTGATGTTCGACACCGCCGTGGCCGAAGGCGCCACGCAGGACGTCCCGGCCTCCGCCGGAGAGTATCGGCTGGAGGCGCAGGCGACGGCCGTGTTCACGTCGGGCTGAAAGCCCGGCCGTAGAGGACAAGGCGACCGATGCCCCGTGCCAAGGCGAGCCCCACTTCCACACCCTCGACAGCTTCCGTGACGCGCACGCGCGGGTCCGAAAGCACGCCCAGCCCGGCCGTGGCTCTTCGCGCAATCATCGAAAATGTGCAGCCCGAAGTTGACGGCGGGCGGTATCCAGCAAAACGCACCGAAGGTGAAGAGGTGCGCGTCGAAGCCGACATCTTCGTGGACGGCCACGACAAGGTCGCGGCGGATCTCCTCTACCGCCATGCAGGCACGGCCCCGGCCACCGGCGCCGAGGGGGCGTGGCAGCGCGTGCCGATGCAGCCACTCGGCAACGACCGTTGGCAGGCCACGTTCACGGCCGGCGCCCGCGGGTACTACGAGTTCACGATCGAAGCGTGGGCGGATCGCTTCGCGACCTGGCGCGACGGGCTCTCGAAGAAGTTTGGCGCGGGCCAGGATGTCTCGAGCGAGCTGGTCGAAGGGGCGACGCTGCTGAGACTAGAGACTGCAGACGAACCGAAGGGAAGGTCGAAGACTGAAGACAGCAGACTGGCCGCGGCGGCTGATCTGCTCGCGGGGCCGGGCGAGCAGTACACGCGCGTGCCGATCGCGCTCGATCAGGAGCTGTCGGATGCGATGCGCGCCCGTCCGGAGGCGCGTGGAGGGGTCGTGCGCCACGCGCGCACGCTGCGCGTGATGGTCGAGCGCGAGCGCGCGCGTTTTGGCGCGTGGTACGAGATGTTTCCGCGATCGGCCGGGCCCGATCCGTCGCGCAGCGCGACGTTCGACGAGGCGGCCGCCCGGCTGCCCGCCATCGCCGCCATGGGCTTCGACATTGTCTATCTGCCGCCCATTCACCCGATTGGCCGCACGGCGCGCAAGGGACCGAACAACGCGATCACCGCAGGGCCGGACGATCCCGGCAGTCCGTGGGCGATCGGCAGCGCCGACGGCGGGCACACCGCGGTGGAGCCTGGTCTCGGCAGTAATGACGACTTCGTGCGGTTCGTCAGGCGCGCGAACGATCTCGGGCTGGAGGTGGCGCTCGACATCGCGTTCCAGACATCGCCGGATCACCCGTGGGTCACGCAGCACCCCGAGTGGTTCCGCCGCCGGGCCGACGGCACCATCCAGTACGCGGAGAACCCGCCGAAGAAATACCAGGACATCTATCCGCTCGACTTCGAGTCGGCCGAGTGGCCCGCGCTCTGGTCGGCGCTGCGCGACGTGTTCCTCTTCTGGATCGATCGCGGCGTGACGATCTTCCGCGTCGACAACCCGCACACGAAAGCGTTCCGGTTCTGGGAGTGGGCCATTGCCGACATCAAGTCGCGGCATCCGGACACGGTCTTCCTGTCGGAGGCCTTCACGCGGCCGGCGATCATGCGGCACCTGGCGAAGGCCGGGTTCTCGCAGTCGTACAGCTATTTCACGTGGCGCAACACGAAGGCGGAGCTCGAGACCTACTTCACGGAGCTCACATCGACGCCCGTGCGCGAGTACATGCGCGCGAATCTCTTCGCCAACACCCCCGACATTCTCCACGAGTACCTGCAGCAGGGCGGCCGCCCGGCCTTCCAGATCCGGCTGATTCTTGCCGCAACGCTCGGCGCGAGCTACGGCATCTACAGCGGCTTCGAGCTCGCCGAGAACCAGCCCGCCAAACCGGGCAGTGAGGAATACCTCGACTCCGAGAAGTACCAGTTTCGCCAGAGGGACTGGGACGACCCCGCGTCGCTCGCGGAGCTCGTCACGACGCTCAACGCCGTGCGGCGCGCGCACCCGGCCCTGCAGTCGGACTGGCCGCTCGCGTTCCATGCCACCGACAACGATCAGCTGATCGCCTACAGCAAGCGTGACGCGCGCACGGGCGACACCGTGTTGTCGATCGTCAATCTCGACTATGCCCACATGCAGCAGGGATGGGTGCAGCTGCCGCTGGCCGACTGGGAGATCGAGCCGGGCACGCCGCTGCGCCTTGCGGATGCGATCACGGGCGAGACCTACATCTGGTCGAGCGAATGGAACTACGTGCGGCTCGAGCCGGGCACGCGTCCCGCGCACGTGCTGGTGGTGACCCAGTGAGCACGCTCCTGCTGGCCGACGATCCGCTCTGGTACAAGGACGCCGTCATCTACGAAGCGCACGTGCGCACGTTCTTCGACAGTGCCAACGACGGCGTCGGGGATTTCAGCGGCCTCACCGCGAAGCTCGATTACCTGCAGGGCCTCGGCATCAACGCGCTCTGGCTCCTGCCGTTCTATCCCTCGCCGCTCAGAGACGATGGGTATGACATCGCGCACTACGAGGGGATCCATCCCAGCTACGGCACGCTGCGCGATTTCAAGACCTTCATGCGCGAGGCGCATGCGCGCGGCATCCGCGTCATCACGGAGCTGGTCGTCAATCACACGTCGGACCAGCACCCGTGGTTCCAGGCTGCGCGCCGCGCGCCGGCCGGGTCGCCGAAACGCAACTTCTACGTCTGGAGCGACTCGAATCAGAAGTACAAGGGCGTGCGGATCATCTTCACCGACACCGAGAAGTCGAACTGGACGTGGGACGAAGAGGCGCAGGCCTACTACTGGCACCGCTTCTTCCATCACCAGCCTGACCTGAACTTCGACAACCCGCACGTCACGCGCGCGATCATCCGCGTGATGAAGTTCTGGATGGATCTCGGCGTCGACGGCATGCGCCTCGACGCCGTGCCGTACCTGATCGAACGCGAGGGCACGATCTGCGAGAACCTGCCCGAGACGCACGACATCCTCAAGCAGTTCCGCCGCGAGCTCGACGCGAAGTACCGCAACCGGATGCTGCTGGCGGAAGCGAACCAATGGCCCGCCGACGTGCGCGCGTACTTCGGCGACGGCGACGAGTGCCACATGTCGTTTCACTTCCCGCTGATGCCGCGCATGTTCATGGCGGTCCGGCAGGAAGACAGGCACCCGATCACGGAGATCCTGCGGCAGACGCCCGGCATCCCCGAGGCGTGCCAGTGGGCGCTGTTCCTGCGCAACCACGACGAGATGACGCTCGAGATGGTGACCGACGAGGAGCGCGACTACATGTACACGGCCTATGCGGCCGATCCGCAGATGCGCATCAACGTCGGCATCCGCCGGCGTCTCGCGCCGCTGATGGAAAACGACCGGCAGCGCATGGAGCTGATGAACGCCCTGCTCTTCTCGCTGCCCGGCACGCCGGTGATCTACTACGGCGACGAGATCGGGATGGGCGACAACGTCTATCTCGGCGACCGCAACGGCGTGCGCACGCCGATGCAGTGGACGGGCGATCGCAACGCCGGCTTCTCGAAAGCCGATCCCGCGCGCCTCTACGCGCCGCCGATCATGGATCCGGTCTACGGCTATCAGGCGCTCAACGTCGAAGCACAGGAGCGCTCCCCCTCGTCGCTCCTCAACTGGATGAAGCGGATGATCGCGCTGCGCAAGCAGCACCAGGTCTTCAGCCGCGGCACGATCGAGTTCCTGCCGGCCGAGAACCGCAAGGTGCTCGCCTACATCCGGCGGCTGGGAGACGCCGTGGTGCTGTGCGTGGCGAATCTCGCGCGCACGGTGCAGCCGGTCGAGCTGAACCTGGCGGCGTACGATGGATGGACGCCGGTCGAGATGCTGGGGCAGACGGTGTTTCCGCGCATCGGCGAGCTGCCGTACTTCCTGACGCTGCACGGCCACGGGTACTACTGGTTCACGCTCGAACGGCAGCCGGCGGCGATTGCCGTGCGCACGTTCACGCAGCAGAGCGGCGCCGTAGCGCCGCCCGCGCCGCTGTTCGCGGGTCCGGCGTGGGAAGCGCTGCTCGACAGCGACGTGCGCACGTTCATCGAAAAGGATCTGCTGCTGCCCTTCCTCGAGCGGCAGCGGTGGTTCGGGGGCAAAGGGCGCCACGCGACCAGCGCGCGCTTCGTCGAGTGGATCCGCGTCTCCGAGGCGCCCGATCCGATTTTCTTCACGATTGTCCACGTCGACTACGAGTCTGGCGGCTCCGATCGGTATGTGCTGCCCATGACGGTGCGGCCGGCGGTCAACGGCTCCGATCCGATGCGGCAGTCGCCGCACGCCGTGATCGGCCGTCTGTCGGGCGCGCGCGAGGGCTACCTCCTCGACGCGTCGGCCGACAGGACAGCGGCCGCCGCGATGCTCGCGCTCGTCGCGCGAGGCGAGACACGCGCGTCCAGGCGCGGCGCGATCACCGGACGGCCCGCCGCGACACTCGCGGCCACCTGCGGCGCGGAGGACCTGACGCCCAGGCACCTGCCCGCCGATCAGAGCAACACCGCGCTCGTCTACGGCGAGCGTCTGTTCATGAAGGTCTACCGCCGCTACGAGGAGGGGGAGAATCCCGACGTGGAGATCACGCGGCACCTCGCGGCGCGCGGGTTCCGTCACATCCCCGCGTTCGAAGGCACGCTCGACTATCGCGCAGGGGAAACCGGCGCGGGTGGCGCGCCGGACGCGGCGGACGGCACGGTCGCGCTGCTGCAGGCGTTCGTGGCGAACCAGATCAACGGGTGGGATCACGCGATCGACGAGCTGCACCGGTTCTTCGACCGCGTGCATTCCGTCGTGCAGGCGCCGGAGGCCGCGCCGGGACGCGACGCCGCTCCCCCGGCCCTCATCGGCGACGCGATCGGGGGGTATCTCGCCACGGCGTCGCGGCTGGGCACGCGCACCGGCGCGCTGCACGCGGCGCTTGGCGCCGCCGAGGGAGACGCCGCCTTCGAGCCCGAGCCGATCACGCGCGAACGGCTCGAGCAGATCGCCGCGCGCATGCGCGCGCTGGCGGGCGCGACGCTGGACATCACGGCCGAGCGGCGCAACACGCTGCCGGCGCCGCTGCATCCGCTGGCGGATCGGCTGCTCGGTCTGCGCGAGCGGCTCACGGCGGAGTTCGACG
>JALYRV010000028.1:0-5811 GCA_030855205.1 Acidobacteriota bacterium | reverse complement strand
GGCCATGGCCACGCGCGTGCACGGGGATTTCCATCTCGGGCAGGTGCTCTGGACCAACGGCGACTGCATCTTCCTCGACTTCGAAGGAGAGCCCTCGCGGCCAATAGCCGAGCGGCGCGAGAAGCAGTCGCCGCTCAAGGACGTCGCGGGCATGATCCGATCGTTCAGCTACGCGTCACACGCGGCGCTGTACGCGTGGAGCCAGCACCGGCCGCAGGATTTCGATCGGCTCGAGCCGTGGGCGCGCGTCTGGGCGCACTGGGCATCGAAAGCATTCCTCGACGCGTGGATTGCGGCGGCGGGTCACGCGCCCTTCGTGCCGAAGCACCGCGGCGCGCTGGACGGGCTGCTGCGCGCATTCCTGCTCGAGAAGGCGTGCTACGAAGTGCAGTACGAGATCAACAACCGTCCGGAATGGGTGCGCATTCCGCTCGCCGGCATCCTCGCGCTGGCGGAAGACGCCGGCGCGGGCTGATTCGTGACGCGCGCATCACACGGCGTGCGGCCCGGCCCGCCGGCGCGCCTGCCGCACGCGACCTACCGGCTGCAACTGCACAGGGACTTCACCCTCGACGCGGCCGCCGCGCTGGCCGGTTACCTCGCGCGCCTCGGCGTGTCGGATTGCTATACGTCCCCCATCTTCCGCGCAGCCGAAGGCAGCACGCACGGCTACGACGTCAGCGACCACAACGAGATCTCCCCTGAACTCGGCGGGGCCGATGCTTACGTGCGCTTCAGCGCCGCCCTCCGCCAGCACCTTCTCGGCCACATCGTCGACTTCGTCCCGAACCACATGGGGATCCTGACGGAATCGAACCTCTGGTGGCGCGACGTGCTCGAGAACGGACCGTGCTCGGTGTCGGCCCGCTTCTTCGACATCGACTGGCATCCCGCCTCGCCCGGGCTCGAGAACAAAGTGCTCCTGCCGATCCTCGGGGACCAGTACGGCCTCACGCTCGAGCGCGGCGAGCTGCGGCTGCTGTTCGACGGCGGACAACTCGAACTTGAACACGCGGGGCAGCGCCTGCCGATCAATCCCCGGCAGGCGCCACGCGTCTACAGGATCGGCCTCGATGCGCTGCAGTCTGCCGCCGGTGCGGACGATGAGGACGTGCGGGAGCTGCAGAGCATCCTCTCGTCATTGCAGCACCTGCCGCCCTATCCCGTCAGCACGCCCGAGGCGATCGAAGAGCGGCAGCGTGAGAAGGAAGTCGCGCGCGCGAGGCTCTCTGCGCTGACGGAGCGCTCGGTTAGAATCCGCGATCACATCGCGCAGGCGGTCACGGCGGTCAACGGACGCCCGGGCGACGCGGCGAGCTTCGACATCCTGCACGAGTTGCTCGAGGCGCAGCCGTACCGCCTCGCATCGTGGCGCACGGCGGCCGACGAGATCAACTACCGCCGCTTCTTCGACATCAACGCGCTCGCCGCCGTGCGCGTGGAGGATCCCATCGTCTTCGAGGCCATCCACACGTTGCTCGAGTCGCTCATCGGGCGCGGCGCGATCAGCGGCGTGCGGATCGATCACCCGGACGGGCTGTTCGACCCGGCGCGGTACTTCGCTGACCTGCAGCGGATCGCGGGCACGGCGGCACCCGCGGGATCACCGATGTACGTGCTCGCCGAGAAGGTCCTCTCTGCCGGAGAGGACCTGCCGGGCGACTGGCAGGTCAACGGCACCACCGGGTACGGCTTCGTCAACGACGTCACGGGCCTCTTCGTCGACGGCCGCCATGCGGCCCGTCTGCTCAGGACGTATCAGCGGTTCACGGGGCGCGACGACAGCTGGCGGCTGATCTGCCAGCGCAGCAAGAAGCTGATCATGGACACGGCCATGGCGAGCGAACTCGCCGTGCTGTCGGACGCGCTCGAGCGCCTCTCGCGCGGCGACCGGCGCTGGCGCGATTTCACTCGCCACAGCCTGCGCGACGCGCTCGTCGCCCTCATCTCCTGCTTCCCCGTCTATCGCACGTACATCACCGAACGCGGATGGTCGGCGCGCGACGCCGAGGTGATAGACGAGGCGCTGGACTCCGCCAAGCGCGCCAACCCCGCAGTCGAGAGCACGGTGCTCGACTTCGTGCGGAACGTGCTGCTGCCCGCCGGCGCCGGGCACGAAGCGGAGCTGCGGTTCGCGATGAAACTGCAGCAGTACACGGCGCCCGTGCAGGCCAAAGGGGTCGAGGACACGGCGTTCTACCGCTACAACCCACTGCTCGCGCTCAATGAAGTCGGAGGCGATCCGTCGCGCGTCGGACGCAGCGTCCGCGAGTTTCACGACGCGAACCTCGACCGCGCAGCGCGCTGGCCATACGCCATGAATGCCACCGCGACGCACGATACGAAACTCGGGGAAGACACCCGGGCGCGCATCGCCGCCATTTCCGTGATGCTCGACGACTGGCAGCGCGGTCTGGGGCGCTGGTCGCGGATCGCGCGGCACGCGCGGACCATGGTGCACGGCGAGGCGGCGCCGGACCGCAATGACGAGTACCGTTTCTATCAGGTACTCGCGGGCACATGGCCGGCCGAGCCCGCCGGCGCGCCGATCCCCTCTGAAGCGTCCGCGGATCTCGTCAGGCGGCTTCGGCAATACATGGAGAAGGCGTCGCGCGAAGCGAAGCTCCATACGAGCTGGATCAGCCCCAATGAGCCGTACGACCAGGCGCTTGGCCGCTTCGTCGAGAGCCTGCTGCGAGGCCCGCTCGCCGCGACGTTCCTGCCGGCCTTCGTGCCGTTCGCGCGCGCGCTGTCGAAAACAGGCGCGGTGAACTCGCTCGCGCAGACGCTGCTGAAGATCGGCGTGCCGGGCGTGCCCGACTTCTATCAGGGCACGGAACTGTGGGACCTCACGCTTGTCGATCCCGACAACCGGAGGCCTGTGGACTTCGAGTCACGCGCCGGGCTGGCGGCCGATCTCGAAAGCCTCGTGCTTGACGCACGCCATGGCGCCGAGACCGCTCGACCCCGAGTGACGGCGCTTCACGAACAGTGGACCAACGGGCACATCAAGCTGTTCGTCACGCTCGCCGCGCTGGGGCTGCGGCGCCAGAGGCCCACGCTGTTCCTCGAGGGCCGTTACGTGCCGCTCGACGCGGGCAAGGCCGGCGCGGTGGCGTTCGCGCGCGTTCACGATGACGCCGCGGCCATCGTGGCGGCGCCGACGCTGGGACGGCACGACGGCTGGGGCGATGCGCGCGTGCGGCTCGACAGCGCGGTGACGGCGTCGCGATTCATCGACGTGCTGACCGGCGCACGGATCGACGCCGCCGGAAGCGGGGACGCGCGCTACCTCAATGTGCGGGATCTGTTTGCCACGCTTCCCGTGGCGCTGCTCGTCACCGGCCCGGCAGTCTGACCGTCTTCCCCGAGCGTGACGCGTGCGGGGCGTCGAAGCGCGCCTTCACGCCGCCAATTTTGATGGTGTCTCCTGCATGCAGCGCGGTTGCGGCACGCGCGCGCTTCCCGTTCACCAGCGTGCCGTTGGTGCTCTCGAGATCTTCGACGGTCACGGTATCGGCCGAGACGATGAACCGCGCGTGGCGGCGGGAGACGCTTGGCTCGTCGAGCCGCACGCCGCAGGCCTCGTCGCGGCCGGCAATCGTGTCGCCGTCGCGAAGCGCGAACCGGTCGCCGCCGATGACGAGGAAGAAGCGCGCCTCGTCGCGTGTCTCGCCCGCCGGCTCGGCGCGGCCGCAGAACGCATAGCCTCGGCGATGCGCCGTGCGGATGTAAGCGGGCGTGGCAGCGGAATCGCCGAGCGCCTTGCGCAGCTCGGCCATCACCATCGTCAGGCTCGCGTCGCTGACGGGCGCGCCCCAGACCGTGCCCGCGATGGTGTCCTTGTCGACGACGTCCGGACGGCGCTCGACCAGCAGGCGCAGCACGCCGAACGCTTTCGGCGTCAGCTGCACCTCCGAGAGCCCGCTTCCGGTGACGAAGAGCTGTTCGCGTCCCGTATCGAGCACAAAGCGGCCGAAGTTAATCCGCATCGATGGACTAGAAACTTTGGAGAATTCTTGTGATTTCCTGACGACTGCGCACGTGCGGCTCCATCATAGTGGGGACGGTTCGTTCGTGCCAGAGAGGGATGTGAGATGACGACCGCGCAACCGCCACACGGCAATCGCATCGCGTCGGAGGTCGAACGCGAGCTCCAGCTGCGCCTCTTCCCGCTGCGCAACGTGGTGCTCGCCCCCTCGGAATACCACGTCTACCTGCACCCCGAAGACTTCGAGCACATCCGGCACGTCGTGCCGCGCATCGTCCTCGACGTGCAGGACTGCCTGAACGCGCTGGTCGGCCGCCTGAACGACCGCGCCGGTTGGACGCGGTGGATTGGGGCGGCGAAGCCGCCAATCGAGATTCCCCCGGGCGGCTGGGCCATTCACATCCATCCGGCGCTCAATGGCGATGTCGCGCGGGGCGAACTCGGGATCCATTCGCGCCTGTCGGTGCCGCCGCAGGCCAGCTACGGCAGCGGCGCGGGCACCGTGCGCGTCGTGCAGACGCTGGTCTCCGGAACCGATCGCCGCGTGGTCGGCGAGCGAGAAGAACCGCGTGGAACAGCGACGGCCCCGTCGCCGTCAACAGGACCGAGAACCGGGCCGGGCGGACCGAGGCTGATGTATTCCGACGACAACGGCGCGCACGTGTTTGCGCTGACCAAGGACCTGACGAAGATCGGGCGCGGCGGCGAGGAGTACTGGGTGGATCTCACGCTGACGACCGGTACCAAGGTGTCGCGCGAGCATTGCCACATCAGGCGCGACGCGGCGGGCGCGTGCTTCCTCCGTGACGTGAGCACCTGGGGCTCGCGTCTCAACGGACAGCCGCTCGCGAAGTACATCGACGGCGACGCCGCGGCGGCGGAATACGAGCTGGCCGACGGCGCTTCGATCCAGCTTGCCGATGCGGTGCTGCTGGAATTCCGGAACCGGTAGCGCCGGCATGATTCTTCATCTCGTCTTCCTGCTCATGCTCGCGGCGTCCGCGGTGTGGCTGGTCTGCCTGGGCCTGCTGGTGCGCCATGACGACTGATCGCACCGGCAGCGTCACGGGTCATGGGCTGCGCGCGGCGGCGCGAACGGACCGCGGTCGCGTGCGCGACGCCAACGAAGACCGTTTCCTGCTCGACCTCGAGGCCGGCGTGTTCCTGGTGATCGACGGCGTCGGCGGGCACGCGGCGGGGGAAGTCGCCGCGCGCATCGCGCACGACACGATCCAGAAGCGCCTCGAGCGGCAGGACGCGAACGCCGACGTGCGTATTCGCGAGGCGATCACGCTCGCGAACCAGCAGATCCTTCTGCAGGCGGCCGACGCGATCGAGAAGAAAGGCATGGCCTGCGTACTGACGCTGGCCGTGCTCGAAGGGCGCCGCCTGACGGTGGGCCACGTCGGCGACACGCGCCTCTATCGTCTCTCGCCGGACGGCATCGCGAAGATGACGCACGACCACTCGCCGATTGGCGAACGGGAAGACGCGCGAGAGATCTCGGAGACGGAGGCGATGCAGCACGCGCGGCGCAACGAGGTCTACCGCGACGTCGGCAGCGAGCCGCGCGAGCCCGACGCCACCGACTTCATCGAGACGATCGTCACGACGGTGGATGACGACACGGCGCTGCTGCTCTGCTCCGACGGCCTCAGCGACATGCTGCCCTCGCTCGAGATCAACCGGATCGTGCGCGCGCACGCAGGCGATCCGGCGCGAGTGGCCGACGCGCTCATCGATGCCGCCAACGACGCGGGGGGCAGGGACAACGTCACCGTGATGTACGTCGAGGCACCGCGTTTCGCGCGGGCGGGGGG
>JALYRV010000177.1 GCA_030855205.1 Acidobacteriota bacterium | reverse complement strand
GCCGTGTAGCTGGTGAAATTCGCAGTGCCGCTGACCGGCGCGTAAGGGGGATCGAGATAGACGAAGTCTCCCGGGGCGGCCGCGGTCAGCGCTTGCGTGAAGGTCATCGCGCCGACGCGCCGATGGCTGCCCGACAGCACCGCGGCCACGCGCCGCAGATTGTCGGCGTCGACGATGCGGGGGCGGGTGTAGCGGCCGATCGGCACGTTGAATCCCCCGCGGCTGTTGAGACGGAAGAGGCCGTTGAAGCCGGTGCGATTGAGATAGATCAACATCGCGGCAAGCGCGGGCGTGTAGGACCTGGCGCGCCGCGCACCCGAGGGCAACGCGTCCCGTGCAGGATTGAACTCGGTGTCGCGCACTTCGTAGTAGCAGCGCTCCCCATCTTCCGTGTGCCGCGCCGCGAGAACCTTCAGTGCCTCGATCACCCGCTCCACCTCGTCCCGCACGACCAGGTAGCAGCCGATGATGTCGGCATTGCGATCGGTGAGCGACGCGTGCCTCCCGGCGAGCGCGCCGCTCGACGCCAGATCGAGGAACACGGCCGCGCTGCCCGCAAAGGGCTCGTGGTATGTGCCGAACTCGCGCGGGAAGAAGCGGCGGAGCTGGGGAAGGAGCTGCCGCTTCCCGCCCGCCCATTTCAGGATCGGACGCGCGGCGGTCATGCAGCCAGGAAGCGCTCCACGAGCGCCAGGTCGTGGGTGATCGGCGCGGGGGGGAACGACGCGAGAAACCGCCGGCCGTAGCCCTTCGTGCGCAGGCGCGGATCGAGAATGGCGAGCACGCCGCGATCCTGCCGCGATCGAATCAGGCGTCCCATGCCCTGCAGCAGCGCGAGCGTCGCGAGCGGCACCTGATAGTCGTCGAACGGCGATCCGCCTGCCGCGGTAATCGCGTCGAGGCGCGCCGCCGTGATCGGATCGCCGGGTGACGCGAACGGGAGCTTGTCGATGACAACGCAGGAGAGCGCGTCGCCGGGCACGTCGACCCCCTGCCAGAAGCTCGAGGTGGCGAAGAGCACCGCGTGCGGCGTGCGGCGAAACGTGTCGAGCAGCGTCGAGCGCGGCGCTTCCCCCTGCACGAGCAGCGGCCACTCGGCGTGGGGCGCGATGAGGCCGTGCGCGTGGCGCATCGCGGCGTAGCTGGTGAAGAGCAGGAAGCCGCGCCCTTCGGTACGGCGCATCAGCGCGAACATCTCGCGCGCGGCGGCGTCGCCATACTCGGGCGCGCGCGGATCGGGCATCTTGCGCGGGAGGTAGATGATCGCCTGCTCGCGGTAGTTGAACTCCGACGGCAGCCGCAGCTCGTGCGCGTCGCCCACGCCGAGCCGGCCGCGCATGTAGGCGAACGATCCTTCGACCGTGAGCGTTGCGGACGTGAGCACCGTCGCCTCGGCGCGCGCGAGCAGCAGCTTCTGCACGATGGCCGACACGTCGATGGGCGCCGCGCGCAGTGACGCGTGGCGGCCGCGCATCTCGACGAAGAACACGAAGGCCGGATCATCGGCCGCGGTCAGCCGCGCGGCGTCTTCGCGCGCCGCCCCCGCGCGGCGGCCGGCGGTGAGCAGCTCCTCGCCGGCGTCCTTCGCGAGCGCGACGGTCGCTTCGAGAGATTCCAGCGCGCCGTAGAGCGCCACGAGCTCGGCCGCGACCGGATCTGCGTGCGCGGCCGTGAAGCGCACGCGCTCACTCGATCCAGGTGATCCAAGTCTAAAGACCGATGCGTGCAGCGCCGCGAAGAACGCGCGCGACGCGTCGCGCAGGCGATCGGCGTCGCGCTTGATGTCGGCCGCGGCACCCGCATCGGCGCCCGGCGCGCCCGACGCGCGCTCGGCGTCACGCGCCATCGAGTCGAATCGCTCGTGGCTCATGCCGTAGCCGAAATACTGCGTGGCGACATCCTCGAGCTGGTGCGCCTCGTCGACGATCAGCACGTCGGTCTGGGGAATGACTTCGGCGAATCCGCTCTGACGCACCGCGCCGTCGGCGCAGAGCAGGTGATGGTTGACGATCACCAGTTCCGACTCCGCCGCGCGCTGCCGCATCTTCGTCACGAAGCAGTCGCCGTAGCGCGGGCATTCCGACCCGAGGCACTGCTCGGTCGTGGCCGTCAGCTCGCCCCACACGCCGATGTCTTCGGGCAAATCGTGAATCTCGGCGCGGTCGCCGGTGTCGGTGTCCTGGGCCCACTGCTCGATCTGACGGTAGGCGAAGGCGTCGGCGGCCGTGCGGAACATGCCGGCCTTGGCCGTCTCGAGGCGGTGCAGGCAGACGTAGTTCGATCGCCCCTTCATGACCGTCGCGCGCACGGGACGGCCGAGCGCAGCCGATACTGCCGGAATGTCTTTCGAGAGAATCTGTTCCTGCAGCGTCTTCGTGCCCGTGGAGATGAGCACGCGCTTGCCGCTGAGGAGCGCGGGGATCAGGTAGGCGATGGTCTTGCCCGTGCCGGTGCCGGCCTCGACGAGCAGCGTCTCGCTGCTGCTGAAGGCGGACGCGACGGCTTCCGCCATCAGCCGCTGGCCGCCGCGCGCCTCGAAGCCGTCGAGGGCCGACGACAGCGCGCCGCCGTCGGCGAAAACGCTGGCGACGCTCTCGATCAGACTTCCGGGTAGAGCGGGAACTTGCGGCACAGCACTTCGACTTCCGATTTGACCGCGCCGATGGCGCGGTCGTCGTCTGGCGACGCGAGCACGCGCGCGATCAGGCCGGCAATGGCGTCCATCTCGGGCTCGCGCATGCCGCGCGACGTCACCGCGGGCGTGCCGATGCGGATGCCGCTCGCGACCATCGGCGGGTTCTTGTCGAACGGGATCGCGTTCTTGTTGACCGTGATCGCCGCCCTGTTGAGCGCGCCCTCGGCCACCTTTCCCGTGATGCCCTTCGAGAACACATCGACGAGCATCAGATGGTTGTCGGTGCCGCCGCTCACGAGACGGAAGCCCGCATCCGCGAGATTCTTCGCCAGCCGCTGCGCGTTGGCGACGATCTGCTTCTGGTACTCCGCGAATCCTGGATCGAGCGCTTCCTTGAAGCACACCGCCTTGCCCGCGATGACGTGCATCAGCGGCCCGCCCTGGATGCCCGGGAACACCACGCGATCGAGATCCTTGGCGAACTTCGCCTGCGACAGCACGAGACCACCGCGCGGCCCCCGCAGCGTCTTGTGCGTCGTCGTCGTGACGAACTCCGCGTGCGGCACCGGGCTCGGATGAATGCCGGCGGCAACGAGTCCGGCGATGTGCGCCATGTCGACGACCATCGGCGCGCCGATGCGTCTGGCAACCTCGGCGATGCGGGCGAACTCGATCACGCGCGGATACGCGCTCGCGCCGACCATGATCATCTTCGGCTTGTGCTCGTCGGCGAGACGGGCGAGCTCGTCGTAGTCGAGCCGCTCGTCTTCGGGGCGCACGCCGTAGGGCACGATCGTGTACAGCTTGCCGGAGAAGTTGAGCGGGTGGCCGTGCGTCAGGTGCCCGCCGTGCGAGAGGTTCATGCCGAGCACCGTGTCGCCCGGCTTGAGCAGCGTGAAGTACACCGCCATGTTCGCCTGCGCGCCCGAGTGCGGCTGCACGTTGGCGTGCTCGGCGCCAAAGAGCTGTTTCGCGCGATCGATCGCGAGCGTTTCGGCGACGTCGACGAACTCGCAGCCGCCGTAGTACCGCTTGCCCGGGTACCCTTCGGCGTACTTGTTCGTCATCACGGAGCCCTGCGCTTCCATGACGGCGCGGCTCACGAAATTCTCCGACGCGATGAGCTCGAGCCCGTCGTTCTGCCGCGTCCGCTCGTCGGCGATGGCCTTCGCGATGTCGGGATCGGTGTCGGCGAGTGAGCGCCAGCGTGGGAGTGTGCTCATGATTTGTGATCGAGTGAACTGATTTTGTCGATGCGCTGCTGATGCCGGCCGCCGGCGAACGGCGTATCGAGGAAGATGTCGACAATGCGCCGGGCGGTGTCGGGGTCGCCGGTGCGCTCGCCGAGCGCGAGCACGTTGATGTCGTTGTGCTCGCGGCTGAGACGGGCGGAGGTTTCGTCGTTGATGGCCGCGGCGCGCACGCCCGCCACCTTGTTGGCGGCGATCGCCATGCCGATGCCGCTGCCGCACGTCAGGATCCCGCGGTCGAACTCGCCAGAGCCCACCCTGCGGGCGACGGCCTCGGCGAAGTCGGGATAGTCGACAGAGTCGGTCGACGTGGTGCCGACATCCTCGAACTCGATGCCGCGCGATGCCAGCAGATCCTTGACCCTGGCCTTGAGCGCCACACCGGCGTGATCGGCGCCGATCGCGATGCGCATAGGGGCCGGATTGTACTCCATCGACCATTGAAGCTCTTTACGCTTTACCATTTACGTTTCCATGGCCACCCACGCCTCCGTCTCCCGCCGCGCCGAAGAACGCATCCACAACGGACACCCCTGGATCTACCGGAGCGACGTCACCGCCGTCTCCGCGGAGGGGGGCGACCTCGTCGCGGTCAAGGCCGGCAACGGCCGCGTGCTCGGGCACGCGATGTTCAGCGATCAGTCGCTGATCACCCTCCGCATGATCTCGCGCGGCGAGGCGGCACCCCTGAAAACCTGGCTGCGTGACCGGCTGAAGGCCGCCATCGCCTATCGCGATCTGCTCGGCATCGACGCGACGGCGTTCCGCCTGGCGCACGGCGAAGGGGATCTGCTGCCGTCGCTCATCGTCGATCGCTATGACGATGTGCTGGTGATTCAGGCGCTGTCGCAGGGCATGGCGGCGCGGCAGGACGAGATCGTCGCCGCCCTCGTCGAGCTCACCGGCGCGCGCGGCATCCTCGCGCGCAACGATCCGAAGGTACGCGAGCTCGAAGGGCTGCCGCGCGTGATCGAGGTGGTGCACGGAGACGTGCCGGAAAGCGTCATCGTGCGCGAGGGGCGCGTCGAGATGGACGTCGACCTGCGCCACGGCCAGAAGACCGGCATGTTTCTCGACCAGCGCGAGAATCACGCCGCGGCGGCCTCCTACACGCGCGGCCGCGTGCTCGACGCGTTCAGTTACCAGGGGGGCTTCGCGCTGGCCTGCGCCCCGCACGCGACCGATGTCGTCGCGCTCGACATCTCTCAGCCGGCCGTCGATCGCATCAATGCCCACGCGACCCGCAACGGCGTCACCAATGTGCGCGCCGCCGCCGTCAATGTCTTCGACGAGCTGCGTGACATGGAGCGTGGCGGCGAGCGTTTCGATCTCGTCGTGCTGGACCCGCCCGCGTTCGCGAAGAACCGGGCTTCGGTACCCAAGGCCCTCGCCGGCTACAAGGAAATCAATCTGCGCGCGCTCAAGCTGCTCAATCCCGGCGGCTATCTCGTGACGTGCAGCTGCTCCTACAACATCGACGAACTGGCGTTCGGCAGCGTGGTGTACGAAGCCGCGATCGACGCGAAAACGGACGTCTCCATCGTCGACAAGCGCATGCAGGCCCGCGACCATCCGGTGCTCATGGGCGTGCCCGAGACCTTCTACCTCAAGTGTCTCGTGCTGCGGAAGCTGTCGTAGACACGGCCCCAATCCTGCACTCTCCGGCGCGGAGGCAGCTCATGCGCCGTCGACTTCCGATCGCCTTGTTCGTAGTTGTGCTTGCGGCGTCCGAGAGCGGGTGCGCCGCGCTCGAAGGCCTGCGCGCGCTCGTGCAGCCCCCGCAGTTCTCCGAGGCCGAAGGGCAGCGCGCCGAAATCCGCCTGCTGCCGCCAGGGCAGGGCGGACTTCTGGGTGGCGCCGCGATTCGACTGTATGCGCGCGTGCGCAATCCCAACCCGTTTGGCCTGACGCTGAGCACGCTGCGGGGGAACCTGTTCCTCGACGGCAGCCGTGCGGCAGAAGCCGACTTTCCGCTCGGCCTGCCCCTCGCGGCCGGCGGCGACGCCGTCGTGCCGCTCGACCTGCGCGTGAGCTTCTCGGATCTCCCGGGTCTCGCGGACGTGGTTCGCCGCGCGGCCGCAGGCCAGACGCTCGGTTATCGTCTCGACGGTACCGTCGGCGTCGATGCCGGACAGCTCGGACGTCCGTCGTTCGGCCCCCTGACCCTGCTGACCGGCGATCTGCGCACGCACTGATCCTTGCGGCCTGGGCCAGCCGTACCGTATGGAGAGGGCGAACCCGGCGCGTCAGCACTGAAACAACGATTGCGCGATTCCGAAGCCTGCGAGCGTCACGTCGCCCGCGTCATCGTGCGTGAGAACAGGCGATATCTCATCCGGATTTCATCCGATCTCAGCCGATTCGCGCGTGAGCTCGTACTTCTGCTCGAAGAAATGCGGCACCGCGGGGCCTGCTGTGCCAGGGCCACCCGGGGGAGGAGCAGCAGCGCGGCGAGTGTTACGATTGCTCTCATGTCTGCAGCCCCATACGTGCCTCTGACCGACGGAGACTTCGAGTCCGCCTTTCCCAACTCCCGCAAAGTTTATGTGGAGCAGGACGGCGTGCGCGTGCCGATGCGCGAGATCTCGGTGGCCGGTGGGGAAGCGCCGCTGCGCGTCTATGACACGAGCGGCCCGCGCGGGCACGACATCCGGACGGGGCTCCCGGCGCTCAGGTCGGAGTGGATCATGGGCCGTGGCGATGTCGAGCCGGTGGCGGGGCGCCGCGGCCTGCGCGCCAGGGCCGGCGCCGCGCCGACGCAGCTCCATTACGCGCGGCAGGGGCACATCACGCCTGAGATGCGCTTCATTGCGATCCGCGAAGGGCTGCAGCCCGAGTTCGTGCGCGACGAAGTGGCGCGCGGCCGCGCCATCATCCCGGCCAACATCAATCACCCCGAGCTCGAGCCGATGATCATCGGCCGGCACTTCCACGTGAAGATCAACGCCAACATCGGCAACTCCGCCGTCACCTCGTCGATCGAGGAGGAAGTGGACAAGCTGCGCTGGTCGACGCTGTGGGGCGCCGACACGGTCATGGATCTGTCGACGGGCAAGGACATCCACGAGACGCGCGAGTGGATCATGCGCAACAGCTCCGTGCCGATCGGCACGGTGCCGATCTACCAGGCGCTCGAGAAGGTCGGCGGACGGCCGGAGAATCTCACGTGGGAGATCTACCGCGACACCCTGATCGAGCAGGCCGAGCAGGGGGTCGACTACTTCACCGTGCACGCCGGCGTGCTGCTGCGGTACATCCCGATGACCGCGCGCCGTCTGACCGGCATCGTCTCGCGCGGCGGATCGATCATGGCCAAGTGGTGCC
>JALYRV010000362.1 GCA_030855205.1 Acidobacteriota bacterium | reverse complement strand
CGCGGCGTGGGTGCCCGCCGCGATCGACGCCGCAGCGGCCACGGCGGAAGGGGCGGCCGCAATCACCGCGCGTGCGGTGTTCGTGCTTCCGTCGTTTACCGGCCGTGACGCGCTTCTGCAGGCGTCGACGGCGATGGACGAACCGTGGATGCACGACGTGCTCCGCGCCATCGTCGCCAGCGGGATGGCAGTCGAGGCCCGCGCACGCACCGCGGGCGGTGAGCGCGTGCCGATCTTTTTTCTTTCGTCGGTCGATCCGGTTGAAGTGGCGTCGGCCCTGCGCGCGGCGATTCCGGCACTGAGCGCGCCGATCAACGAGCTGGAGACGGAGATCCTGCCGGCCGCGATGCTGCGGTCGCTCGAGCGTCCTGCCGCGCAGGCCGTGCCCGAATCGCGCCCCATCGCGTGGGCAGGGCGCTGGTTCTGGATCGCGGCGCTGCTGTTGATCGCCGTCGAGACGTTCGTGAGGCGCAGGACGCGCGACCCATACGCCGCGGAGCACGCTCATGCCGCCTGAACAGCGCGTGCAAGGCTACCTGCGTCGCGCGCGGCGGCGCGGGATGGCACTCGGAGGCCTGGCGCTCTTCGCTGTCGCGGCGATTCTGTGCGCCGTTCCGATCGCTCTTCTACGCATAGCCGGCGCGTCACCCTCGTGGTCGGTGGGACTGATCGCCGCCGCCGTTGCGATCGCAGTCATCATCATGGCGCGGCCGTTGCGGTCAGCCGGCACCGCGACAGCCATCGAGAAGCGCGCGCCCGCATTTCGCAACACATTGATCACCGCAGCGGAGCTGCTCCGACATCCTGACCTGGCCAAGCCGCACATTCGCGAGATCGTCTTCAACGACACCGCACAACGCATCGATCAGGTGACGCTCGGCGACGCCGTGCCGGCCGGCCGCATCGTCATGGTCTCCGCTGCCCTGCTGGCAGCCGCCGGCGCATCACTCGCGTTCGCGCTGTCGGCGCCGCCCGTCGCGACCAGCCGGCCTGCGGGCACAGCGGCTCCCGGCGCACCATCGATTCGCGCCATCGAGGCGATCGTCACGCCGCCGGCCTACACCGGGCGCCCGCTCGCCCGCTTCGGGAATCCCGAACGGCTGTCGATCGTCGAAGGCTCGCATGTCGCCCTGCGAGTCGACGCCAACGTGGACAGGATCGACGCCTTCATCGGCGAACGCACCCTTCCGCTGACGCGCGGTGCGGCCGGCATGTTCACCGCAGGGTTCGGCGTCGGCGCGGAAGCGTTCATCTCGCTCGCGCCTTTCGCGGGAGGACGCGATGCAGGCCGGCATCTGATTCCGCTCGACGTCACGCCGGACCGTTCTCCGTCGATTCGCGTCGAGGCGCCCGGGCGCGACCTGATGCTTGCCGACGCCGCACGCGACATTCCAGTCCGCATCACGGCGCAGGACGACTTTGGCCTGACGTCGCTCACGCTGGCGTATACGAAGGTGTCGGGTTCCGGAGAGACGTTCGAATTCGTGGAGGGCACGCTGCCGCTGACGATCGCGCGCAGCGGCGCCACGGAGCTGCGGGGGCGCGCCGTCATCAGGCCGTCGGCGCTCGGGCTCGCGCCCGGAGACATGCTGGTCTATCGCGGCGTCGCGAGGGACTCGCATCCGTCACGCGGCGTGGTCGAGTCCGACGCGTTCGTGATCGAGATCGTCACGGCGTCCGAGGCGATGGCGGAAGGCTTTTCGATCGACGACCAGCGTGACAAGTACGCGCTCAGTCAGCAGATGGTGATCCTGAAGACCGAAAAGCTGGTGGCCGCGCGGCGCGGCATGACCGCGCAGGCCGCCACCGAAGAAGCCGCGCTCATCGCCGCCGAACAGCGCCGGGTGCGCGCCGAGTTCGTCTTCATGATGGGTGGCGAGGTCGAAGACGAGGAAGTCGAGGCAGAGCATTCGCACGAGATCGAAGAGGGGCGCGAGCAGAACCGCGGGCGGCGCGATCTGCTCACGGCGATTCGATCGATGAGCGACGCGGCGGCGCTACTGCTGCGCCCCGACGTTGATCAGGCCCTCGCGGCCGAGAAGCGCGCGCTCGTCTCGCTGCAGCGCGCCTTCACGCGCAGCCGCTACATCCTGCGCGTGCTGTCGACGCGCGAACGCATCGACGACACGCGCCGCCTTTCGGGCGATCGTGCCGGACTCGGCACATGGCGGCGCGAGCGGCCGGACGCAGGCGCCTCGGCGGCCGTGCAGGCACTTCGCGCCGCGCTCGCGGATCTCTCGCTGCTCGCGCGCCGCGACGGATACGGCCCGGCCGAATCCGCCGCGCTGACCACGATCGCCGAAGCGCTGCTGCGCGCGGCACCCGGCCATACGC
>JALYRV010000361.1 GCA_030855205.1 Acidobacteriota bacterium | reverse complement strand
CCTCCGCGCCGTGGCGCGCGCGGAACTCGCGCGGCAGCAGCGACAGGGCCAGGCGGTAGAGCGCGACGAAGACACTCACGCGCGCTTCTTGTCGGGTACGAGCGCGGCCTGGGTGGCCTTGAGCTGCTGCGCGAGGCGCCCGGCTTCGGCGGTGAGCACGCGCCGCCCGAGCGGCGCGATCTCGTAGACACGGCGCCGCGTTTCCGCCTGCGCGCGACATTCGCGGATCAGGCCCTGGCGCTCGGCCTGCGCGAGCACGGTGTAGAACGACCCCGTGCCGGGGTCGATGCGTCCGTCCGAGCGCTCGCGGATCCGCCTGACCAGTTCGTAGGGGTGGTCGGGCTTCTCGGCGAGCGAGAGCAGCACCGCGTAAACGAGATGCGTGAGCGGGAGGAAACCGTCGACGGGCGGGGGCATGCCCGCATTATCTCCGTTATGGAGACTAAGTCAACCCTGCCGCAGGCCGATCAGGTGATGCTGCGACCGGACGATCAGGAGATTGCCCACCGCAGCGGGGGTGGCCATCAGGATCTCGCCGATCGTGTTCGACGCCAGCAGCTCGTACGTGCGCCCGGCGCGCACGACGAACACCTCGCCGCCGCCGACCGCGGCGAAGAGCAGCAGGGGAGTGCGCGTGGCGAACCGGCCCGCACGGGGTTCCGGGGCTCCGTTCGCGCGCTGGGCCGCGCGCTCGTCACGCCCATGGCTCCGCTCGTCAACGAACAGTCGCAATGCCCGCCGGGGTGACGTACCGTCCCCTCATGTTCAAAGCGTTTGTCTGCTCCGCGGTGGTAACCGCCATGCTGATTCCCGTGCCCCAGCACTCACAGACTCCCGGCGCCACGGCCGACGACCTGCTGACCGCCGATCGCGCCTTCTCGACGGCCGCGAAAGACAAGAGCGTCACCGACGCGCTCGTCGCAATGTTCCGCGAGGACGTCATCATGACGTCGCCGAAAGGCTTCATGAACGGCCGCGACGAGGCGAAGGCGATGCTGCAGTCCAATCCCGCCAACGCCGAGTCGCGCACGGAGTGGACGCCGGTGCGCGCCGGCGTCTCCGCCGACGGCCTGCACGGCTTCACGTTCGGGCGGATGACGATGCGCCTCGCCGATGGCACGGTGCGGCCCGCGAAGTACATGGCGTACTGGATCAAGGGCGCCGAGGGCTGGCGCGTGGCCGGCTACAAGCGCGCGGGTGCGGGCGCGGCTGATTCACGCGCGACAATGATGGAGCCGTCGCTGCCCTCCGGGTTGGTGCCGCCGTCGACCGAGGCGTCCGTCATCGACGCGCATCGCGAAAGCCTCCGCGCCGCGGAGCAGGCATTCTCCGACGAAGCGCAGACGATGGGCATCGGGCCGGCCTTCATGAAATGGGGCCGCGCGGACGCGGTCAACATGGGGCGCCCTGACAGCGCCGATTTCACGGTGAGCGCCGCGGCGATCGGCGGCGGCATGGGTCCCGACACCACCAAGCCCGGCATCCACTGGAACGCCGACCACGGCGCCATCGTCGCGTCGAGCGGCGACCTCGGCGTGACGTTCGGCCATATCCGCGCCGACGATGGCAGCCGGCCTCCCCAGGCCTTCTTCACCATCTGGCGCCGGGACAGCCCGGCCTCCCCCTGGCGCTACATCGCGGAGTAACTGCTTCCGGGGCGGACGATGTCGCATTTTTACAAGACGCGTCGTCCGCCGACGGATTAGAGTCCCCAGATGCTGATGACCCTGTTCACCGCGCTCGCGGTGTCGCTTGCCCCTCAGGCGGCCCCCGCCAGACACACCATCAATGATGTCGCCTGGATCGCCGGCTGCTGGACCAGCTCCTCGGGTGGGCGTCAGGTCGACGAGCAGTGGATGAAGCCCGCGGGGGGCACGATGCTGGGGATCAGTCGCACGGTGGCCAAAGGACGCACCGTGGCGACGGAGTTCATTCAGCTGAGGGAAGAGGCCGACGGCCTTTATTACATCGCCCTGCCGTCGGGGCAGTCCGAAGCGCGGTTCAAGCTCGTCGCGGCATCCGAGGGCAGCGCCCGCTTCGAGAACCCGGCGCACGATTTTCCGCAGGTGATCACTTACGTGCGGCAGCCGGACGGATCTCTCGTCGCGCAGATTTCCGGAACGGTGAACGGCAAGGCGCGCGCGATCGACTACCCGATGCAGCGCGGCAGCTGCGGCGCCTGATCGCTACTTCACCGGAATCGGCGCGATCGCGTCGGTCAGCGGGCCGTCGAGCTCCTCGTAGACGCGGTGCAGATACCAGTCCACGAGCTGGATCTTGAAGTCCTCCTGCCGCCGCGCATCGTCTCCGGCGATCACCATCATCGGCTCGCGCAGCATCGGGAAAATC
>JALYRV010000360.1 GCA_030855205.1 Acidobacteriota bacterium | reverse complement strand
GGATCTCGCCCGCGCCGCCGGCGGACGAAATGCGCGAGAGGCCGATGTTCGAGTTGGTGAAGACGATGCTGCCGTCGGCGCCCCAGGCCAGGCGGCTGCCCGTCACCGCCTGCGCCGCCAGCGACGTCGCCGGGCCGCCATCGACCGGGACCTTCTTCAGCTGGCCGCCCGCCATGAAGGCCAGCCATTTGCCGTCCGGAGAAAAGACAGGGCTGAGGCCCGCGCTGTCTTCGGCGCCGCTCACGGGAACGGCCTGGTCCCGGTCCAGCCGCCGCAGGAAAATCTGGCGTCTGGGGCCGACGACGCCGACGAACGCGAGAGTGCGGCCGTCGGGCGACAGTGAAAATGCGCCGTCGAGCCCGTCTGCGGGCGCCAATGACACCGACAGGTGAAGGGGCGGCGGCGGCGCGACGGGTGACGGCCGCGTCGCCATCCAGATCCCGAGCGCCCCGAGGACAGCGCCGGCGATCGCCAGGCCGCCCGCGAGGATCGGCGAGATCCCGCGCGCGCGCGGCGGCGTCACGAGTTCTGGCGGTGCCGTATCGTCGAGCGCGATGCGCGCCTCGCCGATCGCCTGCAGCCGCTTGCGCGGATCTTTTTCGAGACAGCGCACGAGCAGGCGTCGAACGGCTGGCGGCGTCTTTGCCGGCAGCGCGGTGAGGTCCGGCTCACGCGAGACGATCGCCGAGAGCGTGTCGGTGACCGTTTCGCCGGTGAACGGGCGCTGGCCGGTGAGCATCTCGTAGAGGACGCACCCGAAGGCCCAGATGTCGGCGCGCCGGTCGGCCGGCTTCCCGCGCGCCTGCTCGGGCGCCATGTAAGCCGCGGTGCCGAGGATCACACCCATCGCCGTCATCAGCGCCGGGGACGTGAACGTCGGCGAGTTCACGATCGCCGCCTCCTGGTAACCAGAACCGTCGGGTGCGCCGTCGGCCATCTTCGCCAGTCCGAAGTCCAGGACCTTCACGCCGCCGTCCGGCGTGACCTTGACGTTGGCCGGCTTCAGGTCGCGATGGATGATGCCGCGCTCGTGTGCGGCCTCGAGCGCCCCGGCGATCTGCTTCGCGATGGCGAGCGCGTCCTCGATCGGGATGGCACCACGCGCGATACGCTGCGCCAGGTCATCTCCCTCGACGAATTCCATCACGAGCCCGTGTCCAGGGTCACCTGTGTAGTTTCCGCCTTCAGGCGGAAGGTCCACGATCCCGTAAATCTGCGCGATGGCGGGATGATTCAGCGCCGCGAGCGCCTGCGCCTCGCGCTCGAAGCGCGACACCCGATCCGGGTCGCGCGCGAACAGAGTGGGGAGGACTTTGATGGCGAGGTCGCGATTCAGCTTCGCGTCGCGGGCGCGATAGACCTCGCCCATGCCGCCGGCGCCGATCGATCCGACGATGTCGTACCCGCCGATACGGGACCCGGGAGTGAGGGGCATGTGTGGGTGGCGGGATTATATCGAATGAAGTGCAGAGCTGCGTACGCCGCAGACACGTGTGACGCGGTCTAACGCCGCACTGTTAACCTCGCACGCGAGCGGCGGCATACGACGCCGGCCGGTAAGTCGAACGATATTTTGTGTCAGAACTGTGTCACATACCGCCTGAAGCCCCGGTCCAACACCGTGATTTCCGGGGACGGTCCGACGCAAATCGTTGTTGGGGAGTCGTTGATGGGGAGTGCGCTGATGCGTGTCGGTACGCGTTATTGAGCGCGGCCGGCCGGAATCTATTTCCAAGCGTGCTCCTTCAACCGCTCGGACATCTCTCCATCTTTAGAATCAGACACTTAGCGTGATAATCCACAAGTTCTCCGAATTGTGTAACACCTCCGAATGTCCTGAGATCACTTACGGGCACACGACGGCGGTCAAAGGGCGCCACGTCTTTGCCGCGAGACCGACGATCTTCGAAAAATCGGCTTGAAAGTGAGACCGCACGATGTCCGAGAACGGACGTTCCGTTAACCCCAGAACGGCCGTAATATTTCCTTGTCATCTGGCCAGGAACGAGGTTTCCGACTCCTTTGAGGTCGTCCACGTCCTCGCGGATGACGGAGCAATCCTATGCACAACGACAAGCTTGAGATTCTCGAACGTTTGAACCGCTACATCCTCTTCCCGTGAGTTCGCGGGAACGCGCCTCGTGACGGCAGGGCTTACCGGCGGCGCTCTTCTACGCGCTGGCGCAGACGAGCGTGTGGCAGTCATTTGCCCATGTGCTGATCATGAGGACGACGGTCGGGATCGGGTCGCGGAGCACACGTCGGCGATATCCCAGATGAAGTTGGCGACCCAGTTCAACTGCGTATGTGTTCCATGTCACTCGCCGTTCGTCAGCGGATTCCTGACTC
>JALYRV010000176.1 GCA_030855205.1 Acidobacteriota bacterium | reverse complement strand
CTCTACGGCCACGCCCGGCCGCAGGCGCGCCACGATCAGTAGCGCGTTCGATCCGCGGGCGGCCATCTCTCTCGCCGTGACGGCGTACGGCCTGAACAGATCCGGCGCCGTCGGCATCTCAACCGTGTCGGCCAGCACGCCCACGATCTCCGCAACGCCATCGTCCATCACCAGACGCCGGCCGATCGCACCCTCGGCCGAACCGAAGTGCAGTTCGGCGAAGGCGCGGCTCGCGACGGCGGTTTCCGGTTCGGCCTCGCGGAAGTCGCGGCCCGCGGCAAAGCGCACGCCGAGCTCACTGAGAAACCGGTCCGTCACGCGCAGCGCGCGCACGGGCCTCGCTTCATCCGCGCCCGTCCACGTGCTGCTGGCGCCGCGCGCCCCGCCTATCCACTCGAACGCCTGCACTTGTCTGGCGAAGTCCTGCACATCGGCATACGACCCGTACAATGTCTGCGTGCGCGGCGTCGTGCCGTAGAGCACGACGAGCCGGTCCTGGTGCCGCACCGGAAGATCACGGATCAGGATGTCGTTAACGACGCTGTAGGTGGCGGTGGTGGCACCGATGCCGAGCGCGAGGGTCACGGTGACGGCGATCGCGAGAGCAGGCTCCCGCCGGTAGATGCGCAGCGCCTGCCGGATGTCGGGCCCGAGGCTGCGCAGCATCGGGGCATCGGCGGCGCGATCGGCCGCGGCCACCTTCAGGGCGTCGGCGGCGCCGAGCAGGGCGAGCCGCACCGACGCGGCGCGTCCCTTGCGGTGGTCCTCGCGCGCGACGAGCCGCGAGTAATCGGTGAGCGCTTCGTCGCCATAGTCACGCCGGAAACGAGGCGAGATGGAGGTCAGCGCGCGATAGAGCCGGGCCCAGAACGCTGGCATGCCGAGAACTCTATTTCACTCAACTATATTTTGTCAACGCCCACGGCGGCGGGAGGCGGGCGGCATGCCGAGTTCGTCGAGGAAGCGCTCATTGTCGCGCCAGTCGGCCTTCACCTTCACATGCAGATCGAGAAAGACCTTCGCTTCGAGCGCAGCCTCGAGATCGAGGCGGGCCTCGGTGCCGATGCGCTTGATCATCGACCCGGCCCTGCCAAGCACGATCGGCTTCTGCGAGTCGTTCTCGACCAGGATCGTGCAGAAGATTCGGTACGGCGCCTTGGGGTTCTTCGGCTCTTCGAACTGGTCCACCGTGACGGCGGTCGTGTACGGCAGCTCGTCGCGCGTGTGAATCAAGACCTTCTCGCGCACGGTCTCGGCCGCGAGCACGCGCTCGGGCTGATCGGTGAGGTAGTCCTCGGGATAGAGCGGCGGCCCCTCGGGCAGGCGTCCGCGAATCTCCTTCTCGAGCGCCTCCACGTTCTCACCGGTCGACGCCGAGATCGGCACGATCGCGGCAAAGACCATGGCCTTCTGATAGCGCGAAATGAGCGGCAACAGGTCGGTCTTCTTCACGAGATCGATCTTGTTGAGCGCGAGAATCACTGGCACGCGGGTTTCCTTGAGCCGCGCCACCACGAAGTTGTCTCCCGCGCCGGTCTTGTTGGTCGCGTCGACGAGAGCAACCACGACCTCCGTCTCGCGAAGGGACTCGAGCGCGGCGTCCACCATGCGCACGTTCAGCTTGTGCAGAGGGCGATGGATGCCCGGCGTGTCGATGTAGAGCACCTGCCCCTCCGCGTCCGTCTTCACGCCGAGGATGCGATGTCTGGTCGTCTGCGGTTTGTTGGAAACGATGGCCAGCTTGACGCCGACCAGGCGGTTGAGCAGCGTGGACTTGCCCGCGTTGGGCCGCCCGACGAGCGCGACGAATCCGGATCGCATCAGTCCCCTTCGCCGGCTTCTGCCGGCGGCAGCCGGCGCACGCGCACGCGATGGATGCGGCGGCGCTCGGCTTCGAGCACTTCAACCCCCAGTCCGTCGAACTCGAACGTCTCCCCCACCGCCGGCACGCGACCGACCCGCGCCAGCACCCACCCGCCAACCGTCTCGAAGCCGTCAGCCTCGATCTCGACGCCGAACGGCTCCGCCAGCTCGCCGATGGCGACCTTCGCGCTGAACGCGAGGGCGCCGTCCGCCTCGCGCACGATCGGCTCCGCCTCGTTGTCGTACTCGTCGCGGATCTCGCCGACCAGCTCCTCGAGCAGATCCTCGATCGTCACGAGACCCGCCGTGCCGCCGTACTCATCGACGACGATGGCAAGCTGATCGCGGCGCTGCTGGAATTCCTTGAGGAGTCCGGCCACGCGCTTGGTGTCGGGCACGAACATCGCGGGCCGCATGAAATCGGACACGGGCTGGTCGAGCGCCGGCCACTCTTCGCGCTGCAGCATGTCCTTCACCACAACGAGACCAACGATGTTGTCGAGATTTTCGCGATAGACCGGCACGCGCGAGTACTGCTGCTGGGACACGAGCCTCTTCAGGTCGCGCACGGTTTGGTCGGACGTAATCGCCGCGATGTCAGGGCGCGGCGTCATGACCTCGCGCACGAGCGTGTCGCCGAAATCGACGACCGACCGGAGCAGCTTGCGCTCCTCACCCGCCGTCGCCGCCTCGCCGTTCGTGCCGTCGCCATTGATCGATGCGGCATTCTCGGCCTCCTCCGCCTGGTCCTGCCGTGACGAGCGGATTAAGCCTCCGAACATCGTCGCGAGCGGGGAAACCAGCGACGCGATTGCGGCAAACGACGGCAGCAGAAGCGCGAGCACGCGCTCGGGATCGCGGCTGACGATGAGGGCGGGAATCAGGTGGCCGCAGACCAGCCAGAACGCGAGGCCCGTGACGAAGAGCAGACCCGCACCGCGCCAGCCGCCACCCATGTACAGCGACATGAGCGTCAGCGCCGCGATCGTGAGGATGCCGCGCAGCAGGCGCGCGGGTACGAAGATCAGCAGCGGATCGTCGAGATAGCGATCGAGCCGCGCGCGGCGGCCGCTGCGCTCCGCGATCAGACGCAGCGAGAGGCGCATCACTCCGGCAAACGCAGTTTCGACGAGGGCGACGTAAATCGTCGCCGCGCCGACCAGGAACAAGAGAAGAGGGATCATCGCGCGCGCCGGGCCGGCGCCGCCAGGCGAACAGGTCCGTCGGCGCGGCCGATCAGGCCCGTCGGGAGCCCGCCCTTGCGCCGAAGCCGTTCTTCCGTGCGCCGCATCCGGCCGGCGTCTTCCGCGTCGTCGTGATCGTAGCCAATGAGGTGCAGCAGTCCGTGGAGCGCGAGCACGCGCAACTCCACGTCGAGCGCGTGGCCGTGCTCGCGCGCCTGGCGCGCCGCCACGCCCCTGGCGATCACAATGTCGCCGAGCTCCCCCCTCGCATCGACGGGAAACGACAGCACGTCGGTCGCTTCGTCCTTGCTGCGGTAGGAGCGGTTGAGGATGCGCATGCGCGCGTCGGTCACGAGCGCGATGCCGACGGCCCCCGTAGCGGAGGCGGGCGCGATGCCGCGCAGCCAGCGCGCGAGCCCACCATCAGCCACGGAGCGTCCGTGGCCGTCGGTCACGGTTACGGTGAATTTACTGTCGGGGTCCATATGAGGATGTTGTTTCGGCGCGCTCAGCGCGGCGGCAGGTTGCGCGGCGCGCCTTCGGGCGTCAGCGCCTCGTAGGCTTTGACGATCTGCTGCACGAGCGTGTGTCGCACGACGTCCTTGTCGTCGAAGTACACCTGGGCGATGCCGTCGATGTCCTTGACGACGCGCAGCGCCTCGATCAGGCCCGACCCCTTGCCCGTGGGCAGATCGATCTGCGTGATGTCGCCGGTGATGACCGCCTTCGACCCGAAGCCGAGGCGCGTCAGGAACATCTTCATCTGCTCCGACGTGGTGTTCTGCGCCTCATCGAGGATCACGAAGGCGTCGTTGAGCGTGCGGCCGCGCATGAACGCGATCGGCGCGACCTCGACGATGTTGCGCTCGAGAAGGCGCGCGACGCGCTCGACTTCGAGCATGTCGTAGAGCGCGTCGTAGAGCGGCCGCAGGTACGGATTGACCTTCTCCTGCAGATCGCCCGGCAGGAACCCGAGCCGCTCGCCCGCCTCGACAGCGGGGCGCGCGAGGATGATGCGCGTGACTTTCTTCGCCAGCAGGAACGAGACGGCCTGCGCCATCGCGAGATACGTCTTGCCGGTGCCAGCCGGGCCCACGCCGAAGACGATGTCGTGCTTCTCGATCGCTTCGAGATACTTCTTCTGGTTGATCGTCTTGGGCGCGATCTGCTTGCGGCCGACAGGGCGCGCCGGGCCGGCCTGGCCCTTCGCGTCGCGCTGCGGGTCGGGCTTGAAATACTCCTGAAGGTCGACCGACGGATCCTGCGCGACCAGCTGGAGCGCGGTGCGCACATCTCCCTTGCCGAACCGGTAGCCGTCGCGCAGCAGACCGGTGAGCTGATCGATGGTGCGCTCGGCACGCGCGGTCTCGACGGAGTCCCCCTCGAGGATCAGCTCGCCATGCCCGGTGGAGATACGGACGCCGAAGGCCTGGCCGAGGTGTTTGAGGTTTTCGTCGAGAGGGCCGTACAGGGTTTCGATTCCCTCATCCGGCACGGCGACTTTACGGGTTGCGGTCGTTGCGATGGCTCGCTCCTGTCGCTTCATCATACCTTTCCGCAGGCCACAGGCCGGCGGCGCCCCTGACGCCGCTCGAATCGCCATGGCGGTTCTTCATGAGCTTGGTCGCAACCTGGTCCGAAAAGACCCACTGCCCCCAGATCCCCGGGACGGAGGCGTACAGGCGCTCGACGTTGGAGAGTCCGCCCCCCAGCACGATGACGTCCGGATCCAGCACGTTGATGACACTTGCAAGCGCCCGGCCGAGGCGGTGCTCGTACCGCCGCATCGCCGCGTCCGCGCGCGCATCACCCGCGCCGGCCGCCGCGACAATCATCTCCGCCGTCCATGACAAACCCGTGTCGTGCCCGAACTGCCCCGCCAGCGCGGGCCCGGACAGGAACGACTCGATGCACCCCGATCGCCCGCAGTAACACCGCGGGCCCGGCCGCTCATCGTCTTCCGCCCACGGGAGGGCGTTGTGACCCCACTCGCCGGCGATCGCATTCACGCCCTGGACGAGACGTCCGCCGATCACGATGCCCCCTCCGACGCCAGTGCCAAGGATGACGCCGAAGACACTCGCCGCACCCGCAGCCGCGCCGTCAGCGGCTTCCGACATCGCAAAGCAATTGGCGTCGTTGGCGAGGCGCACGGGACGCGCGAGCGCAGCCTCGAGGTCAGCGCTCAGGCGATGCCCGAGCAGCCACGTGGAGTTGGCGTTCTTGACGAGACCGGTGGCGGGCGATTCGATGCCGGGGATTCCGACGCCGACACTGGCGCCCCGCGCACCGAGCGCAGCCTCGGCGCTGTGCACGAGGGTGCGGATGGTGTCGATGGTGGCGGCGTAGTCACCGCGAGGGGTCGCCAGACGGGTGCGGAACAACTCGCGCCCCTCGCGATCGATCGCGATGATCTCGGTCTTGGTGCCGCCGAGATCGATGCCGAGGCGCATGGACAACGTGCGAATGATTATAGAGTGTGCCGATGTTCGAGCTTCGGGGGGTGACGAAGCGCTATGACGCCCTCACCGCGCTGCACCGGCTCGACCTGCGTGTCGACGCCGGCAGCACGCTGGTGCTGATCGGCCCGAGCGGGTCGGGCAAATCCACGCTGCTGCGGCTGCTCTCGGGACTCGACGCTCCGTCCGAAGGCACGGTGCACTTCGAGAACGCCCCCTTCGGGCCGCGGAGTCCCGCACCGCTCCGGCAGCGCATCGGCTTCGTCGTGCAGGGGGGCGGTTTGTTTCCGCACCTCACGGCACGCGACAACGCGGCGATCGTCGCGCGGCATCTCGGGTGGGACGCCGCCCGCCGCGAGGCACGGGTGCAGGAGCTCGCGGCGCTCGTCCGCCTTCCCGCGAGCGCACTCGACCGCTACCCCGTGCAGTTGTCGGGCGGGCAGGCGCAGCGCGTGAGTCTGATGCGCGCGCTCATGCTCGATCCCGGCGTGCTGATGTTCGACGAGCCGCTGGGGGCGCTCGATCCCATCACGCGTTACGAGCTTCAGACCGACCTGCGCGAGGTCTTCCGCCGCCTCCACCGCACCGTCATCATCGTCACGCACGACCTCGGCGAAGCGGCCTTCTTCGCGGACCGCATCCTGCTGATGAAGGACGGGCATGTGCTGCAGGACGGGACACCCCGGGACCTGATCGAGCGCCCGGCCGATGACTTCGCCGCGCGGTTCGTGCGTGCGCAGCGCGCGCCTGCAGCGAGCGGGACGCGGCCATGACGCGCCGGGCCGCCGCCTGTGCGCTCGTGATGCTCGCGGCGGGATGCGCACGCGCCGGCGATCGTCCGCTCGTGATCGGATCGAAGGTCTTCACCGAGTCGGTCGTGCTCGGCGAAATGCTCACGCAGGCCGCGCGCGCGTCGGGGGCCGCTGCCGAACACCGCCGCGAGGTTGGCGGCACGCGCGTGGTGTTCGAGGCCCTGAAGCGCGGCGACATCGACGCGTACGTCGAATACACCGGCACGCTGAGCCAGGAGCTCGTGCCGGGCGTCGCCGACGAGGGGATGCCGGCGGCGCTCGCCGCATCGGGTATCTCCATGACGCGGCCGCTGGGCTTCAACAACACCTACGCGATCGGCATGCTGGGGCCGGCAGCGGATCGACTCGGCGTGCGCGCGATCTCGGACCTGGCGCGCCACCCGGATCTGGAACTCGGGTTCGCCAACGAGTTCATGAGCCGCACTGACGGCTGGCCTGCGCTGCGCGCGCGCTACCGGCTGCCGCACGCGCGCGTGCGGGGCCTCGATCATGACCTTGCGTACCGCGCCCTCGCCGCCGGGCAGATCGCGGCCACCGATCTCTATTCGACCGACGCGGAGATTCGCGCGTACGGGCTTCGCGTGCTCGACGATGACCTCGATTACTTTCCGCGCTATCAGGCGGTCGTGCTGTACCGCTCCGGCGCGACGGCGCGCGCCGCCGCGGCAATCGCGGCGTGGGAAGGGCTTGCCGGCCGCATCGACGAGCGCGCCATGATCGCGATGAACGCGCGCGTGAAGCTCGATGGCGTGCCCGAAGGCCGCGTGGCGGCCGATTTTCTCGCGACAACGATCGGCACCGCGGCGGGCTTCGACGCGTCCTCGCGCCCGGCGCGCATGCTCGCGCGTGCGCGTGAACATCTCCTGATGGTCGCGCTCTCGCTCGGCGCCGCCGTCCTGCTCGGCATCCCGCTCGGGCTCCTGGCGGCGAAGCGCCGCCGGATCGGGCGCGGCATCCTCGGCAGCGTCGCCGTCGTACAG
>JALYRV010000359.1 GCA_030855205.1 Acidobacteriota bacterium | reverse complement strand
CGACGAGATCCTCCTCGTCGGCGGCTCGACGCGCATCCCGCGGATCCAGGAAGAGGTCAAGAAGTTCTTCGGCAAGGAGCCCAACAAGGGCGTGAACCCGGACGAAGTAGTCGCGATCGGCGCGGCGGTCCAGGGCGCGGTGCTCACGGGCGAGCAGAAGGACGTTCTACTGCTGGACGTGACACCGCTCTCGCTCGGAATCGAAACGCTCGGCGGCGTGACCACGGTGCTCATCCCGCGAAACACGACGATCCCGACCAAGAAGACCGAGACCTTCTCGACCGCGGACGACAACCAGACCACGGTGGAGATCCACGTTCTGCAGGGCGAGCGCGAGCTGGCCCAGTACAACAAGACCATCGGAAAATTCCAGCTCACCGGGATTCCGCCGGCACCGCGCGGCATGCCCCAGGTCGAGGTCACCTTCGACATCGATGCCAACGGCATCCTGCACGTGACCGCGAAGGACAAGGCCACCGGCAAAGAGCAGAAGATCAAGATCGAGGCTTCGAGCGGCCTGTCCGACGGCGAGATCGACCGCATGGTCAAGGACGCGGAGAAGAACTCGGCGGAAGACAAGAAGCGCCGCGAGGAGATCGACGCGCGCAACCGGCTCGACAGCATGACGTACGAAGTCGAGAAGAACGTGAAGGAGTGGGGCGACAAGGTCGCGCCGGAAGTGAAGACCCGCGTGGACGAAGCCGTTGAGCGCGCGCGCAAGGCGCTCAAGGGCGACGACGTCGGCGAGATCAAGGCGGCTCAGGAGGAACTCACCAAGGTCTTCAGCGAGGCCGGTCAGGCGTTCTATCAGCAGCAGTCGCAGCAGGCGGGCGCGTCCGGCGACCCGGCGGGCGGCGAGCCAGGTGCGGCGCCTGACGCCGCTCCTCCGGCCGAAGATGTGGCCGAAGCGGATTACGAGATCGTGGACGAAGACAAGAAGTAGGTCCGCCGGCTGGGCGGACCCCCGGGATGGTCTTCGGCCGCTACGCGCGCAAACTACGCGCGCTAAGACGCGGCCTGCGACCACCCCCGGGGTCTGCCCAGCCTCCTGGCATCTGAAACCCGCGCTGGGGTTCAGGTGTCATACTTGCTAGGTCGGTAGATCTCCCAACGCATCAACAAACAAAGGTTGCATATGGTCCCATCATTCTCTCGTGCCCGCTGGACGCTCGCGGTTGTGATCGCGTTCCTCGGCGGGTTGATGATCGCCTCCGGCATGAACTGGACGCGCCCTACGTTCGCGCAGAACCGCCCGTCCGCCATGGACGTGCAGACGGTAGCTGAGGCGAGCAACGCGTTCGTCTCGATCTCCGAGAGCGTTACGCCTGCCGTCGTATCGATCACGGTGAACATTCGGCCGGACACGACGCGCCCGCGCGGACGCACGCAGATGCAGATCCCGCCGGGCATGGTTCCCGAAGGAATGGAAGAGCTGTTCGAGCAGCTGCAACAGGGGCAGCAGGCCCCGAGAGTGCAGACGGGAATGGGTTCGGGCGTGATCGTCTCGAAGGACGGCTACATCCTCACCAACAATCACGTCGTCACCCGCAGCGACATGCGGACGGTGGCCGACAGAGTGACGGTGCGCCTCCTCAACGGCCGGCAGTACACCGCGAGAGTAGTCGGAACGGATCCGACGACGGACGTCGCCGTGCTCAAGATCGAGGGCGATGATTTTCAGTTCGCCGTGCTGGGCGACGACACGCGCTCGCGCGTCGGTGAATGGGTCCTGGCCATCGGCAATCCGCTCGGCTTCGACCATACGGTTACCGCGGGAATCATCAGCGCCAAGGGCCGAGGTGGCCAAGTGCTGCAGAACCTCGCGGCGAACAACCAGTACGGGATCTTCGACTTCATTCAGACCGACGCCGCGATCAATCGCGGCAACTCGGGCGGCCCGCTGATCAACAGCCGCGGCGAGGTGATCGGCATCAACACCGCGATCGCCAGCCCGAACGGATTCAACGCCGGCTACGGCTTCGCGATTCCGATCACGCTCGCGCGCAAAGTCATGACGGACATCATCGAGCACGGCCGAGTTCGCATCGCGGTGCTCGGCATCCAGATCGACGAAGTCGATGCGCAGGACGCGGCAGCAGCCAGGCTTCCGGATGTGCGCGGCGTGATCGTCGGCGGGTTCAGCGGCGAGAACACGCCGGCGAGGCAGGCGGGCGTGCGCGAGGGCGACGTCATTGTCGCCGCCGACGGCCAGCAGGTGGACCGGGTAGCCGGGCTGCAGCGAATTGTTCGCAGCCACGCGCCAGGCGAGACTGTCGAGTTGCAGGTAGTTCGGTTCGGCACTCGCCACACTTTCCGCGTTCGCCTCACGGAAGCGCCGTCACAGCAGGCGGCG